>CANGOE010000081.1 GCA_947455455.1 Hyphomicrobiales bacterium
CGCCAAAGACTGGATGGGCGCACCGTTCGATCTGGAATGGGTCGAGTTTCTCGACCGCGTGCCGACTTTGAAGCGGCTTTATCTGGCGGCGGCGACCGATCATCCCCATCCCAATATTGTTGCGGCCCCTCCCCCGCAATCGGCCGCCATATCGGGGCCAGGCGGCGGACAAGGCTGACAGACCGGCTCAAACAAAAACGGCCCGATATGATCGGGCCGTTTTTTTGTGTCTGCTTTGGCAACCGCTTATTTGAGGTAGTTGAACAGCGACAACTGCGCGATACGCGAGAAGGAGGTCTGCGACGCATTCAGGCTCAGGGTCTTTTGCGAGAACTTGGTGGCCGCCTCTTCCATATTGGTATCGAGCAGGCTCGACAGGGCGGTTTTCAAGGTCAGGCCGGAATTGTCATTGACGGTCTTTTGCGCGTCAAGACGGCCCAGCTGGCTTCCCACTGTGGTCTGGACATTGGAGAAATGATCGACCATGCCCTTCATTTGCGACACGGTGCCCGCAGTCGATTTGCCCTGATTGAGCGCATCGATGGCATCATCGACAATCGTGAAAGCCGAGCGGGGATTGGTTTCGCCCTTCACACGCACCGACATGAAGCTCGACAAGCCTTCGGCACCGGTTGGGGCTGTCACACCATCACCGATTTCAACCATCCGCACGCCATTATCGCCCGAATAGCTGATTTTGCCGTTCACATCCGCATTGAACACCGGTGCTTTGGCACGGAAGCCGCCGAAAATGGCTTCGCCGTTCTGGTCGGTGGTATTGCCCAAATCGACCAGTTGGCCCTTGAGCTGGATCATTTCGATGGCAATCGCCTTGCGGTCGGTCGCCGACATCGTGTCATTGGCCCCCTGCAAGGTCAGTTCCTGCAAACGGGTCGCAATATTGGCGGCCTGCGTGATCATGGTCGATTGCATGTTCAGCTTATTGGAGGCCAGTGTGATATTGCGGGAATAGTTGTTGAGGTTATCAAGCTGCAACTGCAAACGCGAGGCCTGCGAGAACACGATCGGGTCGTCCGACGGCTTGGTCAGCTCTTTGCCGGACGAAATCTGCTGTTGCAATTTGCCGACATCGGCCTGCAAATCCTGCATGCTCTTTAACTGGGTGTCGTAGAATTGCTTGGTGCTGATTTGCATGGCTCAATCTCCGACGATCACATAATTTTCAGAATAGTATCGAACATGGTCTTGGCGGTGTTGATCACTTCCGCCGAGGCCTGGTAGGCCTGCTGGAAGCGCAACAGATTGGCGGCTTCCGTATCGAGGCTCACCCCGATTTTGCTGTCATAGGCCGACAACAGACTGGCCGCCGATTGCTGGGCCGAGGTCGAGGTATCATTGGCGGCCTGTGTGGCCGAGCTCAACTGGGCCGATACCGAGGCATAGATATCCTGGAAGGTTCCGGAACCGGCCCCGTAGGCATCCCCCGATTGCAAGCTCCCCAACAAAGCGGCATTGCGGTTGTCACCAGTGCGCGTCGTATCGGAAACGATGGTATAGTTGTCACCGACCTGTGCATTGCCGTTGATCTTGAACGACAGGCCCATGTAATCAATGGTTTCGCCCGTCGAATAATTGCGGTTGGCGAGGCTTTTGCCGGTGTTCTTGTCGAGAATTTCGATTTTGCCCTGATCGATCACCCGGACGGTGATATCGGGCGCGGTCGGATTGGTGCGCTGGAGATCAACCGGATAGCTGGCAATCAGCGACCGTTGCACGTTCTGGACGGCATTGAGCTGTGACACGCTGACTTCGGGCACATCGCCGACACCATGCCAGGAGAAGGTCACTTTACCTTCAGGGCCATTTGGTTCGAGCGATGCCTCCACAGGGGCCGGATTGGCATTGCCGGTGGCCGCGGCAATCGCGGCATTCAGTTTGGCGACAAAATCGGCCTTGGCGCTGATGCCGAGCGGCCCGACTTTGAACGTCTCCAATTTGGTGGCATCCGAGGTCAGCTTCAAGGTGACATCGAAACTGTCACCGGTGCGCATATCCTGGGCCAGATCGAGGTTCTGCACCTCGCTCACACCGGTGCCGGGCTTGATCCCGTTATTGGTGGAATTGACAATCAAAGGCACAGGTTGCTGGTTGCCGCGCAACATCGCCGATACGATGGTCGGCTTTGGACCCAGATCGGCAAATTCGACCACCAGCTTGTTGCTGGACAGGTCATAGCGCACGGTCGGCTTGTTGACAGCGCTGGACAGGTTGATCTTGTTCTGGATCAGCGACGACAGATCGACGACCGATTTGGCCCCGCTGAGATAGAGCGGGCCACCGAAATCCACACCGGGAATATCGAGCTTCAGCGTATCGCTCATCTGCCAGTCGCTCGGCAGGGCGATGGTCTGGATGGCGGGGACCAAAGTGCCCTGCACACCGTGCAAGACGGTATGGGTTGTAATATTGCTCGACTGCACCGCAATGATCAGATCTTCGGGCACCGGCCCGCCAATCGTGATCGAATGGGCCACCCGCGAAACACTTCTGGACGTATCCGCACCCGGCACCAAAGGTGTGGCCCCGTTCATCATCGAGGATCTGATCGACAGATTGTCACCATAAAGCGACATCGTCAGATCGGAGCCCATAAAGCCCAGCTTGGACGCGTTGTCGCGTTTGGTGGGGGTATCGGCGACAATCGACATGGCCGGATCATCGGAAGACAGCGTCAAGCGCCCCTCGGCATCGCTCGACCAGCTGATCCCCGTATTCACAATGAAACCCGAAGGTCCGGTGATCGTCAGGTCGGTTTTGACCCCTTGATAATTGACCGTCAAAGGCAAACCACCGGCAAGCTGGGCCGCATCGGGAGCGGCCGCACCGGACAAACGATATTGCAGATCGTTTAAACCCATCGCCTTCAACTGCGTCAAAGACGAGGATGTTATCGAAATCATTGGAATATTGGTGTTCAACGCCTTGGGGATCGACATCGCAATCTTGTCATTGGCGTCGATGGTAAAGGTCAAAGGCGGCATGCCTTCGGACACGAAATGGCCGGTATTGGCTTTTGACAAAAAGGCTCCCAAGCCAAGGGCTACTGCATCGCCCGAGCCTGCAACCGAGACATTGTCAAGAGCCGAGACTTCCGGAGGCAGGTTCATTACCAGACCATTCTGGCCATCAATGGCGAAGGTCAGAGGACGGGTCCAGTTGTCCGACATGGTCGACCAATCGGCCGAGACAGGATTGCTGGCTTCCACCGTGCCCGAATTGATCAACTGTCCGGTGGCATCGGTTGAACGGGTCAGGGTAAATTCCTGCGCCACACCGTCGATGGTCAGGGTGAATTTGGCAGGTCCACTGCCGATGGTGTTCCAGTCAATTCCGGTGCCTGTCACGGTGCAATCGCGGACAAATCTCACGGTTTGGTCGACACCATCCACATTCACATTGAATTGCGGCACGGTATTCCCCAAGGTGGTCCAGTCTATCCCCGAATAGCTCTGCGAACTGCCCTGCACGGATTGGGTTGTGGCCTGCGCTGTCAACCGGCTGGCCAGCATGGCGGCAATATCAACCGAATTCTTGCCCAGAATATCACTGCCTGCCAGACGCACATTGTTGAGGCTGGCCAGATTGAGGTCATAAACCGCGCCTGCCAACGTCGACCCCGCACTGTCGGTGGCTTGCGCGCCGTCGGTGGCCGGAAAAGCCGAGACCTTGATGATTTGCGACTGGTCACGCTGGGTGGTGACTGCCAGCGGCGCATCGGTGGTGGTGATGGACACACCGCGATAGCCGATCAATTCGCTGGGCGGCACATAGCGGGCATCGGCATTGAAGCCGTTGGCGACCGTCAGCAGTTTCAAGGCCTGCGAGGGTGACAGGACCGGACCGGACAACTGCCGACCTTCACGGGTAAACACCTGCAGATTGGTACCGCCGATCCCGGATTCAACCGTGGCATCAATCGGCTTCAAAGTGGCTGTCGAGGACAATGACAGATTTTTGATCTGGGTATCGCCCAGTGCATTGATGGAAATCGAACCATTGGCGACACTGGCCACCAAACGATCATCTAAGCCCTTGAATTTCAGTTCGGCATTGATGCTATCGGCCAGACCTTGAATGGAATTGCTGTTCAATCCGTCAATGGCGTGGGTATTGGCGGCCATATCGAACATGAAATCGAGCGGGTAGAAGCTCTGCTCACCGTTTTCAATCAAGGTCATCGACAGTTTGGGCTGGTTATCCTGCTTGAACAACAGCGGATCGAGATCAGCCTTGAAGGTCGCGGCCGAAAGGGTTTTCAGGCTCGAAAGAGTGACATTGGTGGCCCCCGAAGGAACGGTGGTGACCACACCATCGGATTTTACACCCAATGCCCCTTTGGGGATCTGCGACTGCCCGAACACCGACTGGATCATCGGCAGGCTCGGCGGTGGCACCGGCTGGGCGATCTTCTGGATCATGATATTGGCGCTGCCGGCATTGCTGGCATTGGTGTCAGCAAAGGTCGGCAGGGACATGGCCCATTGCGTCGGGTCTTTCAGCATCAGACGCAATCCGGCGGCGGCATCCTTCAACGGGGCTGCCGTGAAATTGTCGCCCTGCTTGGCATTGCCTTCAAACCGGAATTTCAAACCGTCGATGGTCACAACATCGGTGCCGGTTGCCGTGCGCTTGCTTTTGCCGGCTGTGACGGTCCATGTTTTTGTGGCTTCGTCATAAACGGCTTTATAGGTATCGCTGCTGACCGCCCCCATGCTGTCGAGATCGACGCTGGCTTTTGAATCGCCACGATTGGAGGGGGAGGCAACCGCGGACAGGGTATCGGTCGAAAACACCGGCAAGCCCTGATTGCCTGCAAGATCGACACCCTGCTGGTGCTGGGTATTGAGGTTGTTGGCAAATGCCAGCGCGAGCTTGTTGAAATTGTCGCGCGTATAGAGGCACTGGTTGCGATACAGCGTCAGTCCGGCGAGCGAGCCACCATTGACCTGATTGGTCGTGGTGTTCTGGCCACCCGGATCATAGATGAAATCGAGCTTTTCGCCCGACATGGTCGTGCCGATATATTTGGCATCCTTGCCGTCCACCAGTTTGGGACCGCTGGACGTATTGCCAAGGAACACATCGACCTTGCCGGATTTATCTTCTGTGACCGTCACACTGATCAGGTTCGACAAATCGCCGATCAGCTTGTCGCGCTGGTCCATCAGATCATTGGGCTGTTGCGAACTGCCGGTGGTGGCGGCAATGCCGGCATTGACCTGTGCCAATTGTTTGATGATGGCATTGGCCGAGGTGACGGTGGCCGAAATATTGGTTTCGGCAAACGAGGCCTCCTGCGACAAGGCGCTCACCTGGCTATGGAACTGGTCCACCACCTGTTGCGCGCTGTCGAGCGCCGCAATACGGGCCGATTGCGACGAAGGCGCGTTTGCAATGTCCTGTATGCTGGCAAAGAATTTCTGCATCGTCGTCGAGACGGTGCTTGGCGGCATCAATACGCGCTTTTCAAGCTGGCCCAAACCATTGGCAAGCGCCTGCGCCTGCGCACTGGTGGAATCGGCCGCCCAAACGGCATTGCGCAAGAAATTATCGGTCGCGCGGGTCACCACGCTGACATTGACACCCGATCCCGACGGATTACCGATGACCAATGGCGACGACGATCCCTGCCCGACAGTGGTCAGGGTCGCATCGCGATGGACATAGCCTTCCGTATTCGCATTGGCGATATTGCTGCCGGTCACCTCGAGCGATTTGCGATACGCCGAGACCCCGGAGGCACCAATGCTAAGAATATCAGACATCTTCTAGCCTTTGCCGCGATTGCGGGATTAACGGATGGCCGAAACGGCCGTGTTCATTGATTGGGCGGAAGCCGCTGTGGCTCCTGCCTTTTCGCTATAGGCACGCATGATGGCTTCACGCAGGCCGGTATTCATGGATTTGGTGGTCAACTCCGCATAGGCATGATCAAGCATGCCCTGAAACGGCTTGGAGCTTTCATCCGTGAACAGATCATTCTCGATCTTGCTGTCGTGCATGGTGCTAAGCACGGTCTGGATGAACAGAGCTTCAAACCCTTGCGCAGAGGCTTCAAGCGAAGGCTTGACCCCTGCACTGCGGGCCGCCGCCAGTGTCACATTGTCAGTCGAGGGTGACTTTGTGTTGGCCGGCAACTTGGGTGTATCCAGTTTTGGCAGAATGTTCATGGCCGCTCCTCAGATCACGATCAGATCGGCATGAAGCGCGCCGGATTGCTTCAGGGCTTCGAGGATCGCCACCAGATCGCCCGGTGAAGCGCCCACGGCATTCATTGCATCGACAATGTTGGACAGCTGGGCACCCGGTGCGAACAGGAAGGTACGGGCTGGCTGTTGATCAACCGAAATCTGCGAGTCTGGCGTGACAGCCGTCTGTCCGCCTGGATTGACCACGGTGTTGTTGTCACCATTGATCTGGCCGGGCTGGCTGACTTTCATCATTTCCTTGATGTTGACGGTCAAGGAGCCATGCGACACCGCCGCAGGGGTCACAAACACGCCCTCGCCGATCACGATCGTACCGGTGCGGGAATTGACGATCACACGGGCGGGAGGAGCCGCCTGCTCGACCTTGATTTCTTCAATGGCCGACATGAAGGCCACGCGCTGGTCGGGATCACGAGGAGCCAGCACGCGGATGGTCGTGCCATCCATCGCCGAAGCCGTGCCGTCACCCATCACCTTGTTGATCGCCTTGACCAGACGGGTCGCTGTGGAGAAATCGGCATTGTTAAGATTGATCATCATCGCAGGCATGGTTTCGAACGGATTGGCGACAATGCGCTCCACCGATGCACCACCGGGAATACGGCCCACGGTCGGGATATTCACCGACACTTTGGAGCCGTCCTTGGCTTCCACGCCCAGACCACCGACCGACAGGTTGCCCTGCGCCATGGCATAGGTTTCGTTATCCGCGCCCACCAATTGGGTCATCAGCAACACGCCGCCCTTCAGCGAAGTGGCCTTGCCGAGCGCCGAAACGGTCACATCGATGCGCTGGCCGGGCTTGGAAAAGGCCGGCAGATCGGCAGTCACCATCACCGCGGCCGAATTGGCGGCATTGAGAGAGTTGGGATCGACCGTCTGGCCGAAACGGGCCACAAGGCTCTGCAAGCTCTGAAGGGTCGCCGCAACGTTGCCGTCACCAGTCTTGTTCAGACCGACCACAATGCCGTAACCGACCAACTGGTTGGACCGGACACCGGCAAAGCTCGCCACATCCTTCACACGGTCCAGCCGCTCGAAAGGCTGGGGAGGAGCCGAAGCCATAATGGCCGCACCACCGGCAGGAGCCGCCGCTGGAGCCTGTGCCAAAGCCGCCGAGGCCAGACCAAGCAGGCCAAGACCAACCACTGCACCCATCATCCGTTTCATCTGAACTGATCCGATCATATCAAGACCCCATTACAACGGTGAGAGAGCGTTGAAGGCGCGGCCATACCAGCCTTGCTTGCCGGCATCGGCAATGTCGCCCGCACCGGTATAGGTGATGTTGGCCTGTGCGATGCGGTTGGAGACAACCGTATTGCCCGGACCGATATCATCGGGACGCACCAGACCGGAGACACGCACATATTCTTCGCCCTGGCTGACGCTGAGCAATTTCTGCCCTTCGATCCACATATTGCCATTGGCATAAACGCGGGTGACCATCACGGTCATGGTGCCCGAAATCGTATTCGACTGGTTGGCCGCGCCAGATCCGGCATAGGACTGGTCAACCGAGGCCCCGAAAGCGGCATCGCCACCCTTCGAGCCACTGAAGATCCCGCCGATAATACCCACCGGACCGAACAAAGCAGGCGGCAGGCCGACGGCAACCGAACCCTTTTTGGTGATCGAACCGTCATTCGACTTGGTGGCCGAAATGGTTTCTGTGATGTTGACTGTCAGCACATCGCCGACATTGCGGGCGCGACGGTCGCCGGAGAAAAAGCCGGTCTGTGCGGCAGAATAGATCGCACCATCGGCGGCCTTTTCCTTCACAGCCACGACATTGTCATAGCTGGACTGGAAAGATTCCGACATTTTGGCTTCCTGCATGGTGTTGCAACCGCCAAGACCCAGTGTCGCAAGCAGAATAACGAGGTGGATATTACGCATAAGAGCCTCCTCAGACGTTCTGTGTCAGGAACTTCAGCATGCCGTCGATCGACGAGATGGCCTTGGAGTTCACTTCGTAAGCGCGCTGTGTTTCGATCATGCTCACCAGCTCTTCAACCACGTTGACGTTGGAGGCTTCCAGAGCGCCTTGCAGGATGGTGCCGTGTGCGGCCGAACCGGGAGCGCCGACAGCAGGAGCGCCGGACGACGAGGTTTCAAGCGCCAGCGTGCCGCCAAGCTGTTTCAAACCCGCATTGTTGGGGAAGGTCGCGGTTTCGATCTGGCCGACCTGCGTCAATTTGGTCTGGCCCGGAATGGCCACCGAGACGATCCCGTCCGACGACACAGTGATCGAAGAGGCTTCGGGCGGGATGGTGATGGCGGGTTCCAGCGGATAGCCGCTCGAATTGACCACGCGGCCCGTCGCATCCTTGGTGAAATTGCCCGAACGCGTATAGGCCGTCTGGCCGTTGGGCATCAAGATCTGGAAAAAGCCGCCGCCTTCCACTGTCATATCCAGCGAATTGTCGGTGGAGATGATGTTGCCCTGATTGTAGAGCTTTTCGGACGCGGCAATGCGCACACCGGTACCGATCGCAAGACCGGTCGGGGACTGGGTGTTCTGGGATGTCTGGGAGCCGACTTCGCGCTCAGTCTGGTAGAGCAGCGATTCAAAGCTCGCACGGTCGCGCTTGAAGCCGACCGTGTTGACGTTCGCCAAGTTGTTCGAGATCACACTCATGCGAGTCTGCTGGGCGTTCAATCCCGTTTTGGCAATGTGGAGAGCGTCAGTCATGTTCAAACCCTTGTTCGTTACGCATCCTGTACCTAGCAATTCTCATGCCAAGCTCTGATCGCACCGATAAGGGAGAGATTGGAGCGGTTAAGCCACTCTTAAATCACAACAATTTTGTTTGCTAATGCAGATTTTAAGCAAGGGTTTAACGGTCATTGCGCATCAGTTTCGACGTTTCTGTATCAATTTCCTTGGCGGTCGAGATCAGTTTGACCTTGATGTCATAGGAACGCGAATGTTCCACCAGCGACACCAGCGTATCGACCGTGTTGACGTTGGAGGATTCAAGCACCTTGGAATTGAGCTTGATATTGGCATCGGGCTGGGGGATCTGTCCGTCTTTGGGACGGATAAAACTGTCCAGGCCACGGGTCAAATTCTGGGCCGGTGTGCTGACCAGCTGGATGCGGCCCACCGGTGTCAGAATGGTCCCTTCATCGCCAAGCGGCAGAATGGAAATCGTACCATCCGAACCCACTTCGATCTTCTTGTAGGGCGGGATATTGATAGGACCGCCGCCGCCGATGATCAGATTGCCGTCACCATTGCGCAGGAAACCATCGACACCCACCTTCATGTCACCACGGCGGGTCAGTGTCTGGTCACCCTTGGGGGTTTGGGCCACAAGGTAGCCCTGCCCTTCAACAGCCACATCGAGATTGTTGTCGGTCGGGATCATCTGGCCCCGACTGGTATCAATGCCGTTTTCGCCACGGGTGCCGAAGACGCGGTCTTCGACACTGTTTTGCGACTTCAGATAGACCGAACCGAGATTGTCGGACATGTCACGCTGGAACCCGATCGAACTGGAATTGGCCAGATTCGATGTGGTGATCTTCTGATTTTCGGTCATCAGCCGCATTGAATTCAGTGCGACTTGTGTCAGACGATCCATGTCATATCCTCATTTACCTGCGATCAGCC
>CANGOE010000082.1 GCA_947455455.1 Hyphomicrobiales bacterium
GGCGTGCCCTTACCGGGATGTATGTTTTCTGCTGTCAGGATGACATAGAGATGTCCGTCCTATTCAACAATATTGCCCTTGCGAAGCGAACTGGCGATGACCTTCACGTTACTCATCCTTGGCTTAGGCCCGTCTCATGCGCGGGCATCGAAACATCTTTGGCAGATCAAATCCGTGCGGCACAATCATGTGCCATGCGCGCGCTTTTCCCATATTCGACCGCCGGTTGCCAGTGTAAAATCACTTTGTGCCATATTTGATGGACGCAATCAGAATGGGCCGATGCCCGAGTGGGACTTGTGATGAGTGACATTTCGCCGTTTTGGGCACCGGACAAGCACCGCGACCGCCGCCCGTTGCTGATGGCCCGCAATGCCGTCAAATCCGCTCTGCGGAGCTGGTTCGAGGCGCAGGACTTCACCGAGGTCGAGGCCGGACAGCTGCAAGTCTCGCCCGGAAATGAAACCCATCTGCATGGCGTGCCGGTGCAATTGCGCCGCCATGATGGCCGGACTGAACCGTTATATCTGCACACCTCGCCCGAATTTGCCTGCAAAAAGCTGTTGGCCGCCGGCGAAACCCGGATTTTCGATTTTGCGCGGGTGTTCCGCGACCGCGAGCGCGGCGTGTTGCATGCGCCCGAATTCACCATGCTGGAATGGTACCGCGTCGGTGGTTCGCTCGAGGATCTGATGGAGGATTGCGCCAGCCTGCTCCAGCGGGCCGCAACAGCCTGCCACAGCAAGCAGTTGCAATTTCGGACGCTGACTGCCGATCCCTTTCTTCCACCCGAACGGTTAAGCGTGCAGGAGGCCTTTGCCCGCTATGCCGGTCTGGATCTGCTCGCCACGACACCTGACGGCGTGCCGGATCTGTCCCTGCTCGCCAAATCCGCCCGGGATCGCCATATCCGGGTGGCCGATGATGACACATGGTCTGACCTGTTCAGTCGGGTTCTGGTTGAAAAAATCGAGCCCGAATTGGGGCATGGCCGTGCCACCATTCTCTATCATTATCCCGTGCACGAGGCGGCTCTGGCGCGGCCCTGGCCACTGGATCCACGGGTGGCCGAACGGTTCGAGCTCTATGCCTGCGGTGTCGAACTGGCCAACGGCTTTGGCGAATTGACCGATCCGCACGAGCAACGCAGGCGGTTCGAGGAGGATATGGCGCTCAAACTGCAGATCTATGGCGAGACCTATCCGATCGACGAGGATTTGCTGGCGGCACTGGCCCTGATGCCGCCGACATCCGGCATCGCTTTGGGATTTGACCGGCTGGTGATGTTGCTGACCGGTGCGCCGCGCATCGATGATGTGCTATGGACACCGCTCGCACCATTCTCAGCCTGATCCCGACCGGAACCTGTCATGACCAAACAGCCCAAATCCGTCCATTCGCTGGCGCAACTGGTCGCCCACGGGCTGATCGGTGCGCAAGAGCAGGAACGGCTGGCCCCGATTGCCGGGCGGTTTGCCATTGCCGTCACCGCGCCGATGCTGGATCTGATCGCGCGCGACAATCCCGATGATCCGATTGGCCTGCAATTTCTGCCTTCGCTTGCCGAGGGTCACACCACCGGTCACGAGCTTGATGATCCGGTCGGTGATCACGCTTTCAGCCCATGTGCGGGGATTGTGCATCGCTATCCGGATCGGGCTTTGCTGAAGCTGGTCTCGATCTGTCCGGTCTATTGTCGGTTCTGTTTCCGCCGTGAAATGGTCGGTCCCGACAAAGGCGAGGGCCTGACTGCGGAGCAACTGGCCCAAGCCATGGCCTATCTGGCCGATACGCCGACGATCTGGGAAGTGATTGTCACAGGCGGTGATCCGCTGATCCTGTCACCGCGCCGCTTGCGGCAGGTGGTGGAGGCGCTGGCCCGGATTCCCCATATCAAAACCATCCGCTGGCATTCGCGCGTGCCGGTCGTGTCGCCCGATCATGTCACCGCCGATCTGGCCGCTGCCCTTGCGGCCTCCGGCAAGGTCAATTGGGTGGCGATCCATGCCAATCATCCGCGTGAATTGACCCCCGCTTTTGCCAGAGCCTGCGACCATTTGCGCGCCGCAGGCATCGGCTTGCTCAGCCAGAGCGTCTTGCTCAAAGGCATCAATGACAAGGTTGAAACACTGGTCGGGCTGATGCGCGGCTTTGTCGAACACGGCATCCGGCCCTATTACCTGCACCATCCCGATCTGGCCCCGGGGACCGGCCATTTCCGCATGAGCCTTTCCGAGGGCAAGGCACTGGTCGAAGGCCTGCGCGGCCATCTGTCGGGTCTGGCACAGCCGACCTATGTGCTCGATATTCCCGGCGGGTATGGCAAGGTCGCTGTCCTGTCCGATGCGGTGGTGATCGAGACGGAGGATCGGGCACGGGTGCGAGACAGGCATGGTGTCGTCCATTCCTATCCGCCCCTCTGATCAGGTGGCAGGGCCGTTTGCTTGGCTCGCGTCCTGTTCGTCCATTGCGCCCTCGTCCTCCCCTGTACGGGTCAGGCGCACCACTGTTACCGAGCATGAGGCTTCGGCGACCACGCGGGACGAGACACTGCCGAGATAGCGCCGCAGGGTCGAATGGCCACGCGCTCCCATCACAATATGGTCGACACTGTTGAAACCCGCATAATCGAGAATGGCCTGCGCCGGATCGACCGCCTCGATGACATGGAAGCTGACGCTTTCCTCGGGCAGATCGAGACTGCGCGCCCACTCCTTCAGGGCCACCAGACGTTTCAGATAGATATTGCGCCCGCCCTGATCGAGCGCCTCGTCGAGCTTGACCAGCGAGGTTTTCAGCACCGTCAGGCAGACCAGTCTGGCTTCGTGATCGGTTTCGAGCAAACGCCGCACCAGCCGTTTGACCGCATCGGAAATCGCATCGGCCTCGTCGACCGAAAAATCCAGCGCGCACATGATGATCGGGGCCTTGTCGAGCCGGTCTGCGACCCGCATCGGCGGAGCGATCACCCGGTTTTGGCCCTGCCACCAGTTTTTGACACGCTTGACCAGACCGGGGGATTTGGTGCGTGCCGCCCGTTCTGTCAGCACCACCTGATCGGGGTTGCGCAAGGCATGGGCCAATTGTCCCGCCGTCTGGAAACGGTCATCGGGATCGACTTCCAGACATTTCAGGATGATTTCCTGTAGCCAGGGCGCGATATGCGGTTGCAAGGCCCACAAGGGGCGCGGTTCGTGATAGAGCCGCTGGCGCATGCCCGCGCGGGTCGAGGGATTGCCGAACGGTTTTTCGCCGCTCGCCATCTCGTACAGCACCACGCCCAGTGCAAAAATATCACTGCGCGGATCACTGCGGATGCCCAGCACCTGTTCCGGGGCCATATAGGCGCTGGTGCCGATCGGCAGATCGGATTCCTCGGCCAGCAGATCCGGCAATTCGTCGTGACGGGCCAGCCCGTAATCGATCATCACCGCAGGGCCGCTGTCGCGGAGCATGATATTGGCGGGTTTGACATCGAGATGGATGACATGTTGCCGGTGGATATCCTGCAAGGCCGTGGCGATTTTGGCCCCCAGCCAGCAGACATCTTCGGGCGACAAAGGCGCATCCTTGAGACGGGAGTCGAGCGATTTGCCCGGAAGCCGTTCGATCACCAGATGCGGCAGGACCGCAAAATCTCCCACCGCAATCACCGCAGGCACATGCGGGCCTGTCAGGCGCGGCAGGATCATATGTTCGATTTCAAAGCCGATAATGGCGGAATGGTCGTCGCCTTCGCCCAGAAACGGCACTTTCATCAGCATGGCGCGCGGCTCGTCCGGCTTGGTGACCCGCCACAAGGCGGCCATCCCGCCGGTATGGACCAATTCTTCCAGCTTGAACCCGTCGATCACCCGACCGGCTCGCAAACGGTGGCTTTCCATAGTCAACTCCCCACAAACAACCGTTTGGCGAGACGCTCGGCCATTGCGTGCGGCATGGCCGACTCCCTGATTTTCCGGGCTGTCGCTTCAATGTCATAAGAGACGCGGTAGATGGTATATTCGCGCTTGGCCGTGTCATACAAAGCCCAGCAGGCGGCCGGATTGCGGTCGCGCGGTTGTCCCACCGCGCCCACCACCATCAAATAGCGCCGGATGGTGGACAGCGGGATCGGCTTTGCCGCAAGCGGTGTGAAGGCCGAGGCCGGACGTTGTGCGCTCATGTGATAGAGCACGGGCACATGGGTATGGCCGCAAAAACTCAGGCGGGCATCGGTCAGCCGCATCGAGCGTTCGGCCTCGCGCGGTGAATTAATATAGTCCCATAAAGCGGGGGCCCATGCATTGGCATGGACATAAAGCCGATCCTCCTGCCGGTGCGACAGAGGCAGGCTGGCCAGATAAGCGACCGAGGCAGAATCAAGCTGTGACAGCGTCCAATCGATGGCGGTGCGTGCCAGCTCGTTCATGCTGGCAGTGCCCTCGACCAGAGCGGCATCATGGTTGCCGCGCACCACCAGAGCCCCTTTGGCTTGCAGGTCGCGGACCCGGTCGGTGCACCATTGCGGGTCGGGTCCATAGCCGACCACATCCCCCAAAATGACCATCTGGTCATAGCCGCGCCGCTCGCACTCGCGCAAACAGGCTTCAAACGCCGCCTGATTGCCGTGAATATCCGCACAAAACGCGATCCGCACCGTCTTTATATCCTTTGTGACCCCGACCAGTCTGCCCGCCAGCGCAGGGCGAGGTAAATAGACCCATTAGTTGAATAGGCCGGTTTCCCGCCCCACCCTAGCCCTTTTGGTCACGTGACAGACGGTCATTTCGCGCTATCGTGCCGCCACTGTTTTTGCTTCCAACAAGGATTGTCCGATGTCCGCCTCCCTCAGACCCCGCCGCAGTGTCCTTTATATGCCTGCATCCAATGCCCGCGCGCTTGAAAAGGCCAAGGTGCTGGAGGCCGACGGAATCATTATCGATCTGGAAGATGCTGTGGCACCCGATGCCAAGGAGCTGGCCCGCCAGCAGGCCTGTGCGGCAATTGCCGCTGGCGGTTTCGGACGGCGCGAGGTGATTTTGCGGGTCAACGGCCTTGATACGCAGTGGGGACAGGAGGATGTGCTGGCCGCCGCCCAAGCGGGAGCCGATGCGATCCTGTTTCCGAAAATTTCGACAGCCGCCGAGGTCGCCCGTTGCGAAGCGGCGCTTGCATCGGCAGGCGTGGCGGCCAAAACCCGGCTTTGGATCATGATCGAAACGCCGTTGGCGATTTTGAACCTCGGCGGGATTGCGGCTTCGGCCGCCATGCCTGCCAGCCGCCTGGGCTGTTTTGTGATGGGGACCAATGATCTGGCCAAGGAGACCCGCGCCCGTCTCACCCCCGGACGCTTGCCGATGCTGGGCTGGTTGTCCACGGCTGTTGCGGCCGCGCGCGCCTATGGGCTGGATATTCTCGACGGGGTCTATAACGGCTTGCAGGACGAGGCCGGTTTGATCCGCGAATGCGAGGAAGGGCGGGATATGGGCATGGATGGCAAGACGCTGATCCATCCGAACCAGATTGAGCCGGCCAATCGGATCTTTGCGCCGTCCGAACAGGAGGTCGACCAGGCCCGTGCGATTGTGGCGGCGTTCGATCTGCCTGAAAACCGCTCCAAAGGCGTGATCACGGTTGACGGACGCATGGTGGAATTGATGCATGCCGAGATGGGGCGGCGTGTATTGGCCATTGCCGATGCCATTGCCGCACGCCGGTCTTGACAGGAGGTCATTGCCACGCGGGAAGACCCGCGTGGCTGTTGTGCCTTAGCTGATGGCGCGGCGTGCGTCTTGCGAGCGGGCCTGTGCCACCAGACGCACCGGCGTATTGGCCGCGCCGAACAGGTCGTAATCGCGCCGTTCCAGCACTTCGAAGAAGAAACGGTCGTCGAAAGATTCCGTATAGATATGGAAAAATTCGCCCGTCGCACTGCGGTCATACAAAATGCCCAGACTGCGCATCTGTTCCAGCAAAGCCGGATCCAGATCGTAGCGGGCCGCCAGATCGGCATAGTAATTGTCGGGAATCGGCAGGAATGTCACCCCTTCCGAGCGGGCCTTTTCAACAAAGCTGAAAAGATCGGGGGTTTCAAAAGCGATTTGCTGGACGCCCGATCCCGAGGTGGCATCAAGGAAACGCGCCAGCACGGTGGCTCCGCCATCCGAGACGTTCAACGGGATTTGCACCGAGCGGTTGGGGGTGCGCACGCAACGGCTGTAGAACGCTCCGTATGGATCGGCCACTTCCACCTGCGGGACATCCTCGAAACCCAGAACCGCCTTGTAGAAGGTCAACCATGTGAAAAATTCGGGACGGCGCACGGTGTTCGACAGATGGTCGATGCCGGTGATGGGGCCGCCCACCTGTGCCGATTGCTCGAACACGAAATCGCGCTCCCAGAAGCCCAGGCCTTCCGGCGTATCGGAAATCAGATAGATCAGACTGCCTTCAACCCCGCGCACAGCCGGAATGGTCGCTTCGCCAGCGCCGATCCGACCATGATAGGTGGTTGCACCCAGCGCATTGGCGCGGTCAAGCGTGCGGTCGACATGATCCACCGCAAAGGCCATGGCGCAAACCGAGGTGCCGTGCACCAGATAGAAAGAATGGGCAAAGCCGTCGCGCTCGCGGTTGATGACAATATTCACCCCGTTCTGGCGCAACAACACCACTTCCTTGGACCGGTGTTGCGCCACTTTCTGGAAGCCAAGACCGCGCAAGACGGCTTCGAGCTTGTCACCTTCGGGGCCGGCGGTTGCGAATTCAACGAATTCGACCTTGGACACCGTACTCGGCGCGGGCAGATGGGCACCCGGCAGTCGCTCGATATCGGGAGTGCGGCCGGTTTTGGCAATCCGCTCGGCGCACGCTTCGAGCGCGCGCATACCGTCCAGCGCAATCTGGCCGGGCAGGGCCCCACGGAACTGGTCGTTGAAAATTTCAAGCGATACCGGACCGCGATAGCCGGTGGCCAGACAGGCCTCGATAAAGGCATCGACCGGCAGATCGCCCTGTCCGGGGAAACAGCGGTGGTGGCGGCTCAGTGCCAGCGCATCCATCAACAGGCCGGGCGCATCGGCCACCTGCACCAGTGCGATCTTGTCGCCGGGCAGATCGGCCATCGGGGCAATCGGATTGCCGCGCACACAGGCATGGAAGCTGTCCAGCACCAGACCGAGATTGGGGCGGTCGGCCAGTTCCACCAGATGCCAGGCTTGCATCCAGTCCTTGATATGGGTGCCCCATGCCAGAGCCTCATAGCCGATCCGCAGGCCGCGCGCACCGGCCCGATCCGCCAGTTCCGCCAGATCGGCCGCCGCTTGCCGGTCATCATTGATGGCTTCGGGGCTGACATTGGAGCACAGACACAAGAGATTGACACCCAATTCGTCCATCAGATCGAATTTGCGTTCGGCACGCTCGAAATTGCGCAGACGGGCGGCGCCAGGCATGCCCTCGAAGTCGCGCATCGGTTGCAGGGCGACAATCGACAGGCCGAGATCATCGGCCATGCGGCGCACATCGCTGGGCCGGCCATTGAAGAAGGTCAGATCATTCTCGAACAATTCGACAGCACGAAAGCCGGCTTTGGCAATGGCTGACAGCTTGCTTTCCAATGTTCCGCCCAGACAGACGGTAGCGATGGACCACGCGAACATTTTTTAATCTCCTAGATTTCTATAAATCTCATATCTTTTTTTTAATTTAGCGGCAATGCTTGAATTGAGCCCGGAACCGAATTAATTTTATCTGTGATCCGCAGAGGCCAAGAAGCCGAGAAGCCAAGAAGGATAAATCCGTGAGTGATGACCATTCCAAAGCAGACTCGTCGGCAACACTCACCGCACAGCTTTATGACCGCTTGCGACATGACGTGATTATGGGCGCGCTCGAGCCCGGCGCCAAATTGAAACTGGAAGGCTTGAGCAAATCCTACGAGGTCAGCATCAACACCATGCGCGAAACCCTGTCGCGTCTGGCTTCCGATGGTCTGGTGGTGGCCGAAGGACAGCGGGGCTTCACGGTGCCGCCGGTCTCGATCGAGGATTTGCGCGATATCACCCAGATGCGGCAATTGCTGGAATGTCATGCCTTGCGCCAGTCGATTGCCCGTGCCGATCTCGAATGGGAGGCGCAAATCGTGGGGTGCTATCACAAATTATCGCGGGTCGAAGCGGTGGTGGAAGATGATCCCGACCGGTGGGGCGCGGATTGGGAGCGCTATAACGAGGAATTCCACACCGCCCTGATCGCCAATTGCGGGTCGCGCTGGTTGTTGCTGTTCCGGCAGGCCATGTATGAGCAAAGCCAGCGTTACCGGATGTTGTCGCTCAAAACCCGCCCCTTTCCACGCGCCCAATCGGCCAACGAGCACAAGCTGATTCTCGATGCCGCTCTGGCGCGTGATGCCGAACAGGCGGTGGCGCTTCTGGAAGCCCATATCCTCAAAGGCGCGCAAACCGTGGCCGTGACCGAGACTGTCACAAAGAAGTCCTGAGGTGTTTTGTCCAAAGGCAATCGATAAAAACGGATATTTCGGAAAAAATAGGAGATTGACGAGGGATAATATTTTTTCTATGGTGTTCGCATGTAGGACATTTGTTCGTTAGGCGAACAAACTTCAAGGCGATCCCTTAACCAGTCAAACGAATTGGTCTGGTGTCGCGGCGAGGGGGAATGGAATTAACAGGCTGAAAGGGTTATGGCGCTTTGCGTCGGATCAAGAGGCTGGTAGCATCATGTGACACGTCACAATGTCGATAAGATTTGACTGAACAAATCGGACTTTATTCCAGGGAAGGATACTGCAAATGATCATGAATACATCACGTTTGATGGGGGTTTTGCTGGCCGGTGGCCTTGCCATCGCCGCACAGGGCGTCAATGCCCAGCAAACCATCTATCTCCCCAACATCGTTGAATTGTCGGGTCCGGGCGCCGTCTCGGGCACCAATTGGCGTGACGGTATTATTTTGGCTGTCGAAGAAATCAACGCCAAAGGCGGGCTGTTGGGCCGCAAGATCGAGGTGGAACATCTCGACACCCAATCGGATGCCGGTATTTCTCGTACACAGGTCCAGAAGGTTCTCGACAAGAACCCCTATGTGGTGCTCGGTCCGGTGTTTTCCGGCTCTGTGCTGGTCGATCTGGCTTTGACCGCACAGGCCGAAGTGCCTGAAATCGTTGGCGGTGAAGCCGCGGCCATCACGCAGAAGGGCAGCAAATACATTTTCCGCACCTCTTTCGGACAGCAAAGCTCGATCCCCAAAGTGGCCAACTATATGCGCGACGGGTTGAAGGCCAAGAATGTGGCTGTGGTCTGGGTCAACAATGACTTCGGCAAAGGCGGGCGTGACAATTTCGTGAAGGAAATGGCCAAGAGCGATATCAAGGTTGTGGCCGATATTTCCACCGAATCCGGTCAGGCCGATTTCTCGGCTGACGTGGTGAAGGTGAAAGCGGCCAATGCCGATGCGATTTTCGTCTACACCAACGAAGAAGAAAGCGCCCGCTTCCTGAAGGAAGCCCGCAAGCAGGGCATCAAGACCCCGCTGATCGGTGAA
>CANGOE010000083.1 GCA_947455455.1 Hyphomicrobiales bacterium
CTGCAAGAAAGCATGATCCATTGGGTACCATGCCCATTCATTCCATCTCAGAGACATTCCGGACCCCATGACGCACGACAAAACCAGCCGTTTCGATGCCAGACTGACCCGCGCCGCCGAGGCCAAACAAGCCGCTCTTCTGAAGTTCAAGGAGCGACAGGCCGCAAACGGCCCCGAAGCGCAGGCTCGTCAGGAAGAACGGATGAAAATTCAGGAAGCCCGCGCCCTGCGCGAGGCCGAACGCGCCAAAGCCCGCGCCGAAGCGGAGATTCTTGCGGCCAAGGCGGCCGTTGAAAACGCCGAAAACGCCCGTCTGCAAGCCGAGCTTGATGCCGCCAAGGCCATCGAGCTGGCAGCCGAGCAGAAAGCCCAGCGTGATGCCCGCTACGCCGCGCGCAAGGCCCGCAGCAAGTAATTCGGCAGAACCTTAAAAAAATCCATGCCCGCCCCTAAGGCGGGCATTTTTGTTTCGGTCTTGATGTCTATCAGGCAACAGCCTTCAACCGCACGGAGTCGGGCACTGGCAACGGCTTGTTCGGGCTGTCCAGAAATTCGACGGTGGTGAACAACAAATCCGTCTGGCCAATATTTTCGACGCTATGAAGCAGATACTCACCCGGACCATAGGTCATGTGGCGGGTATCTCCGGGGGAATAGGCCACCTCGGTGATAGTGCCATCCTCGAAATAACTGCGTGACTCGCCCTTGCTATGGCAGGTCCAGAAGTAATTGAGCACATGGCGATGGAAGGAACAGCGGTAACCCGGCTTCAAAAGCAGATGCCAGACCCGCACCTGATCGGTTTCCGACACCAACACACTGCCGACCACGCCACTCATGGCATTGGATTCAATGTCTTCCTGCAGATCCTTGGGCCAATGGGCGCGGCGATTGTCCTGTACCATCGTCATGTCTCCTTGCTTATCAAGAGCGGATCAGGGCACCAGAATGGTGGCGCCGGTGGTCTTGCCTGCTTCCAGATCGATATGGGCCTGGGCCGCATCTTTCAGCGGATAATGCTGGCCGATGATCGGCTTCAACGCCCCGCTGGCCACCATACCCAGCACTTTTCCGGCTGACATGGCGTAATCTTCGGGGCTGGAGCAATAATGGACAAGTGTCGGGCGCGAGAAATACAGCGAGCCCTTCTTCTGCAACAGTCCTGCTTCAACCGCAGGAGGCGCACCGGAGGTGGCCCCGAACGAGATGAAGAACCCGCGCGGTGCGAGACATTCAAGCGTCGTCTCGAAGGTCGCCTTGCCGATGGAATCGAACACGACAGGCAGACCCTTGCCGCCGGTGATCTCCTTGACACGGGCCACGATATCCTCGGCATTGCGGTCGATCACCACATGATAGCCATTGGCCAGTGCCAGCGCGCATTTGTCCTTGCCTGCGGCCACGCCGATCAGCTTGATACCGCGCGCTTTGGCCCATTGGCCGGCCAACAGGCCGACACCGCCAGCGGCGGCATACATCAGCGCAAAGTCACCCGCTTTGAGCGAGACCGAACGATCCAGCAGATATTCGACCGTCATGCCTTTGAGCATCACAGCGGCGGCCTGCTCGTCGGTGACACCTGCTGGGATGGGGAAAAGCCGTGAAGCCGCCATCACGCGACGGGTGGCATAGGAACCGATATCGCCGCCCTGATAAGCGACATGATCGCCAACCTTGAGATGGGTCACATCCGGCCCGACCGCTTCGACAACACCCGCACCCTCACTGCCGATCCGGCTTGGCAAAGGCAAAGGATAGACACCGGCGCGATGATAGACATCAAGATAGTTGAGACCGACAGCGGTTTGCCGCACCACGGCCTGACCAGCGGCTGGAGCGCCGATCTCGACCTCTTCAAGCACCATCACTTCGGGCTTGCCCTGGCTGTGCATCACAATGGCATGGGATTTCATGGGGTTCTCTCCGTCTAATTCAAGGAACAATGGTCGGATGTTCGAGGGTTTCAAGCACAATCCGCTTGGCCCCTTCGACGTGATCTTTGGCAAGAGCCAGCGCATGGCGACGGTCGCGATGCTGGATCGCTTCAATCAGCGCCACATGCTCGCCCACAAAATCGGCGCGGCCTTTCGGGCCGGTCAGCGACACGCTGGTATAGGTCAAGCGGTCGAATTGCTCGATCACATCCCGCGCCACAGAGGTCAGGCGGGCATTGCCGCTCAAATCGGCAATCGCAATATGGAAATGGCGGTTATAGGCAATCCAGTCCGACAGATCATCGCCCTCCGGGCCGATGCGATGCGCCTCAAGGACAGTCAAAGCCGCATCGGACTGGTCCATCGCACGCGAGACACATTCGCGTTCGAGGATCACCCGCATATCATATAATTCACGCGCATCGGTCAGCGAGACGGGTTTGACGCGATAGCCCTTGCGCGGCAGAATTTCGATCAGATTTTGCTCTTCGAGTTTCAGCAAGGCATCCCGAATGGGGGATTTGGAAACGGCGAAGCGTTCGATCAGCTCGCGTTCCTGAATTTGTGATCCGGGCCGCAACGCGCAAGACAAAATATCGGCCCGAAGCAACCGGTAGATTGTGGTTCTCGCCAATTCCGGTGTGGCATTCACGCTGTCACATCTCCCTGCCGCGTCATCATCTGTCTCATGCCAACAAGTCTATGCCGTAAGGCGATGATTCGACTGCCCCTGCCCTGTCTGTGACGGGACGGAAAGGAACCAGTAAGGGCCATCGGCCTACTCGATCACCCTGCCTTGATATTTCAGTTAAACCGCCTGCGTCAATATCACTGCACAGGAAATGGTCGATTCATCAAAGATAACGAGACAGTGTTGACATTGGTCGGCAATGGCATGGAATATCAGGACAGACAGAACAAATCGGGGGAGACGCAGTCGGCTTTTGGCAGGTTCAGGATCGGGTTCGGGCATCAACCACCGGTGTCAGACACCAGAACCGGAACAAAACTGCCAGCTATGTGATTTTCCCACTAACCAATTCCACCGGATCGTTTTAAGGACGGTCTGTCCTGTTTGTCCGGCAGGTTTGCGCCTTCCGGCTTCCCACCCGTTTGAGCGAGTTGACTATCATGGCAAAAGCAAATTTCTCAGGTGTTCTGGTTCCGGCCATTACGCCTTTCAAAGCCGATCTGTCGGTTGATACCGTGCTGTTTGGCAAAGTGTGCCATTGGTTGATGGCACAAGGGGCCAATGGTCTGGCCGTATTCGGCACGACCTCGGAAGCCAATTCGCTGACCAATGCCGAGCGCAAATCGCTTCTGGAAGATCTGGTGGCTGGCGGCATCGACCCCTCCGTGCTGTTGCCCGGCACCGGTGAATGTTCGCTGATGGATACGGTCGACATGACCAAGCATGCCGTATCGCTGGGCTGTGGCGGCGTGCTGATGCTTCCGCCTTTTTATTACAAGCCGGTCTCGGATGACGGGCTGTTTGCCTTCTATTCCGAAGTGATCGAGCGCGTCGGCTCCTCGGAACTGGGCCTGTGGCTTTACCATATCCCGCAAATGGCCGGTGTCGGCGTTCCGCATGATGTGATCGAGCGGCTGATCAAGCGCTATCCCACCACCGTGCTCGGCATCAAGGATTCGTCGGGCAACTGGGACAATACCGAAACCATGCTGAAGCGCTTCCCCGGCTTCAAGATTTTCCCGAGTTCGGAAGGCGTGCTGGTCAAGGCCATGCGGTTGGGCGCGGCTGGCTGTATCACCGCTTCGGGCAATATCAACGCCGCCAATATCCGCCATCTGGTCGATCACTGGCAGGATGGAAATGCCGACGAGTTGCAAAAGCCGGTGGCACTGGTGCGTGACCTGTTCTCGAAATTCCCGCTGATCCCTGCGGCCAAGGCTGTCCTGTCGGCGGAATTGAACCAGCCGGGTCTGGCCACCCTGCGCCCGCCGCTGATGGCGCTGACGCAGGCCCAATCGGACGAGTTGCGCGGCAGTCTGAAAGCGGCTGGCCACAGCTTCAAGCCAACGGCCTTCTGATATCCGGGGCGGATCGTGCCGCCCCGTTCCCCTTCCAAAACCAACAATCCGGAGAATAGCAAGATGTCTGCTTATTGGGTCTCTCGTGTGCATGTGACGGATGCTGAAACCTACGGCAAATATGCCGCGCTGGCGGGTCCGGCCATTCAAAAACATGGCGGGGTGTTTCTCGCACGCGGCGGCGCACAGGTCATTCTGGAAGGCGGCGCCTATGAGCGTACCGTGCTGGCGCGGTTCCCCAGCCTTGAGGCCGCAACAACCTGCTATAACTCACCCGAATACCAAGCCGCCAAAGTGTTTACGATCGGCTCGTCCGAGCGCCACGTGGTCGCGGTTGAAGGTCTGGATTGATCCTGTCTGCAGGTCACCGACCCTGATCCATCAACAAAAAAGGCTGGTTCACACCAGCCTTTTTTATATCATCCATGCAGGAAGGCACTTATTGGGTCATCCGCACCGGTAGACTGCGGCTGATAAAGGAAAAGCTGGCAGGACCGGAGGAACCAAGCACCAGTGCTTCCATCAACGGTTCCGGCACAGGGGCGGTTGCCGCCCAGTCCAGCACAATACTGCCGCCGCGCCCGCCACGCAGGCCGACGCTTTGTTCTGTGATCGGAATGAACACTTCAATGGTTGCCAAGGGCTTCAAGGTAAAAGCCTGCCCTGCCAGATCGGTCACCAATTCGCCGGAGCGATCGAAATAACGGGCCGAAGAGACCACCAGTGGCTGATCCGGCGAGATATTGCGCAAAGTGACATTGGCGCCCAGATGAACGGTGGTCGCACCACCTCCCAAAGCCACCGATGAGTAAAGTGGTAGATAGCTTTGCTTTTTGATTGTCAGACTGCTGTCTGCAGGATTGGCTGTAATGGCCGCTTTTGCCCGGTCCGACCCCAGATCAAACCGCAATACTGTTTCGGCCGCGAACGAAACACCGACCACACAAGCCTGCAACACCAGGCCACACAATGCCGTCCCCAAAGTCATTTTCATACGCATCAGCACGGTCTCCCAAGGCCATGATGGTTGCCCAATGCCTTGCTTTGATGGTTCCTGTCCGGACACAAATCACCATGCCTCAGAGCATAATCATTGTGTTCAATGCTGTGATTATAGCATTTTCTAAAATAAACGGGGAGAAATATTATTGATGGCGTGCAACAAGCACCCGCAACGTCTTGCGACGGTTTGCGATTGCTGGCAAGTCCCAAGAAATCAGCCTGTTGCCGTGCTTTCGACTTAAGCGGCCTGTACCAGCGAACGCGAGAAACCGATCACGGTATTTTTGGCGGGATCGGCGCTTCTGGGCGGTTCCATTTCCTTTTCGCGCAAGGCTATCGACCCGCGGATAAAGGCCGCCCAAGCCGCCTGCATCGAAGGCAGATCACCGCGATCCACCGCCCGTTTCAGGCTCTGGAAATCGGGGTTGCTCAACAGCTTGTCGGCACTGGAAATGGCGGAAGACAGGGATTTATTGCCGGTCAGCGGCTTGCCGATCGCGATCTCTTTCGAGGTCGGACTGGCGGAATTCATGGCGGCCATCTGTTGCAACTCGTCAAACATCTGTTGCATCAGGGCCTTGGCCAGTTTGGCATTGCCGGAATTGATCGCACTGCTCAATTGCAGGGCCTGTCCCATGCCATTGCTGACTTCGATCTGATAGCCCTTGTTGCTATCCTTGACCTTGCTGACACCTCCGGTCGTACCGATCCGGTCATTATAGCCGGTCCGTCCAGCCATGGCGGCGCGGGCGGCCTCGATATCGTCACTTTGTAGGGCCTTGCCGACTTTGGTCAGCGGATTATTGGGATCACTGAGCACTCCGGCAGGCAGGCGGGTGGCGAGTTTGTCGAAGGCCTCTTTCGCGGCGGCCAAATCACCAGACTGCAAAGCACGCGACAGACCATCGGGCTCATGATCACCCTTGCGGCCTCCTGCCAACGCTGTGTTGGTTTGATAGGCCGAGACGGCTGTCCCGCTGCCAATATCCAACGCCATGACTGATCCCTTTCACAACGAATACACCATCCGTTATGAAGAACTCAGCAAATATCGGGCCAACTCGTGGCAGGACCATAAAACAGGGTCAATCGGGTTTGAAAACGCTTAAATATCTGCCGATTGCGGCAATTTCGCCAAATCAGCCGTTGCCAGAATTTTGCGACATTCGTCGATCCGCTCCAGCGCCTGCCGCAGGGTTTCGCGGTCTTTACTGCTGAGCCCCTCGTCGCCCATGCCTTCGAACAGGGCCAGTTGTTTGGGCTTGACCTTGCGTGGCGGCACAACCGGCTCTGCAACAGCGTGTTCATCCTCCGGCGGTGGCGCAACAAAGCTCGGCTCGTGACGGGCAGCGGAGCCTGACGAACTCGTCTTGGGCTCATGGACGGGCAAGGGAGTGCCAAAGGCCGGCTCGATCCGGCGAGGCGCTAGGACAGGCTCAACCGGTTCCGGACGGGCGGCTTCAATCTCCTCCATCTCGTCGGGCAGATCGCCGAAACCGACATCAATGGCGTGATCGACAGCCGCACCATGCGTGTCCCCCTGCTCGCCCGAAGGCGGCATCCGGCCTTCACGGCCGACAGCCTGGACGAAACGCGGATTTTCCTCGCGCAGAATTCTCTGCACACCTTTGATGGTGTAGCCTTCCGCATAGAGCAAATGCTTGATGCCGCGCAACAGATCGACATCATCGGGGCGGTAATAACGGCGACCGCCGCCCCGCTTGATGGGCTTGATCTGGGTGAAACGGGTTTCCCAAAACCGCAGGACATGCTGGGGCAGGTCGAGTTCTTCCCCGACTTCGCTGATGGTGCGGAACGCGTCTGCGTCTTTTTCCAAGCTCAGGCTCCCGTGCAGTCCCCCGCTCAGGCGTTCTCAACCGTTTTGTTGATGCGCTGCTTGAGGATGTTGGACGGCTTGAACGACAGGACGCGCCGTGGCTCGATCGGCACTTCGATGCCGGTTTTCGGGTTGCGGCCAACGCGTGCGCCTTTGTCGCGCACCACGAAAGATCCGAATGACGAGAGCTTCACTGTCTCTCCTGCGGCCAGAGTGTCCGAAATCTCGCGCAGAACCAGTTCGACCAGCTCGGACGAATCCGTGCGGGACAGACCGATGCGCTGGTAAACGGCTTCACTCAATTCGGCACGCGTAATTGTGCGTTGTGTCATTTTAATCCTCCACGAACCACCTTCCGCCCCCAACGGAAAAACAGCCCGTATCCAATGTTGTTTGAGAAAATTACAATTTCAGAACCAGAAACGTGACCAATCCGGATTTGCAACCCATTCTCTCGTCCCGTGCAAGTTAACCTGTCGGTAACGATTTGAAAAGTCACAATGATATCAGAACATCACACGCGACCGGATTTTTACCACCGGATCAAAGCCGACCCCCACGTGAACCCGCCACCCATGGCTTCCATCAGCACCACATCACCTTGCTTGATCCGTCCGTCGCCATAGGCCGTGGACAAAGCCAGCGGGATCGAAGCCGCCGATGTGTTACCATGATTTTGGACAGTGACCACCACTTTTGCAGGGTCGATCGACAATTTGCGCGCTGTCGCCTCGATAATCCGGCGATTGGCCTGATGCGGCACGAACCAGTCGACATCCGCGGCGGTCAGCCCCGTCGCCGCAAAGGCTTCTTCAATGATTTCGGCCAGATAGTTGACCGCATAGCGGAACACTTCCTTGCCTTCCATCCGCAACAGGCCGGTGGTTTTGGTCGAGGATGGCCCGCCGTCGACATAGAGCTTTTCGACATGGCGGCCATCCGAGCGCAGATGCGTCGACAAGATGCCGCGATCGGTCAGATCGCCCTTGCCCTCTTGCGCTTCCAGCACCACGGCCCCTGCCCCGTCGCCGAACAACACGCAGGTCCCGCGATCATCCCAATCCAGAATACGCGAAAAGGTTTCCGCCCCGATGACGAGTGCACGCTTGTGCGATCCCGATTGCAAAAACTTGTCGGCGGTCGTCAGGGCATAGACAAAGCCCGAGCAGACGGCCTGCAGGTCGAAAGCCGCACCGTGGGTGATGCCCAGAGCGGCCTGCACCTGTGTCGCAGTCGATGGAAATGTGTAATCCGGCGTGGCCGTGGCCAACACGATCAGGTCAATATCGGACGGCTTCAATCCAGCCCGATCAAGCGCCATTTCGGCGGCTTTGGTGGCCAGATGCGAGGTGTTTTCGCCTTCGGCCGCAATATGGCGGTTGTGGATGCCGGTCCGTTCGACAATCCATTCATCGGATGTGTCGACCATTTTGGCCAGTTCAGCATTGCTGAGAACCCGTTGCGGCAGATAATGGCCGCAACCCACGATGACAGAGCGCCGCAAAGTCATTCTTCAATTTCCTCGATCGGATGCGCCGGTACGCTCTCTTCGCGTGCCAAAGTTTCCGTAATTTTTGACAGAAGCTGGTATTTCACCATGTCATAGCCAAGATCGACGGCAGAGGCGAATCCTAACGCATCCGTGCCGCCATGGCTTTTGATGACAATGCCGTTGAGGCCCAGAAAGACCCCGCCATTGGATTTGCGCGGATCGAGCTTCTCGCGCAGGGCATGAAAGGCCGAGCGGGCCAGAATATAGCCGAGCTTGGTCATCCATGTGCGTTGCATGGCATCGCGCAGGAAGCCTGCAATCTGCTTGGCTGTGCCTTCCGCCGTTTTCAGGGCGATATTGCCTGCAAACCCTTCGGTCACCACCACATCGACCGTGCCCTGTCCGATGTCATCGCCTTCGACAAAGCCGTGATAGACCATGTTGGGATAATCGGTCTCGCGCAACATGCGGGAAGCGAGTTTGACATCCTCGACCCCCTTCATATCCTCGACACCGACATTGAGCAGGCCCACTGAGGGGCGCTCGATATGGAACAGGATGCGCGCCATGGCCGCACCCATCACCGCCAGATCGACCAGATGGCGGGCATCGGCCCCGATGGTGGCACCGACATCCAGCACGATGCTTTCACCGCGTGTGGTCGGCCAGATACCGGCAATGGCCGGACGGTCGATCCGCGCCAATGTGCGCAGGCAGAAGGTCGACATCGCCATCAATGCGCCGGTATTGCCGGCTGAAATCGCCACATCGGCCTCGCCGAGCTTAACCGCCTCGATGGCCCGCCACATCGACGAGACACCACGGCCATGGCGCAAGGCCATGCCGGGCTTGGCATCCATGGCAATCGACACGTCGCAATGGTGGAACGTAGTGGCTTTGGCCAATTGCGGATGCGCGTCCAGCAAAGGCAGGCACACGGCAGAATCGCCATACATGACAAACACAACGCCGGGGTGGCGCTGAAGTGTCAATGCCGCTCCGGGGATCACGACAGAAGGGCCGTGGTCTCCGCCCATGGCATCGAGGGCAATCCGAACCTGATGTTGCATCGTTGCGTATCACATATCACTAGCGGC
>CANGOE010000084.1 GCA_947455455.1 Hyphomicrobiales bacterium
ACCAGCGGCATTTTGCTGGCCATCACGGTGATGGTCTGCACATTGGCCTCCAGCGGCAGGCTGGCCATATAGACCACGGCACTGGCCACATGTTTGACATCCATCAGCGGCTCGGGGGCCATGGTGCCATTGGCTTGCGGCACACCGGTCTGCATCGAGGCGGTCAGCTCGGATGCGGCATTGCCGATATCGATCTGGCCACAGGCAATGTCATATTTGCGGCCATCAAGCGAGGTGGTCTTGGTCAGGCCCGTAATGGCATGTTTGGTCGCGGTATAGGCAATCGAATTGGGGCGTGGCGCCTGCGAGGACACCGAACCGTTATTGATGATGCGGCCACCATGCGGTGACTGGGTTTTCATCAATTTGAACGCCTGCTGGGTGCAATAGAATACCGCCGACAGATTGGTGTTGACCACACGTTGCCAGTCTTTCGGATCGAGATCTTCCAGCATGGTGCCGCGCGGGGTGTTGACACCCGCATTGTTGAACAGCACATCCAGACGGCCGAACCGGTTTTTGACTTCGGCAAACAGGGTTGCGACCTGATCGGGATCGGAGACATCGGCCGCTATCGGCACGATCTGCCCTGGCGATCCAGCCCCCATATCGGCTGTGGCCTGCAAAGCATCCGCCCGCCGTCCGGTGATCACCACAACATAACCTTCTTTGGCCATGGCCAATGCGCAAGCGCGCCCCACGCCCGAACCGGCACCGGTAATCAAAGCAATCTTTTGTGATCCACTCATCTCGCGTATCCTTTATCCCGTTTG
Source organism: Hyphomicrobiales bacterium (assembly GCA_947455455.1). Lineage (GTDB taxonomy): Bacteria > Pseudomonadota > Alphaproteobacteria > Rhizobiales > Beijerinckiaceae > CAIYZJ01. The sequence goes on from CANGOE010000084.1 coordinate 774, forward strand.
ATAGGTTTGTTTTTGATTGTTGCCGTCACCATAAACACGAAGTGCCGTTGCGTCACCTGACAGGAATGCAGACCTGCAACGCGGCCTCACGCCAAGCAAGCCGGTTGCCACATCTGCCGCACTGCGTCTTAATAGCCGCCAAGAACAGAAAGAACGGGAGAGAAGATGAGCTATCCAAATGCCAGCGGGCGGTATCCTGATCCCGCCATCCATATTCTCGATCCGAGTTTTACCGGTTATCGGGTGTTCAGCGCTTCGGTCGAGCGGCTCTATCAGGGCACCCGTTGGGGGGAAGGTCCGGTCTATTTTGCCGATGGCCGCTATCTGTTGTGGAGCGACATTCCCAATGACCGGATTTTGCGTTGGGATGAGGCAACCGGTCAGGTCGGCGTGTTCCGCCAATCCTCGCACATGGCCAATGGCAATACCCGCGACCGTCAGGGCCGCCTGCTGACCTGCGAACATGTCGGCCGCCGTGTCACCCGTACCGAATATGACGGCAGTATCACCGTGCTGGCTGATCGCTATCAGGGCAAGCGGCTGAATTCTCCCAATGATATCGTGGTCAAATCCGATGACAGCATCTGGTTTACCGATCCACCCTTCGGCATCCAGTCCAATTACGAAGGCATCATCGCCGAGCAGGAATTGCCCGCCAATGTCTACCGGATCGACGGACAAACAGGGGCCCTCTCGGTGGTGGCCGAAGGCATTCAAGGCCCCAACGGCCTGTGCTTCTCTCCCGACGAAAGCAGGCTCTATGTGGTGGAATCCCGTTCGCAACCGCACCGGCGCATCAGGCTGTTCGATGTGGCGGACGGTCATCGTCTGACCAATGACCGGGTGTTTGTCGATGCCGGTCCCGGTGGCACGCCGGATGGCATGCGGTGCGATGTCGACGGCAATCTCTGGGCCGGTTGGGGCATGGGCTCGGACGAGCTGGACGGCGTGATGGTGTTCAATCCCGAAGGCCACGCCATCGGACGCATCGCCCTGCCAGAGCGCTGTGCGAATGTGTGCTTTGGCGGCCCCATGCGCAACCGGCTGTTCATGGCCTGCGGACACGGGCTTTACGCGCTCTATGTCAACACGCAAGGTGTCAAAGGCGGCTGAGCCGCGCCTAGAAACCGAGGCTCGCCGCCCCTGATATGGCGGCGAGAAACAGGCTCATATCATGCAGGGCCAACATGGTCGGGCTTGGTTGTGCCGATTGATGCATCCAGGCGCTGGCCCCGATGGTGGCAATGCCCCATCCGGCTCCCGCCACAACCAGCGCGAGTGACAACCCTAAAAAAGCGGTTTGCAGGAACAACAGTCCCGCCCCCGCCAGCAACAGCACCACACCGCTAAGCGCAACCCGAAGACCACCCCACGCCGCCACCCAGCGGCCGATCACCAGACCGGGCGCATACATGGCCATCAGATGCAACGCCATGGCGACCGCCGAGGCCGAAAACCCGATGCCGCATCCCGCCATCACCAGCGGCGCATGGGCCATCACGCCTGTCATGAGAGCCCAAGCCAGTCCCGCCAAAGCAGTGGCTCCCAGCATCACCGCGACTGAGGGCCGTACCGGTTGTTCTTGTGTTGTGTCATGACCGATTTTTCGGGCAGGCAGGCGGATCGCCACACCGAGCGTCAACAGATAGACCAAACCGGCCAGAGCCAGCGTGCCGGCCGCCGCCCATGGCCCCATCAGCGTTTCAATTCCGCCCATCAATGCGGGTGCGAGCACCGCCGCCCCCATGCCTGCGGCAAATACCGGCCCTGCCCCGCCTAGCGAGGCCATTGCACCGGCATGGCGGTAGAACAGCCCGAACCCCTGCGCCATGCCCAGCCAGGCCACCCCGATCACCAGCGAAACAAACTGGCCATGCATCACCGCCCAATAGCTCATCATGCCACCGGCCAGCCCGAGACTTGCCCCCAGCGCAAAAGCGGCCCGACGGCCGAACAGATCAAGCAGGATGGAAGCCGGAAAGGATGACAGCGCCCCGCCCGCCAGCAAGGCGATATAGGGCCAAGCCACCGCTTTCGGCATGGGCGCAAGCGGTGCGCTGACCAGCGGAAGCACCGAAACGGTCAAAATCTGCGCCAGCACCGACAGCGCAAAGGCCAGTGCCATCACGCGGATCGAAACCCGATCAGGCTCGCGCCCGACCGCAAGCGGCAAGCCATCGCTGTCACAGGCGCAAAACAACTGCCCCGCACGCATGCGAAAACTGGTACCGCCCTGCATCTCAGGGGCCTGTCAGATCATTGGCGGCGGGCCGGACCTGTGGATCCTGCAAATCATCATCATTGAGGATGCGGTTGGCCGCCCCTTCCATATCGTCATACTGGCCCGACCGCATCGACCACATGAAGCCGAACAGGCCGATCAGACCCAAACCCAGAGCTGTCGGCACCAGATAAAGCAGAACGCTCATCCCGATCTCCCCATGTCAGACTTGACCTGTTTGACAGATACAACCCGATGGGCCGATCTGGCCCGCAAGGCATTGACCGATACCAGCACCGACGATCCCGACATGGCCGCCGCCGCAATCAACGGCGTCACCCATCCGGCAATCGCCAGAGGCACAGCAACCAGATTGTACACCAGTGCCAGCAAAAAGTTCTCCCGCATCACGGCCCGCCCTTTATGGCACAAAGCCAGCGTCTGCGCGACCACGCCCAGCCCCTCGCCCATGAACAGGGCATCGGCGGCGGCCTGTGTCACATCGGCTCCGGTGGTCGGCGACATCGACACCGCCGCACCCGCCAAAGCAGGCGCGTCATTGACACCATCGCCGATCATCAGCACCGTCAGCCCTTCGGCCTTCATCCGGTTGAGGCAAGCGAGCTTGTCTGCGGGTTTGATGCCGGCCTGCCACTCGGCAATGCCCAAAGCCCCGGCCACGGGCTCGACCGCTTCGGCCCGATCTCCCGACAGGATCAGCACCCGATAGGAGGCCGCCTGCAACTGCCTGATTGTTTCGACCGCATCACGGCGCAACACCTGTTCGACCGGCAACACGGTCACCACGCCATCGCGCGCAAAGGCGATCAGCGATTGCCCGCCCGACGGCGTTGCCTCGTCCAAACCGCAAAAGGCCGGACTGCCCAGACGCAGATCCATGCCCTGATAATGCGTGCAGACCCCCTGACCGGATAATTCCTGCACATTGTCGAGCGCCGCCAGCGGCCCGCACTGCCGCCGCGCATAATCGCGCAAGGCGCGGGCCAGCGGATGGTGACTGCTCTGGGCCAAACGGCCTGCCAGACGCAAATCTCCGTCAGACAACCGTGCAAAATCGGGCTGGCTGACATCGGGAAGCGTCAAAGTGCCGGTTTTATCGAAGACAATCACATCGACATCGGCCATGCGTTCGATCACGTCACCGGAGCGCATCAGCACGCCTTTGCGAAACAACGCACCCGCCACCACCACCTGAACCGTGGGGGCGGCCAGCGCCAGAGCGCAGGGGCAGGTGATGATCAGCACGGCAATGGCAATGATGATGGCATCATGCAGGCTCGCGCCCGCAATCAGCCAGCCGATCGCGGTCAGCGCGGCGGTCACATGCACGATCGGGGCATAGACCCGCGCCACCCGATCGGCTACCTGCACATAACGCGATTTGCTGTTGACCGCATTGTCGATCAGCGTTTCGATTTCCGACAGCAAAGTCTGCCGTCCTGCGGCGGCAACCTGAACCTGCAACTGGCCCGCTCCATTGAGCATGCCCGCATAGACCTGATCCCCGACCTGCACCGCTCTGCGGTCGGTTTCTCCGGTCAGGAAGCTCTCGTCCACCGCCGATTGTCCTTGCGTGACCAGACCATCGGCCGCAATGCGCTGGCCTGCGGCCACCACGATCACATCACCGGCCACCAGCGCATCGGCCGGCACCTCGGACAAGGAACCATCGGGACCGAGACGGCTGGCAAGCGGTGCCCGCAACGCGGCCAGATTGGCCGCCGTCGCCCGCGTTTTAAGCCGCATCACATGGTCCAGCACCCGCCCCGACAGCAAGAAGAACAGAAGCATCAAGGCGGAATCGAAATAGGCATGTTCGGCATGATGGGCGGTTTCATAAACCGACATGCCGAGCGCGAGCAGGATACCGAGCGAAATCGGCACATCCATCACCATCTCGCCGGAGCGGATCGCCCGAATGGCATTGAAAAAGAACGGCTGTCCGGCAAAACCCGCCGCCGGAAGCGCGATCAGCGCCGACAGCCAATGGAACAGATCGCGTGTTTCGGTTGAAATTTCGGTGACATTGCCCGACCAGACCGACACCGACAACAGCATCACATTCATGGTCGCAAAGCCCGCCACAGCCAGACAGCGCAACAGCCATTTGGTGCGCGCGCTTTCTTCCTGCTCGGCCTGATTGGTGGTGAAAGGCACGGCGCGATAGCCGAACCGGTCCAGAACGGCAAACAAGGGTGCGGCATTGTAACCCGCATGCGCCCATTGGGTCGACAGGCGACGGGTGGTCATGTTCAGACGGGCATAGACAAGATCGGGAATGCCGATCAGGGCCTGCTCGATCTGGGCAATCGCCTGCGCCGAGGAAATGCCTTCGACCACCAATTCAAGCTGGACGGGGGCCGAGGCTGGCTGTTGGACAGGGATTGCGGGTTGCTCGGTCATCGCATCATCAGTCGGTTAATGCAGAGACACCCTGCTGACAGAACGGAAAACGGCATCCTCGGCACGTTTGGCCTCGATCACAAGATCCCACTGGCCTGCGGCGGCCTGTGTCACCCCGCGATAACGGCCCGGACCATCGGGCATCAAAGCGAAAGCGGCATCGTTGCGCGAGTCCACCGGTGACACCAGTTGCACGCTCACCTGCTGATCGACAATGGCCGCGCCCTGCTGGTCAGCCAGGGTGATGGTCAGCGTTACCTGCCCGTCTTTGGCGCGTTCCAGATGGGTATCGACCTTCCAATGCTGTTCCTGCTGGACGCGGGCTTTGGAAATGGCATGATTGAACTTCAGGCCCGCTTCATAGGGACGCTGGATCTGCATGCCGCTGAAGGTCGTCACCGCCACATAGGCCATGACCATATTGACCGCGATAATGACGGAGAAGAACCCGACCAGAATGGCCAGCACCTTCTTGCCGGTCAACCGGAACCCGCCTGTCGTGCCATCATGCTGTGCCGTCATTGCCCGTTAGCCTTTCCAGCGTCGAAGCTCAATGGACCGTATTGGGGGTGCGGAAGAAGTCTTTTCCGACAGCCAAACGCCCATCCAGCTCATCACGGATTTCAAAATAGAGTGCCACAGGTGCGCCGCGCCTGTCATCCAGCTCGTGGGTCACCAGCACCCGCAATTCGCGGGTCTGGTCGGGACCGACCGTGATGAACAATTCGCCCTGCGCGGCATGTTCCGCCCCGATGATGTCCACCTGTGCATGCTCCAGCCCCGCCACGCTGAACACATAGGTGCGCGGATCGTTCAGCATATTGGCAATCCGCACCGTATAGGCATTGCGGATACGCCCATCCGACAGTTTCACATAAATCGGGTTGCGATCATGGATCACGGTGATGGTCGAAGGCGCGCGGGTGACCAGTTGATAGGCCATCAAACCGCCAACGGCGGCAATCACAAAGGCATAGAGAATGGTTCTGGAACGGATCGGCTTGAAAATATTCGCGAGGCCCGATTGCCGGCGCTTGATGTTGACATCGGTATCATAGGCGATCAGCCGCGTCGGACGGCCAATCTTGGTCATCACGTCATCACAGGCATCGATGCACAGCCCGCATTGGATACAGCCCAAAGATGGCCCGTTGCGGATATCCACACCGGTCGGACAGACAGCCACGCATTGCTGGCAATCGATGCAATCACCGACAGGCTCGCCTGCGGCCCGCAAGGCGGCCGCCTTTTTGACCGACATCCGCTGTTCACCGCGATCATAGCGATAGGTGACATTGAGGGCATGTTCATCGGTCAAAGCCGCCTGGATGCGCGGCCAGGGGCAGGCATAGAGGCAAATCTGCTCGCGCATCAAACCCGCGAAAGTATAGGTGGTGAAGGTGAGCACGAAAATCGAGATATAGGCCGTCGCAGACCCCTGAAAGGTCAGCAACTGCACCACCAGAGTGGGTGCATCATCGAAATACAGCACCCATGCCCCGCCGGTCCACCAGGCTATCAGCAACCAGAATGTGTGCTTGAGCAGTTTGAGTGCGAAGACTTCCACCGTGAAAGGGCCGGCATCGCGTTGCATCCGTTCGCGCCGGTCACCCTCGATCAGCCGTTCGACCGCCATGAACAGATCGGTCCAGACCGTTTGCGGACACAGATAGCCGCACCAGATCCGGCCTGCCAGCGCATTCATCAAAAACAGCGCCATCGCCGCCAAAATCAACAGGCCCGTCAGGTAATAAACCTCTTGCGGCCAGATTTCGATGAAGAAGAAATAGGCCCGCCGGTGCGGCATGTCGATCAGCACCGCCTGATTGGGTGCATTCGGTCCGCGATCCCAGCGGATGAAAGGCAGGATATAATAGATACCGAGCGTGACCGCCAGAATGATCCACTTGATCCTGCGATAGGTTCCCGACACCGACTGCGGATAGATCTGCTTGCGGGCCTCGTAAAGCGGCAGATCGGGCTCGTCACTATGGGGATCGAAGGTTGTGGATGTGGGGACTGACATAAAACGCTCCATCGGCACGGGACAATCCCGTGCCGCCTTTCAAAGGTGAAGATACACAATCGCCGCAAACAAGAGAAAAGCTCTCTTATTTGCCTCCCCCGAGCGTATGGACGTAAACGGCCAGCGACTTCATCGTCGCCGTATCAAGACGGTTGGACCAAGCCGGCATCACGCCGCCGCCACCAATGGTAATCCGCTCTATGATGGCCGCCTTGTCCGAGCCATACAGCCAGACCTTATCCGAGAGATTGGGAGCTCCCATCTCCTGGTTGCCCTTGCCGGCATCGCCATGGCAGGCCGCGCAATTGGCCGCAAACAGGGTCTTGCCGGCGGCAAGGTCTGCGCCCTTATCGACAGCAAGGCCCGACAGCGACATCACATAATCCGCGACGGTGGCGATTTCCTTGCGGTTCAACAGTCCGTCACGGCCGAATGCCGGCATGACACCACTGCGGCTGTTGCTGTCCTGCTCCCACCGCACACCGTGCTTGATGGTGGTCAGGATATCTTCGGCCTTGCCGCCCCAGATCCAGTCATCATCATTGAGGTTGGGATAGCCCTTGAAGCCCTGTGCGCCAGCGCCGTGGCACGGCGCGCAATTGACTGCAAACGCGGCACTGCCCTGCGCGCGGGCAAAGCTGAGCAATTCGGGGTTCTTTTCGATGTCGGCCAGATCGGTGGCTTCGATCTTGGTGGTCATGCCCGAACGCATGGCTTTGAGTTCGGCCATATCCACTTCGATCTGCGTGCGTGACTGCCAGCCCAAAAGACCCTTGGTGTAGGAACTGACCAGCGGAATGGCAGGATAGAGAAACCAATAGCCGACAGCCCAGACGATGCAGGCATAAAAGCTCCACAACCACCAGCGCGGCAAGGGATTGTTCAATTCCTCGATGCCATCCCAGCTATGACCAGTGGTGCCAACACCCGATGGGGCCGGAGCCGATTTATCTGCGGGAGCCGATGTTTTCTGTTCCATGATCTTAGTCCTCGGTCAGCGGAATACGTGCGGCGTGGTCGAATTCTTCACGCTTGGACGGCCACAGGGCATAGGCCACGGCCCCGATGAACAGCACGACGAAATAGGCTAGGCCCCAGGAGGCGGCGAAAGCCGAAGCACTTTCAAATGTCGGTGACATGGTGATCTCCCCGCTCAACGAATATTGGCTTTATCGTCATACAGCTTGAAATCGACTTGCGTTCCAAGCTGTTGAAGATAGGCCACCAGTGCATCGGCCTCGGTCAAACGACCCTGGACCCCGCCCAATTCACGGGTGATGGCTTTGGGGTAACGCTTGAGGAACGGGGCTGTCAGCGAATCTTCGGCCGAGCCTTGGGTTTTCACATCCGAGGCCGCCGCATCGATCATCTCTTTGGTGTAAGGCACACCCTCGATGGCCAGCACGCGCATATCCATATCGATATGGGAAGTGTCCAGTGCCGTGGTCTCAAGCCAGGGATAGCCCGGCATGATCGAGGCAGGCACAACCGAGCGCGGATTGCGCAAATGGTCGCGGTGCCAGTCATCCGAATATTTGCCGCCGACGCGGGCAATATCGGGACCGGTGCGCTTGGACCCCCACTGGAAGGGATGGTCATACATGCTCTCGGCCGCCAGCGAATAATGGCCGTAGCGTTCGACCTCGTCACGCAACGGGCGGATCATCTGCGAATGGCAGTTGTAGCACCCTTCGCGCACATAGATGTTGCGGCCCGCCAGTTCCAGCGGTGTCAGGGGGCGCACGCCCTCGACCTTTTCGATCGTGCTCTTGAGATAGAACAGCGGCACGATTTCAACGAGACCGCCGATCGAGATCATTACGAGAATACCGATCAGCAGAAAGATCGAGTTCTTCTCGAACACCTGATGCTTGGTCCAAACGGAGGTTTTGCCGCCTGATGTGGTGTGTGTGTCTGACATCATCTTGCTCCTCAGTGACCCGAAGCCAA
>CANGOE010000085.1 GCA_947455455.1 Hyphomicrobiales bacterium
GAAGTGGCAGGAGAGAGGGTACTTGTTGCCCATATTAAAAATTGTATAAATATAAAAATTCAATTTATAGTAGTATTATTTTTTAATTTTTATATCTTTTTCTGCTAATCATAAAAAATATTGACATTTTTTATCAATTTTTTAAATTTATCATCAAATTATGTATTTTATTGATCATATTTGGAACATCATCATTATCGTTCATTGATTTTGATTCAAAAATTCAGATTGATCACAATTTTTGTTATTCATTTATTGCGGGAACCATCATGGTGAAAATCCTTACCAACACCCCAGGCTCTAAAACCTTATTGCTGGTGCTCGGCGCCACTTTCTGCTCCCTCAAGACGGGCGCGGCGCAGGAGACAACCAATTCTTTCAGCACCAGTACGAATACAAGCGGAACACTCTCAATAAATTCGGGTTTTAATACGAGCTTAGGGACGTCAACGATCAACTTAAGTGGATCGTCAACTGCAACAATTCCAAATACGAGTTCTTCTGGAACAATAACCATCAATAATGGCAATTTTATAATCGGACCGACAAATCCCGGCACGACAACTTCGGGCACGACAACTTTGGGCACCGGCACCATTGATTTCAACACAACCACACCGTCCGTCAGCGGCACAATGACCATTGGTACCGGTACCGGGACGATCGACTTAACAACCGGCGTGATCAATATTTCGACAACATCACCAACCATTACCGGTTCAGTTCAACTGAGCATCGCCACCAACTACCCTGCACATATGTCTGCACCCCAAACACTGGCAAGTCAGCAAACCAGTCAATTCAATACCATAACCAGTATGCAGGCGCAGAGGTCTGTGACTGGACGGGCGGAAACGGCTTCAGCTTTTAGCGGCAGTGATATGCTGTTGGGGTATACGGCCCAACCCGGCAAAGGCCTGGCCGACAAAGCGTTTTCAAAACTGGACCAGAATGAGACACAGCCCCGGGCCGCCAATGCCACTTGGCGGGTCTGGGCCAGCCAGTTCGGCTCCAGCGAAACCGTTGCGCCCAAAGCAAGCATCAATTCGCCTGCCTCTTCCAGCCATAATTGGGGTGCAATGACGGGGTTCGAGGCCATTCTGTCCCCGACTTTGGTGGTGGGCGTGGCCGTCGGCGGTTCACTCGCACCCTATTCCATCGCCTCGCATGCCGCCTATGGACAGGCCACCGGCGGACAAAGCAGTGTCTATTCATCAATGACCATCGACCGCTTCGTGGTCACCGGCGCGCTCGGCTATGGCCTGCAACACACCAAAGCCAGCCGCGTGATCGCCTTGCCAAGCACCACAACGGAAGTGCTGACCTATAAAAACACAACGGATGTTTTTTCCGGCTCGCTGGAAGCAGGCTATCGCCTACCTGTCGGCGCTTACACCGTCATGCCCTTTGCGACACTCGAACCCGCCATCCTGCGTCAACATGGCGCGACCGAGACGTCGAGCGCGGGCAGCAGCTCGACATTCACCGTGGCCTATCTGTCTCGCGAGACAGTCACCTTGCCCGCCTCGTTGGGCTTGCAGATCGAGCGGGCTTTCCCTGTCACTCAGAACTGGACCGGACAAATCGAGCTTCGCTCGGCCTGGGTGCATGAATTCAGACCCGATCGGAACAGTGTTTTTCTCTACACGTCCAGTCCGGCCAATAATTACATCGCCCATAGCACTGTGCCAGATGACAATCTGGCCCGGATTTCGACGACCCTGTCATTCACCCGCAATAACGACCTCACCCTGTTTGGCCGATTTGATACCGATCAATCCGCACGCCTGCGCAGTTATGCGGGACAGGCGGGAATCAAACTGGCGTGGTAGAGCCCGCGCCGGGCACTTCGAGCGCCAGGCGCATAACCCACAAGGGGGCGGCAAAGGCCGCCCTTTTTTGTGCGTGATACGATCTGATTGCCCCTCTCCCTTTTGCCTTGATTATGGTTATAATGGGCTGGTGTTCTCATCGGGTGTATCGCGCGTGAAGTTGCCTCTTGTTCAGTCTGTCCCCGTCAACCGGTCCCTTGTGGTGCGTGCCGGCACCGGACTTCTGGTTGTGCTCTGGTTGGCCGGTAGCGGCTACTGGCTGGCCGATGATGTGGTGGCCCAGCGCCGCGCCACGCCCGAAGAGGCCCTGGCCCTACGCTGGAAAATAGAGACCAACAAGCAGGACAAGCCCGAAACCGGCAAAACCGAGCCCCCGAAGGTCGAACAGCCTCCCGCCAAAAGCCAGAATATCAATGATCTGTTCTCGGTCCGCAAAGGCGGGCTCGAGTCCTTCGATCCGTTAAGCCGCAACACGCCTGCCAATGCGCCGATCATGGTGGCCGATTGGCCGCACCGGATTCTGGCCGGGCTCGCGATTGCCTCGGTGCCCCTGCTCAGCCTGATCGGCTGGATGGTCATGCTGTTGCTCGAACGCCGCAAAGCCGCCCGCCTGCTTGCCGAAGCCGCCGAGGCGAAGAAGCAAAGAGAGATCGAATTCAAAAAATCATTCTCTCCCAAGCGCCCCGTCAAACATTACCAAAGCAAAAATCTTCCGAGATCATGACATGAACCGTTTGCGCATTCTGGTTGTCTTTTCGATCCTCTATTTGCTCATTCATAAGATTTTTATTGATCCATAGTGGTTTTATCAGTCAGTTTTATTAAAAAACTCAATTTTTACGCCAATATTGAGCTTATCCTGCCAGATTGTCGCATTGCCAATGCCGGATCAATGCAGTGATTGTATGAAAATTTATTGCAAGCATAGATTGCATTGCGCTTTGATCCTGCTAGCCTGTCCTTTGTGCTCTGGGGGGAGATCGACCATGGAATTCGGACAATATTTCGGGCTGGCAGGATTGGCCTTTTTCGTGCTGTTTATTGTTGAGGAATTGCTTGGCTATCCGTTCGACGCCAAACAATAACAACCGGCACTGTTTTTATATCAACGAAACTCCGCCTGCATCGCGGCCAGATGCCGGTAGGAATTCATCCGCGCGCCATGATCATACAGGGCGCAGGCCACCATCAGTTCATCGGCACCGGTCTGTTCGACAAAGCCGCGCAAGGCATGGCGCACGGTGTCGGGAGACCCGACGAAGGAGCAGGCCAGCATGCGCGAGGCCTGCATTTTTTCTGCAGGGGTCCAGTAGGTTTCGATGTCGTCGATCGGCGGCGGCAATTTGCCGCGCTTGCCCCGCAACATATTCGTACTGCGCTGTTGCAAAGTGGTGAACAGATAGCGCGCCTCGTGATCGGTCTCGGCGATCACCACATTCACGCCCACCATGGCATGCGATTTTGCCAATTGTTGCGAGGGGCGGAAGGTATCGCGGTAAATATGCAGGGCCTGCATCAGCGCGTCGGGGGCGAAATGCGAGGCAAAGGCATAAGGAAGACCCAGCATCGCCGCCAATTGCGAACCGTAAAGGCTTGAGCCCAAAATCCACAACGGCACCTGACAATCGGTACCCGGCACGGCCTGAATCCGCTGGTCTGGCTGTAACGGGCCTAAAAAGGCCTGCAATTCCAGCACATCATTGGGAAAATCTTCGGCGGCATTGGGGTCGCGGCGCAAGGCGCGCAGGGTCATCTGGTCGGTACCCGGTGCGCGGCCCAAACCGAGATCGATCCGGCCGGGATAGAGCGATTCCAGCGTGCCGAATTGCTCGGCAATCACCAGAGGCGAATGATTGGGCAACATGATGCCGCCTGCCCCGATCCGCATGGTTGTTGTGCCGCCTGCCAGATAGCCGACGACCACCGAGGTGGCCGCCGAGGCAATACCGACCATATTGTGGTGTTCGGCCACCCAATAACGTTGATAGCCAAGGCTTTCGCACACTTGTGCCAGCTCGAGCGATTGGCGCAGGGCATCGCCCGGGGTTTTGCCTTCCGAAACGGGAACCAGATCGAGTACCGAAAACGCTGTCATCATGCCACCTTATGCTTGTCCACCACCATAGGCGGAAAGTGCGGGTGATCAAGAGCCCTTTTGCCCAGCAAATCCCCGGTTCCGGCACCTCTGTGCAGTCGCTCCGGCTTCAGATCATGAGGACATCCATAATTAAAACTTGCGCCGGTCCGGCATTTTGCTACATTGAAGATGTTGGATTGATCGTGCACTTGCTTGTTGAAGCAAGACTTTGGCCACTCATCCCAACCTGTTACAGCGTTGATTGCGTTTAGCTTATTGTGATTGACCGCTCATATTTCCTGTATCGTTTATTCTCTTTTGTGTTCCTGCGTTGTCCTGTCCCCTTTTGACAAGCAAAGCCATCATGACATTTTCAGATCCACTCCATTCCATTGAGGAAGCCTCAGCCCAAGACGCATCATTGCATGCCTCGGATCCCGTAACACAGCCTCATGCGGCCATCAGCCGTGCGGACAATGCCACATCCGGCACCCTCGCACTGGTCGATCTGTCGGCCCACAAAACCATGGAGGAGGCTCTACCCTTCTCTGTCGAATGGGAGGGCACGACTTACCGCGTCTTTGTGCCGCGCAGTGTGCTTGAGGATCTGGATCAGGCCACGTCCTACCGGCAGGACGAACAAATGATTGCCTCTTTCCGGCGCAACGAGGCGCTGATCCTGAAGCGCACTCTGGTGGTGCTGGAAAAAGGCCGTGGCCGCTGGGGCACGGTTTTGCTCAAACAATATGATTTTCCGGAACTGTTTCAGTAACAGCCCGCCACAAATCCATCGGGAGATGGCAGGGACAGGCCCCTGCCATCGTCGAGGTGAAGCGGTTTAGTGGACATGCCCCGCATGGCCGCCGGATGCTCCTGCGGGGGGAGCCGAGCGGGAACTGCCCATGCCTTCGACCTTGAATTCAACCGATACGGTTCCGGCCTTTTCAAACACCAGCTGTCCTTTCAAAACCTCGCCCTCGACCAAGGGACGCTTGGGTTTCAAAAACATCAGATGCAGAGAGCCCGGTTTCAGCTCCACTGTTTCACCCGGCTTGATCGGCAGACCATCGGGCAGAGTCCGCATGCTCATCACCCCGTCTTTGGTGGACATATCGTGGATTTCGGTCTGATCGGCAATCTCGATCGAGGCCGAGAGAAGGCGATCGGCCTGCTGGCCACTATTGGTGATGGTCAGATAGCCGCCTGCCACCGGCGCACCGGCTGGAGTGACACGCGAGCGTGCCGCTGAAATCGCCATGCCGCCGGCCTTGACGGACTGGTTTGCTGGACCTTGTGCGGCCAGCACCAGCAAGGAGGGAGCGGGCGACTTCAGGTCATGCGGATTCTGGTTGGCGGCAGGGATGTCGACCCAATCATGCCGACCCTTCTCGCAAGATTGCACCACGGGGAAAAACAGGCGGGTATCGGCGGGCACATCTTTGGCAATAAAGGCCATGAAGGTGAATTCATCATAATAGGCATCGGGCAGATTGCCGCCCGACCAGGTGATCTCGCGCACACCTTCGGTCAGCTTGCCATGGTAATAATCATACGGCTTGGCATAGGCTCTGGTTTGGGTCGACAGGGTCCAACCGGCTTTCGGCATCGGTTTGACGGCAATCACCCCGTCGGGAATGGTCACGGTCAACCGCGTTGTGGCGGTCTGTTCGCAACCATGGCCGATTTTAATGACGGCCTTGTAAGCGCCATTGGCGCTGGCCTTGTCCTGTTCAAGACTGGCATGGGCCAACACGGCAGTATGGGAGGCAAGCAACAAGGCAGAGACAGCGCACAGGTTGCGGATCAAAGACTGGATCGGAAACATAGACATATTCCATTGATTTGACAGATGACGGCAAGCGGTTTGCAAAGCAAACCGGCGGATCAGATCAAAGCAAGGGAGACAGGTGGCGCACGCGGTGGATGGCGTTGGCCGCCGGTTCGTTCGGGCAAAACAAGCCCCTCGGCTATGCCTGTATCAAGCACTTGTGCCCCGATCAGACGCGGGACAGCCATGGCCTCGCCACTGCCACGCACCGGAACAGCCAAAGCCGGCAAAGAAGAGAGACATCCAAGCTCGCAACAGGTCATATCAGCCGGTCGGGCCGGTGCCTCGTCCGACACCCCGTCATGTTCGTGCGACAGGCAGATCACAGCCAGCGAGCGGTCACCGGCAAGGGTCACGCCCGCCAAGGCATGCAAGGGGGCAACAAGGGCCTGCACAACCAGCACATAGGCCAGCACCACCCCGAGCAGGGATGGCCAGCGGCGCAGGAAGGAGGTGCCCGATACATGCATGGTCACGTCATACTGCAAAATCTTGCAGGATGAAACAGGCCATTCAGCACCAAAAATATCCGTGACAGATCACCGGCGCGAAGATTTTCCGCTGTAATTGCACAGCTTGGCCAGACGGGCCGACAATTCAGCCCGCAACTCCTGCTCGCTTTGACGATAGAATGTCGTTGCGATCCGTTCGGCAGGCACAGACTTTTCGGATGATGATTGTGTGAAGGCAGAGCAGATCACCGGCAACTGCCAAACCGTATTGCGCACAATGCGCGTACCACTGCTGATCATGATGATTTCAACTTAAAATGAATTGTGAAAATCAACGGAGTCACACACATGCCACAAGCCCGAAAGAGGGACGGCATACACGGCAGGAGGCTGGCCTCTCTGCGTCACAATCAAAACGGAATCAAAAAGCGCAAAACAAAAGCAGAAAGATCAATAATGGATACATCATGCACAAGGCCGAACAGGCACACAACCGACAAAAACGGGAAAAATTAAATACACTAAACCATAGGTTGTATTTTGTTTGCTTGCCCGAAGCGGCCTCCGGCAGGCATGATCAATCCTTGTCCCTTTGTTGCGCGAGCGGAGCCTGACTGCCATGCTGATTTTTGACGGCCATAATGATTGCCTGTTGCGTCTGCACCAATCGGGGGTGCCGGAACCTGAAAAACTGTTTTTCAGTCCGGTGGCCCATGGCCATCTCGATCTGGCGCGCGCCCGCAAAGGCGGGTTTGCCGGTGGCTTTTTTGCCATCTACGTCCCTGCGCAAAAGAAAGCAGGGGCCGCCGATTCACGGATGACCACAACCACCTATGATCTGCCTCTGCCTGCCCCGCTTGATCGGGCCTATGCCAGCGAGGTGACATTGGCCATGGCGGGCATTTTATTGCGGATTGCCGAACAATCGGCTGGCGAGGTGGTGATCATCCGCTCGGGTGCGCAATTAGCCGGGACAATTGCGGCCGGTAAAATCGCCGCCATTTTCCATATCGAAGGCGCGGAAGCCATCGACCCCGACCTGTTGATGCTGGATGTGCTGTATGAGGCCGGATTGCGGTCGATCGGTCCGGTGTGGAGCCGCAACAATATTTTTGCCCATGGTGTCCCGTTCCGCTATCCGAGTTCTCCCGATATCGGCGAAGGACTGACCGAACTCGGCAAAAACCTGATCCGCCATTGCAACCGCAAACGCATCCTGATCGATCTGTCGCATCTCAACGAGAAGGGATTTTGGGATGTCGCCGCCCTGTCGACCGCGCCGCTGGTGGCCAGCCATTCCAATGCACATGCCCTGTCGGCGCAATCACGCAATCTGACCGACCGGCAGTTGGATGCCATCCGCGACAGCCGTGGTTTGGTCGGGGTCAATTATGCCACCGCCTTCTTGCGCGAGGACGGACAACGCACGCCAGACACACCCTTGTCGGATATTGTCCGGCATGTCGCCTATCTGGTTGAACGGCTGGGAGACGATAAAGTCGGGTTGGGGTCGGATTTCGACGGTGCAGTCATTCCTGCCGCTTTGGGCGATGTGGCGGGCCTGCCCAAACTGGTCGAAGCCCTGCGCAACCACGGTTTCGACGAGGCCACGCTTGAAAAAATCTGCTGGCGCAACTGGGTCGATGTGATCACCCGCACCATCGGCTGAGGCACCAACAGCCTCCAATGACTTAAATCCTCTAAAAAGGAAAAATTGTTCTTATTGCCGAACTCGATCAAGAATGCTATGCCATGCGCCTATCAGAACCAGCATCATGATCGAGCGCGCGAAGGAGTTTAGCATGTCGGACCCGAACCATCATCCCGCCTGGCATCTCGACACGATGATGGTGCATGAGGGCACGCACCGCTCCAGTTTCGGCGAAACTTCGGAAGCGCTGTTTCTGACCCAAGGCCATGTCTACGAGACCGGCGAGCAATGCGAGGCGAGGTTCAATGATTCCGAACCGGGCTTTATCTATGCCCGTTTCTCCAACCCGACTGTCGCGATGTTCGAAGCCCGCATGGCGGCACTTGAAGGGGCGCAAGCCGCCCGCGCCACGGCCTCCGGCATGGCGGCCGTGACGCTGAGCCTGATGGGACAAGTCAAAGCGGGGGACCATGTGGTGGCGGCGCAAGCGCTGTTCGGCTCCTGTCGCTATGTGATCGAGGAATGGTTGCCCCGTTTCGGGGTCGAAACCACACTGGTCGACGGACGCGATCTGGCGGCGTGGAAAGCCGCCGTTCAACCCAACACCAAGGCTTTCTTTCTGGAAAGCCCCTCCAATCCCAGCCTCGAAATCATCGATATCGCGGCTGTTGCCGATATTGCCCATGCGGCAGGGGCGACACTGACGGTGGACAATGTGTTTGCCACCGCGCTGTGGCAAAAACCGCTGGCGCTGGGGGCCGATTGCGTTGTCTATTCCGCCACCAAACATATCGATGGTCAGGGCCGGTGCCTTGGCGGCGTGATCCTCGGCTCGCAAGATTTCATCGACACCTATATCAAAACCCCTTTGCGCCAGACCGGCCCGGCAATGTCACCCTTCAATGCCTGGGTGATGCTGAAAGGGCTGGAGACCTTCTCGTTGCGGGTCGAGCGCCAGACCCGTTCGGCATCCGAACTGGCCGATGCGCTGGCAGGCCATCCCGCCATTACAAAACTGATCTATCCGGGCCGCAAGGACCATCCGCAGGCAGAACTGATTGCCAAGCAAATGAGCGGCGGCTCAAGTCTTATCGCGCTGGAAATCACCGCAGGCAAGCAAGGGGCCTTCCGTTTCATGAATGCGCTGTCGCTGATCAAGATCTCCAACAATCTGGGGGATGCGAAAAGCCTGATTACCCACCCCGCCACCACCACCCACCAGCGCTTTACACCCGAGCAAAGAGAGATGATGGGAGTGGGCGAAGGCTTGGTGCGCCTGTCGGTTGGATTAGAACACCCGAAAGACCTGTTGGCCGATGTATTACAGGCTTTGGAAAGTGTCTAAACCAAAAGTTGCATGGCTTAGACAGCATTTTATACAACCTTGCACGCTAAAAAAAATTCTATTACACTTCTTCCATCGACTTGGCTTGACTGCTGGGCCGCTTTTCTTATCGAACGGCGCACGCTTCAGACTCTTGCTTGATCGAATAACCCGCAGGGGCGCGAATGCCCTGCACCTGAAGTGTACTTGATAGAGAAAGGTC
>CANGOE010000086.1 GCA_947455455.1 Hyphomicrobiales bacterium
ACAGAAGCACGTCGCTTCCGTTGAGAATAAACCGAGGAACAGGCTCCATGAAAATCGTTATGGCGATCATCAAGCCGTTCAAGCTCGAGGAGGTCCGCGATGCGCTGACCACAATCGGCGTGCACGGCCTTACAGTCACTGAAGTCAAGGGTTATGGCCGGCAGAAGGGTCATACCGAAATCTATCGTGGTGCCGAATATGCTGTGAGTTTTCTGCCCAAGCTGAAAATCGAAGTGGCGATCAGCTCCGATCTGGTTTCGCAGGTGATTGATGCCATCTCCGAAGCGGCCAAAACCGGACAGATCGGCGACGGCAAGATTTTTGTTTCAAGCATCGAGCAAGCCGTTCGTATTCGCACCGGCGAACGCGATCAGGACGCGCTTTGAGCGCCCCTCTGTTGATAAGGAATTGTCCTATGAAACTCCGTTCTATGCTTTCCCTAGGGCTTGCCGGACTGGCCACAACGCTGACCAGCGTTGCGGTTCTTGCCGCTGATGCCCCCGCTGCCCCCGTTCCCAACAAGGGCGATACGGCATGGATGCTGATTTCGACCGTGCTGGTTCTGTTGATGACCATTCCCGGTCTGGCGTTGTTTTACGGTGGCCTTGTGCGCACCAAAAACATGCTGTCGGTGTTGAGTCAGGTGTTTGCGATTGTGGCTCTGGTGGCCATTCTCTGGGTGGTGTTCGGCTATTCGCTGGCCTTCACGCCAAGCGCGATCGGCGATTATGTCGGCGGCTTCGACAAGCTGTTCCTGAAAGGCGTGACCGTTGACTCGGTTGTGGCCACCTTCTCGAACGGTGTCGTCATTCCCGAACTGGTTTATGTTGTCTTCCAGATGACCTTTGCCTGCATCACCCCCGCGCTGATCGTCGGTGCTTTTGCCGAACGTATCCGCTTCTCGGCTGTGCTGGTGTTCGTGACCTTGTGGGTAACCTTCATCTACTTCCCGATTGCCCACATGGTCTGGTATTGGGCCGGTCCGGATGCCATTGCCGATGCCGCCAAGGCACTCGCCGCGGCAACCGATGACGCGGCCAAGGCTGCGGCCCAGACCAAGCTCGACGCCGTCATGGCTGATGCCGGTCTGGCCTTCCAGTGGGGTGCGCTCGACTTTGCCGGTGGTACGGTTGTGCACATCAATGCCGGTATTGCCGGTCTGGTCGGCGCCATCATGATCGGCAAGCGCGTCGGTTATGGCAGAGAGCTGATGGCTCCCCACTCGCTCACCATGACCATGGTCGGTGCCTCTTTGCTCTGGGTCGGCTGGTTCGGCTTCAATGCAGGCTCCAACCTCGAAGCTGGCGGCGGTGCGGTTCTGGCAATGGTCAACACCTTTGTGGCCACTGCGGCGGCAACCCTGTCCTGGCTGTTCACCGAATGGATGGCCAAAGGCAAGCCGACTTTGCTCGGCATGGTCTCTGGTGCCGTAGCCGGTCTGGTGGCTGTGACACCGGCTTCGGGTTTTGCCGGCCCGATGGGTGCGATCGTTCTCGGCCTGCTGGTCAGCCCGGTCTGCTACTTCTTCGTGTCGACCGTGAAGAATGCCCTGAAATATGACGACTCTCTCGATGTGTTCGGTGTCCACTGCGTGGGCGGGATCATCGGGGCGCTCGCCACCGGTATTCTGGTCAATCCAGCGCTGGGCGGTGTCGGTATTGCCGACTATGCCATGAAGCCGGGCGAACTCTCGGTTGCCGATTACGACATGGCAACCGTGATGCTGGGCCAGTTGAAGGCCGTGGCTTTGACCCTCGTCTGGTCGGGTGTCGGTTCGGCGATCCTCTACAAGATCACCGATATGCTGGTTGGCCTGCGTGTGTCGCCCGAAGCCGAGCGCGAAGGCCTCGACATCACCGAGCACGACGAGCGCGCTTACAACTATTGATCCCTGTCCGGATCAACCAAACGGAACGGGCTACGGCCCGTTCCACTTCCCGACCCGCTTCCTCCTCTCCCCTGTCTCCCTTTCCTTCGGCGGCTGTTTCAGCCGCCTTTTTTTGTCCGCATTGGACATCTATTCCTTAACAAGATTTTAACTTTGCCGCGGCTAGGATCGTCAGGTCTGGCCGGAATTGCTTCGGCCTTTTTCTATCAGGGCTCTTGATGCGCATGATCAGATCGCGAGAGGCAAATCAGGACCGCTTTATCGACCATATCCGGGATTTTATGGCCCGTCGGGCGGTTGAAATCATCGGATTGTGCCTGCTGGTGTTGACGGCGGCGGGAGCCACCGCTTTGCTGACCTGGTCGGTGACCGATCCGAGTCTCAACCATGCCACCAGTGCGCCTGTGCGCAATTTTCTGGGCTGGCCGGGGGCGATTGCCGCAGATCTGCTGATCCAGCTTTTTGGCTTGAGTGCCGGTGCCATCCTGATTCCGATCGGCTATGCCAGCCTGAAAATGATGGCGAGCGGCGAGGTTTTGCGGCCCAAATCGCGCTTGTTGCTCATGGTGCTTGGTCTTGTAAGCCTTTCCACCATGGCGGCCGTATTCCCGACCACCAGCCGTTGGCCATTGCCGACCGGTCTGGGCGGGTTTATCGGCGATGTGATGATGGATTGGGTTGCGCCTTCGATCCCGCTCGACTTACCGGCAAAGCCGGTGGTTGGTTTCACCTTCGGGCTGATTGCACTGCTGTCTCTGCTGTTGGTGGCGGGGATCGGTTTGGGGGATTACGAAAAAAGCCAGGTCGAAGCGGCCCAAAAGCGCCAGATTCTGCTTGATGATCTCAAAGATGACGAGCGCGAGCCGGAACCGTTTTTCTCATCCGCCTCATTCGGAGCCATCATTCACTGGTTCTTGAGCCTCAAAGCCTGGTTTGCGCGGTTGTTCCGCCCGAAATCCGACAATGACATGGTCTATGACCGTGTCCAGCATGGACGGATCGAACCGGGCTTTGACGGCCATAGCGACGATACATCCCTGCCCCCGGTGATCCAGACCGCCCGCCAGAAGCATTTCGAATTTCCCGATGTCGAGGACGAGCCGGTTGCCGTTGCCAAGCCCAAGCGGGCACGGGCTACCGGCAAATCATCGCTCATGATGTTTGAGACCGATGATGACGGCTATGCGCATCCCTCGCTGTCGCTTCTGGCAGAGCCGAAAAAGCAGACCGGCCCGCTGGTTCCGCCCGAAGCGCTGGAGCAGAATGCCCGTCTGCTCGAAGGCGTGCTGGACGATTTCGGCGTGCGCGGCGAAATCGTCAATGTCCGTCCCGGTCCGGTTGTGACCCTGTACGAGCTTGAGCCCGCTCCGGGCATCAAATCCTCGCGCGTCGTCGGGCTGGCCGATGATATTGCCCGCTCGATGAGTGCGATTTCGGCCCGAGTCGCGGTGGTTCCGGGCCGCAATGCCATCGGCATCGAATTGCCGAACCAGCGCCGCGAGACGGTGTTTTTACGCGAGATGCTGGCAAGCGAGGCTTTCGCCAATACCGACATGAAACTGGCGCTGTGTCTGGGCAAGACCATCGGCGGCGATCCGGTGATTGCCGAACTGACCCGTATGCCGCATCTCTTGGTCGCCGGCACCACCGGTTCGGGAAAATCGGTGGCCATCAACACCATGATCCTGTCACTGCTCTACCGGCTAAAACCGGAAGAATGCCGCCTGATCATGGTCGATCCGAAAATGCTGGAACTATCGGTCTATGACGGTATTCCGCATCTGTTGACCCCCGTGGTGACTGATCCGAAAAAGGCCATTCTCGCGCTCAAATGGGCGGTGCGCGAGATGGAAGAACGCTACAAGAAAATGTCGAAGCTCGGCGTGCGCAATATTGACGGGTTCAACGCCCGCGTTGCCGAAGCGCGTGCCAAAGGCGAGCAGATCAGCCGGACGGTGCAAACGGGCTTTGACCGTGAAACCGGTCAGGCTGTCTATGAAACCGAGGCGATGCCGCTTGATGCCTTGCCCTATATCGTGATCCTTGTCGACGAAATGGCCGATCTGATGATGGTGGCGGGCAAAGATATCGAAGGCGCGGTGCAACGTCTGGCGCAAATGGCGCGTGCCGCCGGTATCCATGTGATTCTGGCGACGCAACGTCCCTCGGTCGATGTCATCACCGGCACCATCAAGGCCAATTTCCCGACCCGTATCTCGTTTCAGGTGACCTCGAAAATCGACAGCCGCACCATTCTGGGCGAGCAGGGGGCCGAACAACTGCTGGGCCAAGGCGACATGCTCTATATGATGGGCGGCGGCCGGATCAGCCGCGTCCACGGACCCTTCGTGTCGGATGCCGAGGTCGAGCGCGTGGTCGCCCATCTCAAATCCCAGGGCCAACCGCAATATCTCGACACAGTCACCGAGGATGATGGCTCCGGGGAACAGGATCAGGCCGTGTTCGATCAGGGCTCGTTCGGTAGTGCGGGCGGAGATCTGTATGATCAGGCGGTCGCCATCGTGTTGCGGGACCGCAAAGCCTCGACCTCCTATATCCAGCGGCGCTTGCAAATCGGCTACAACCGCGCCGCTTCGCTGATCGAACGGATGGAAAACGAGGGCATTGTCGGCGCACCCAACCATGCGGGCAAGCGCGATATTCTTCTTGAATCAGGGCATCGGGACAGTGACGACTGAACGGCACCAGACCATGCTGAACCCCCTGTCCATCCTGATGCAGGCATCAACGGCCCTCGTTGTGATGATCGCGCTTGCGCAAAGCCTCTCGCCTGCATGGGCGCAAACAGCCCCGCGTCCGCCGATGCGGCCGGCGGAATTCGGGGCCTCGGTGGCAGCCAAGCCCGTCCCTCAACCCGTAACTCCCCCCGCGGCACCTGTCCTTGCGCCCCCTGTGGCCCCATCGGTCACGGTCACAAAAACCGAGACCCCTAAACCCCTGCCGAGCACCACTCCTGCACCCGAAGTGCTCAAACGCGTCAATGCCGCGCTCAATGCCAGCCCCTATTTCAGTGCCTATTTCACCCAACTTGTCGGCAACCGCCAGAGTGAGGGTCAGGTCTATGTGATGAAACCGGGCAAGTTGCGGTTCGATTATGACCCGCCGGTGCCGACCGAAATCATTGCCGACGGCTCGTCTGTCGCAGTCCGCGACACCAAAATGGCGACACAGGACATCTATCCGATCGGCCAGACCCCTTTGAAATTTCTGACCCGCGAACAGATCGACCTCGCCCGTGATCTGAAAGTGACCGGCATCAGGGTGGATCCGGACCGGGTCATTGTCGCCGTCGAAGATCACTCCACCTTTGCCGGAACCTCCAAAGTGACCCTGTTTTTCGAGCAACCAAGCCTGTTGCTGAAACAATGGATTGTGGTTGATCCGCAAGGCGTTGAAATCAGCGTTGTGCTGAACGAGATCAACATCACGGATCGCCCCAATCCGAAATTGTTCGTGATCGATTTCCAGACCTACAAATAAGTCTCTGGATAGGCTGTTTGCACCCTTGGGGCTTGCCGTGTCATCCCTTAAGGATTGTCACAGGTGACCCGTACCCGAAGGACAGCTTTGCCATGGCGATTACCATTGCGACTTGGAACATCAATTCTGTCCGCCTGCGGATCGGGCTGGTTGGCCGTTTTCTGGAAGAGCAACAACCCGATGTGTTGTGCCTACAGGAAACCAAGTGCCATGACGGCCAGTTTCCTTTGTCGGATTTCCGCAAATTCGGTTACGAGCACGTGGTCATCAATGGCCAGAAGGGTTATCACGGCGTTGCAATCGTCTCGCGGGTGCCGATCCGTTCCACCCATAACCTGTTCTTCTGCGACAATCCCGATGCCCGCCATATTTCGGCTGAATTGGGCGATGAAGGCGGCGGGCTGACCATCCATAATTTTTACGTTCCGGCAGGCGGCGATATTCCCGATCCGGATGAAAATGCCAAATTCGCCCACAAACTCGGCTTTCTCGAAGAAATGCGCCAATGGGGCCAGACCAAACAACCCGCCGCCCGAAAGGCCGTGCTGGTGGGTGATCTCAATGTGGCTCCGCTCGAAAACGATGTGTGGAGCCACAAGCAGATGCTCAAAATCGTCTCCCACACACCGGTTGAAACCAATCTGATGACCAAAGTCATCGAGGACGGCGGTTGGGTCGATGCCATCCGTGCCCAAAAGCCGGAACCCGAAAAGGTCTATACGTGGTGGAGCTATCGCGCGGCCGATTGGGACAAAGCCGATCGTGGCCGCAGGCTCGACCATATCTGGGTCTCACCCGATCTGTCGGACGGTTTGCATGATCTGGAAATTTTCCGTGACGCTCGCGGCTGGGAACGCCCGTCCGATCATGTTCCGGTCATGATCCGGATCCACATCTGACAACATTCAATGCCCGTCGGACTGTCCGACTTTCTGCTCTGGTTTGGGCAGAATCTTCATGACTTTTTCAAGGGTGGCTTTGACATCGTGCAGTCTTCTGACGATATCGTCCTCCCATGTATCAACAAGATCGGGAAATTCCTGCAAGACACGCTGGACGGCCAGACGCGGGATAAAAATCAGATTGGTCGGTGCACGCGCAATGCCGGTGGCCCGATAACGGACCTCGGCCAGCAGAGCCGATTCATCGACCAGATCACCTGAAAACAATTCCTGCGTCTCTGTCGTGTCGGTTGTCACCAGCGACAATTGCCCGTGCCGGATCAGATAGGCTCCGCTGGCCTTGTCACCCTTGCGAAACAGCACTTCACCGGTCTGGGCCGTGACTTCTTCGGAGGAAAAGGCAAGTAACCGCAAGGCCTCATCATGAAACACCCGCAAAGCAGGTTGCATGTAGAATAATTTGACGTCGTCCAGCAGGGCCATAAAGCGAGAACCAGTTTTTCAAATCACCAATCGATAGCCACCCGCATCGGTAACCAGCAACGGCGTTTCCAAGGGCATATGCTCGGTTCCACCCTCACTCTTTTGCCGCAAGCGGTAAATATGTGTTTCCAAAGTATGGGTGGATATCTGCGAATTATACCCCCAAATTTCAGCCAACAGCACCTCGCGCGACACAGACTGTCCGTTGGCCCGATGCAGGAACCGCAAAATATTCATCTCTTTTTCGGTCAGTTTCACCGCTGATCCATCGGGCAGGATCAACTGCCGCAAGCCGGAGCGCAACACATAGGCCCCCAATGTCAGCGTCGCCTCCTCGCTTGATTCATACATGCTGATATGCGCCCTGATCCGCCCGAGCAAAAAGCCGATCTGCACCGGCAGGCGGATGATTTCATCGGCTTCGTCGTCATGCGTCTCGGTCTCATCGCTCAACACCAGCAGAGGCTGGGTCAATCCGGCCGCGCGGATTGTTGCCGCGATGTCCTGATGCGGGGTTGTGGCATCGGCCAGCAGGACAATCACATCGACCGGCAGGCTGTCTTCGTCCTGATCAGACTTGTTTCCTGTCAGTTCATCGAGCGAACGGCTGTGGACGCTGATCCCTCTGGCACTTTTTAGGACATCAACAAGATGCCGGTGACGCACTGTCAGACCATCCACAATGACGATATGATGATCTCCATGATGATCACCTTGCATGGAAGAGGCTCCTTCTGGTCTGATCACAGCGACAACCGACACGATATGAGTAATGGATGACATTCTCCAAGGCAAATAAACCGCTCACCGCTTTTGTCAGGCCGTGTCCGTCCGATCCGCGCCGCGGAATCATCTCGATTGGCACGTTACGGCTCGCCTGTGCCTTGGGCCGGTCGGGTCCGACACGGCGCAAACGCGAAGGCGACGGAGCCACCCCGCGCGCCTCTCTCAAACCCGTCAGGATTTTCTACCGTCCCGATCAAGATCTGCGACCGCCCCGTTCTGGCTTGCCCCGGCACATCATCAGGCCAAATGACGGCTGGTGCGATGCGCCCGCTTCATGGGCCTATAACAGGCTTGTCAAACTGCCCTTTACCGACAGCCATGAGCGGTTGTGGCGGGACGATCATCTCTATGATCTGGTGATCGAGACCGATTGGAACCATAGGCCGCGCCGCCCTTATTACGGCAGTGCCATTTTTATCCATCTCGCCCGCGATGGCCACAAACCGACCGAAGGCTGTATTGCACTGACCCGCAAAGATATGCGCCTGCTCCTGGCGCATCTGGCCCGCATCCGCTGTTTCAAAGTGTGCTGAGTGTCAGCGGTGCCCGAAAATGGCACTGCCGACCCGTACATAATCGGCTCCCAACTGGATCGCTTCGGCGTAATCAGCGCTCATCCCCATTGAGAGATGCGTGAGACCGTGGGTTTTGGCCAATCGGGCCAAAACTGCAAAATGCGGGGACGGCGGCTGATCAACCGGCGGAATACACATCAAACCGCTGATTGTCAGGCCCAGTTCTGCGGCCAAAGCCAAAATATCCGGCAATTCCTGCGGCAAAACACCGGCCTTTTGTGGTTCGGCTCCGGTATTGAACTGTACCAGCAAGCGCGGCTTCTTCTCCAAGGCCGGCCAGTCCTT
Source organism: Hyphomicrobiales bacterium (assembly GCA_947455455.1). Classification (GTDB taxonomy): domain Bacteria; phylum Pseudomonadota; class Alphaproteobacteria; order Rhizobiales; family Beijerinckiaceae; genus CAIYZJ01. The sequence goes on from CANGOE010000086.1 coordinate 8,421, forward strand.
GGCAATGGCGCGGATCACACTCTCGCGATCAAGCGTTTCGATGACATCGAACAGCGCCAAGGCCTCGCGGGATTTGTTGCTTTGCAAGGGACCGATCAGATGCAATTCGACATCGGGAAAGCGCGCTTTCAGGTCAGGCCATTTCTTTTGCGACTCCTGAACCCTGTTTTCACCGAACACCCGATGTCCGGCTTCCAGCAATGGCAGAATATCGGGGGCATCAAAGGTTTTGGATACCGCCACCAGACAAATATCTGCCGGTTCACGATCGGCATCATGGGCCGCCATAGCAATATTGGCCTGCACCTCGTGATAGCGTTGCACTGTTGCCTGCTGGTCGGTCACTGTAAGCCCTTTCGCGTTGATCGAATGATCCTGCATCCCGTCTTAAGCCAACAAATATTGAGCGGCAAATATTGACCGGCAAGCGCATTCGTGTCCTTAGTCAGACCACCTTGCGTGGTGCGTCACCACGTGTCCTTTGACTGATTCGAGACGGTGTTAGCAAAGTCATGATTGCCGAGCGTTATAACGCGCGTGAAGCCGAACCAAAATG
>CANGOE010000087.1 GCA_947455455.1 Hyphomicrobiales bacterium
CCGCGTTTCATCGGCGAAGTTTTACGTTTAGGAACGGCCATGGAATTCTCCCGCTAGGCATTTCGCGCACCGGGATTTCACTGGCCATCACCGGATGACCATCGAGCCCGAAGCTAAATTCAAGTGCGCTCATATACAGGCACATTGGCACGAATGCTAGTGTGCTGATGCAACTTCTTTTAAATAAGCAGGGGAGAGATGGCTTGACCTTCTCCCTTCCACCTGCGATCCGAGAGGGGATCGGCGGGTTTGCGGCGGGTTTCTGGAATAAATTTGCAAGGTTTTTGAATGGTTAATCCTGATTTTGAAGCGCAATTGGCTGAAGTGGCCCGGCAGGTCGAACAGGTTCTGGTCGGCCGGTTGACCGATGCGCCGCTGGAAGATGAAATTGTGCGTCCGGCCCGACTTGTTGCCGCCATGCGCCATGCCGCACTGGCCGGGGGCAAGCGGTTGCGGCCGTTTTTGCTGGTCGCGGCCCATCGCGCCTGCGGTGGAAATCTGGCTGATGGAGCCCTGATCGCGGCGGCGGCGCTGGAATGCGTGCATTGCTATTCGCTGGTCCATGATGATCTGCCCGCGATGGATGATGATGATGTGCGGCGCGGCCAGCCGACTGTCCACAAGGCCTATGACGAGGCCACCGCCATTCTGGCCGGTGACGGCCTCCTGACGCTGGCTTTCGATGTGATGGCCGGTCCCGATGTCCACCCCGATCCGGCGGTGGGGTTGCGGCTGGTGCGCGGTCTGGCCCGGGCATCCGGTTTGGGCGGCATGGCGGGCGGGCAGATGCTCGATCTGGCCGCCGAGGGCCGCCACACAGCCGATGGCCAGCCCTTGCGGCTTGCTCCCCACGCCATCCGGCAATTGCAGGCCATGAAGACCGGCGCTCTGCTGTTGTTTGCAGTCGAGGCGGGGGCGATTCTGGCAGGCGCTTCGCCCGCCCGCATGAAGGCGCTGGCCGATTATGGCCGCGCACTCGGCATCGCCTTCCAGATTGCCGATGATGTGCTGGATGTAGAAGCCGACAGTGCGACCCTTGGCAAGGCGGTGGGCAAGGACGAGGCCAAAGGCAAGGCCACGCTGGTGCAGGTGCTGGGGATCGAGGCCGCACGCCGCGAGCTTCAGGCGCATGTGGACGAGGCTTTGGCGTCTTTGGCAGATTTTGGTCCCGAAGCCGATCCCTTGCGCGATGCTGTCACATTTACCGGAGCCCGCAAACGATGAACACCGATCCGCTGACCCATTCACTGCGTCCCTCGGTCATGAGGAGAATCCGCATATTCTTTCTTGCCCGCCGGCGGATGATGTTTGCGCTGGTGTGCGGACTGGTCAGCTATCATCTGATGCCCGACAGCTGGCGGCAGGCCACACGGCTATTGGTGGCGTGGGATCTGGCGGCTTTGCTCTATGTCGGGCTGGTGGTGCATCTGACCTATGGATCAACCGTCGATTTGTGCCGCAAGCGGGCCGCGCTCAATGACGAGGGCGATGGCATTATCCTGATTGTCACCGTCTTCGGAGCGGTGGCGAGTTTTGCCGCCATTCTGGTGGAGCTGGCGACCATCAAATCCGGCAACAGTCCGCTGGCGCATCTGATGCTGACGGGGGTGACGGTCGCGCTGTCGTGGATGTTCACCCACATCACCTTTGCCCTGCATTATGCCAATCTCTATTACAAGCCACATGCGGGCTCCGAGCATGGCGGGTTGCAATTTCCCGGCAATGAGGAGCCCGATTACAGTGATTTCATGTACCAGTCATTCGTGATCGCCTGTGCCGCCCAGACAGCGGATGTGAATGTCCTGTCCCGCCCGATGCGTCAGGTCACGATGCTCCAATGTATCATTGCTTTCGTGTTCAACACGGCGGTGCTGGCCCTGTCGATCAATATCGGGGCCAGCCTGATTTCGGGCAATTGAGAACGGACGCGCCGGTTCAGGTGTGGGAGCCGTAGCGCTTCTCGATATAATCGCCGACCATGGTCTTGAAATCGGTCACGAGACCGGGACCGCGCAAGGTGGCGACTTTGGCCCCGTCGACAAACACCGGCGCGGTGGGAGTTTCTCCCGTGCCGGGCAGAGAGATGCCGATATCGGCATGTTTGGATTCACCCGGACCGTTGACGATACAGCCCATCACCGCGACATTGAGATTTTCGACACCGGGATAGCGGGTTTTCCATTCGGGCATGGATTCGACGATCCAGTTCTGGATGTCGCCCGCCAATTCCTGAAACACCGTCGACGTGGTGCGCCCGCAACCCGGACACGCCGCCACCAGCGGCACGAAGGTTCTAAACCCCATGGTCTGCAGGATTTCTTGTGCAACCTTGACCTCGCGGGTGCGGTCGCCATTGGGTTCGGGGGTCAGCGAGACACGGATGGTGTCGCCGATTCCTTCCTGCAACAGCACGCCGAGCGCTGCTGATGAAGCCACAATACCCTTGCTGCCCATGCCGGCTTCGGTCAGGCCCAGATGCAGGGCATAATCGCACCGCTGGGCCAGCATCCGGTAGACGGTGATCAGATCCTGAACCGCCGATACCTTGGCCGACAGAATGATCTTGTTCTTGGGCAGACCGAGCGCGACGGCCCGATCAGCCGAAAGAATGGCGGATTGCGCCATGGCCTCGCGTGTCACCGCGCGGGCTTCAAGCGGTTGCGGGCTCTTGGCATTGACATCCATCAGATGGGTCAGCAATTCCTGATCGAGCGAGCCCCAATTGGCCCCGATCCGGATGGTTTTGTCATAGCGGATGGCCTGTTCGATGATGGCTGTGAACTGGCGGTCGCGCTTCTCGCGAAAGCCGACATTGCCCGGATTGATCCGGTATTTGTCGAGCGCCTCGGCGCAAGCCGGATGGTCGGCCAACAATGTGTGGCCGATATAATGGAAATCCCCGATCAGCGGCACCGTGATACCGCGTTTGAGCAGGCCCTCACGGATATGGGGAACTGCGGCGGCGGCCTCGTCCCGATCGACGGTAATCCGCACCAGTTCCGATCCGGCGCGTGCCAGCGCGGCCACCTGGGCAATGGTGCCTGCAATATCGGCCGTGTCGGTATTGGTCATGGATTGCACGGCAATCGGCGCACCGCCGCCGATCATCACACCGCCGACCGAGACCGGAACCGTGGAATGGCGCGGGGCCGGACCCGCCGCAGGCTGGGCGGGCAGGCAGGTCATGGTGTCAGGATCGAGCGTGCTTTTCATGATCGGTTCTCATCATACCCGAAGCGGGATTATCGGCATTGTTGTGTGGGCCTGCGCTCGTTCGGTCAAGGTGAACTTTACAAGGTCAATTGTCTCGGGACGAGATCCGATCAGATCCGGATGGCTTCCAATGCCTTGCGCATGGGATCGGGAATCGGCGTGCTGGTATTGCTGGCCCGATCCACAGCCACATGGATCAGATGGCCCTGCGCAATGGCCAGATCCTGACCCTGTTTGAAAATACCGATCTGGTAGGTCATCGACGAGGTGCCAAGCTGTTTGATGGCAATCCCGACCTCGATGATGTCGGGAAAACTGGTGCTTTCGAAATAACTGCAACGGGTTTCTACCACCAAAGTGATGACGGGTGACCGCAAGGGGTCGAGCACGCCGGTCTTGAGCAGATAGCCGGTCACGGCGGTATCGAACCATTGATAGTAGACGACATTATTGACATGGGCGAACACGTCATTGTCGCACCAGCGCGTGGTGATCGGGGTCATGTGCCGATAGTCGGCGCGGGTGGATCGGACAGGGCGCGCCATAAAAGCCTCGCATGCTCGGGGGTGGATTGAGGAATTCGCTTCAATGTTCAACAGCAGTTTGGCGCGCTGATCAAGATGGTTCTCCGATCCGGCGTTTCATTGCACCATAATAGGCCCACAGCAGTTTGGCCGCGACACCGCGCCAGGGCCGCCAGGCTTCGGCCAAACCCGTCAGGGCTTGGGCGGTGGGCCGTTCGGATAGACCGAACCCCATCCGCGCCGCCTCCTGCAAGGCCAGATCACCGGCGGGAAAAGCATCGGCATGCCCCAGACAGAACAGCAGATAGAGATCGGCCGTCCACGGTCCGATGCCCTTGACCGATACAAGGGCTTGAAATGCATCCTCGACGGAACCGCCGGCCAGTTGCCCGAAATCGAGTTGGCCTGCCTCCACCGTTTCGGCAATGGCGCGCAATGTGCGGATTTTCGGGCGTGACAGGCCGCAGGCCTGTAACGTCGCCTCATCGCTGTCCAGCACATCGGCCACATCAAGGGCGGGAAAGCGGGTTTCCACCCGTTTCCAGATGGCCGCGGCGCTGGCCGTCGAGACCTGTTGCGAGACAATCAGCGCCGCCAGCCCTTTGAAACCGGGCGCGCGTTTGCGCAAAGGCGGCCTGCCGCCGATCTCGTAAAGCGGTTGCAAGGCCGGATTGGCCTGTAACAAGGCGGCAAGGGCGTGATCCAGAGCCTCTTCATGATCAATCAACACGGACATTGGCGGCGTGATCCTGCTTTGCGTTGAGAGGGGCCATGGTGCATGATAGAAGGGCAATGATGCAACCTGTCTTTCGTTTTGCCCCCAGCCCCAACGGTTTACTGCATTTGGGCCATGCCTATTCCGCCTTGCTGAACGAGCAGGAAGCGCGGAGGCTTGGTGGGCGGCTGTTGCTGAGGATCGAGGACATCGACCGGTTGCGCAGTCGCAACGAGCATGTGCAGGCCATTGTCGAGGATCTCGACTGGCTCGGCATCGCCTTTGACGGGGCCGTCCGTTTCCAATCGGCCCATATGGACGATTACCGCAAGGCCGCCGACAGTTTGCGCGAACGCGGCCTGTTGTTTGCCTGCGATTGCACCCGCCAACGTGTGGCGCGCGCGGCGCAAGAACGTGCCGTGTGCCTGCCCGACCAGCCGTCGACCGACCCGGACGGTGCTCCGCTTTATGCGGGCCATTGCCTGCACAGCCCGCCTTTGCCGGACCAGCCGGTTGCATGGCGCTTGCGCATGGAAAACGCCTTGCAGGCGGTTGCCGGTCACGATCTGACCTATCAGGCTTTTGCAGATGACAAGCAAACCGGTGCGTCCAGATGGATCACCCGCCAGGTTGCGCCACAACGCTGGGGCGATGCCGTCTTACTGCGCAAGGATATTGCCACCAGCTATCATCTGTCGGTGGTGGTCGATGATGCCTTGCAGGGAGTGACCCATGTGGTGCGCGGCCGCGATCTGGAAGCCGCCACCGATTTGCACCGGCTGTTGCAAGCCCTGTTGGGTCTGCCCGGACCCCGCTATTACCACCACGATCTGGTCACCGATCCCGACGGGGCCAAACTGGCCAAAAGCCGGATGTCCAAACCCTTGCGGCAATGGCGCGAGGAAGGGGCGACGCCGGACATGATCCGCACCATGCTGGGCTTTGCCCCACGCGAGCGGCAGAGGCAATAGGTCAGCGGCCAATGCCCAGCACCATCAGCCACAGCGTGATCGTGATGGTGGACAGTCCGGTCGACAGCGCAATGGCGCCGGACGCAATGCCCACGCCCTGCTTGTAGCGTTCGGCAAACAGATAGGCATTGATGCCGACCGGCGAGGCCGCGAACAGGACCGCCACACTCGCCCAGACCTTCGGCATGTCGAACACCGTCCAGGCCAACAGCATCACCAGCGCCGGATGCACGACCAGTTTGAGAAAGGTCAGGCACAGGGTCAGGTTCAAATGATCGCGGATGCCATAACGGCGCAGGGCCATGCCCATGGTGAACAGGGCGCAAGGGATCGCGGCATTGCCGATCTGGTTGACAATCGATTGCAACACCTCCGGTACGCCCAGATGCGAGAGCTTGAAGGCCACCGAGACGAAGATCGACAGCAGGATCGGATGCATCAGCAATTGGCGCAGCAATTTGCTCCAGTGCATATCACGGCCTTCGGCCAGCAAGGTGCCCACGGCAATCATGATCGGCAGATGCACGGCAACCAGCAGAAACAGCGGCACGGCCCCTTCGGGACCGAAACTTTCCAGAATCAGCGGAATGCCCATCAGCACCGTATTGGCCTGCGAAGCGGCAAAACCGGCAATGGTGCGCGGGATCAACGGGGCATCGAACACATATTTGGCCAGAGCCGAGCCAATCACCCAGACAATCGCCACGGCCCCGAAATAGGCGAACCAATAGCCCCAGGGTTGGGCTTCGGGCAGGTTGACGCTGGTCAGTGTTTTGAAGATCAGACAGGGAATGGCAATCGAATAGACAAAATCGGCCAGACCCTCGCCGGTCCGTTCGGGGATATAGTCGATGGCGCGGGCGGCAAAACCCAAGGCCAGCAGGCCGAAAACCGGTGCGACAATCGCAAAAATATGAAGCATGTGGGTCCAGTCAGACAAGAGATCGAGAACAAGAAAGAAGCATCGGATCAGCGGATGGTGCGGTCCGCAGTGAGATTGCCGCTGGTGGATTGCCGTATCAGATCGTCGATCTTGTCCCGCTCGCGCTTGAACTCGGCCAATTGTGTCCGGTCAAGCTCGCGATTGCTGGGCAGGCGGATGCCGAGAGGGTCGACATAATTGTCGTTGACCTTGACCTCGTAATGCAGATGCGGGCCGGTGGAGAGGCCGGAACTGCCGAGATAGCCGATGACCTGCCCCTGACGCACAATTGTGCCTTCGACAATGTCGGCGGCAAAGGCCGACAGATGCGAATAGGTGGTGATGAAATTGTAATTATGCTGGATTTCGACGCGGCGGCCATAGCCCGAATCCCATTCGGCCTTGATCACCATGCCGTCACCGGCGGCAATGATCGGTGTGCCGATCTTGTCGGACCAGTCAATACCGGTATGCATTTTGGAATAATGCAGAACAGGATGATAGCGCATGCCATAGCCCGAGCGGAGCGTGCCTTCGGTGATCGGCTTGCGGAGCAGGAAAGCGCGGTTCGAGCGGCCGGTTTCGTCATAATGGTCGACAGTCCCGTTTCTGCCGATTTGGAAGCGGTAATAGCGGCGGGTGATGTTGCCGGTCGTCAAAGAGGCATAAAGCACTTCCTTGCGCGTTTCGCGTTCGTCATCGTCATTATAGAAGACCTCGAAACTGTCGCCGTCATTCACGCGTTTTTGCAAATCGGTATCGAAGAAAAAGACGCGCAAGAGCTGGTCGATGATTGGGCGGGGAATGTCGTTGCGGAATCCGGTTTCGAACAGGCTCTGATAGAGCGACACGCCGCCTGTCTCGTCATCATTATCTGTATTGGCATTGGTCGCGGGCGCGGGCGCAGGCGCGGCAGGTTGCAGGCTGGCGGGCGGGGCAATCGCGACAAACTGGCCGCGGTCGTTTTTGACCAGCATGGCCAGGGCGCGATCCTCGTCATAGACAATGGCCCGGAGCAGGCTGACGGGGCTGGCCTTGTTGTCGGGCGGTGTGGTGAGGATTTTGAGCTTCTGCCCTTCGCGGATCAAGCCGTCTTTCAGGCGCGGGCCGATGCTGGCATAGGCATTGCGCGCTTCGGGTTGCGGCACGCCATTGGCCATCAGCAATTGCTCGAATGTATCATTCTTGCGCGCCAGCATGAATTTTTCGGCCGGCGGCGGGGCATCCGGTCCTTTGGTCACCCGCATCGGGATGGTGGTCACGTTTTCGGGCGCAACGGTTACGCGGATATTGGAAAATGCCGTATCGCTGACCGTGGCATCACGGCGCAACGGATCACTGCCCGCCAGCGGCAGGGTGCGCGCCAGCATCTGTTGCGGGGCGATCAGCATCGTCGGCACAAGGCTGGCACGTGCCGCCACAAGAGCCGCCACCCGGATTTCCTCGACCTGCTCCTCGATCTGGCTGTCGGAGAGCGTCAGGAAAGGCCCGCCGGGATCGGCCACGCTGACCAGAGGCCGCTTCTGGACAAAGGCTTCGTTCTCGTCGGCGCGGATCAGGGGTTGGTCGGCTTTGGGGAGAGGCTGGTCGCCGGCGGCAAAAATCTGTTGCGGGTTGAAAGCGGGGACATCGGTGACCGCTCCAGACAGATTGAGCGCCAGCTTGGTCGAGACGCGCACGAAGGGCCGCAAGCGGATCGTGTCACGGTCGTCGATCTTGACCGGTGTCGGAATCCGCAAGGCCTGACGGGCCGCCAAATTCTCGACCAGCGGCACCAGGCGGTCACCCCGCTGGACCGAACCGTCAAACACGGTCCGCAAGCGCTGGCTGGCATCCGATACCAGTTCCGGCACAAAGGCCAGCATACTGCGCTTGTCGACCGAGGCAATAATGGCCAGACCGAGCAGGACCGCGCCACCCAATCCGACCAGAGCCGTCGCCGTCAGCCAGCGGATGTTGACCGAACGCCGGTCAAACGGCAGGCCGGCAGACGACACGGCCAAAGGCGGCAGGACACCGAGATTGGGTGTCACGCCTCCTTGTCGTATCAGGTTGGGCCGGCTCGTCTGTCGCATCATCGTTTCTATATAACTGTGTTTGTCATAAATGTGGAGAGACCCGCCGCCGGACTGACAACAGCTTTTGACCCGCCGCATTGTTTGTCGATAGAGGCCTCTATGATGAGGGGGAGTACACACGAGGGTTGTATCCCCGCTCAAGCACCCTCACGCATATCAAACAGGCAGTGTTGTGGACGTTCAATGGGCAGATGCATTGTGCAGGTGCACAAAAATTCACAAAAAAACTCGGTGCGCAAAGCCGGAAAGTCCGGAAAAACGGTTGATTGTGGATAAAAACACCGGAAAAAAGCGGGCGCCCGAAGCGAGACCAAGCTACTGAAATCATGTCAAAAAACTGTCTTACTCTTCGAATAGGATGCAAGAGTTTTCGCTTTGTGACACTTTTTTCGCACAAGTGTGTTGACTCAGTTGGTTTGTGGGTTCTATAACCCCCTCACAGACGGCGGACGTTGGTGGTTCATTCCTTCAGCGAGCCGATATGTTTTCTCTGGTTTAGGGCATCTGCTTGCCCGACCTTGGTCGGGTCAGAG
>CANGOE010000088.1 GCA_947455455.1 Hyphomicrobiales bacterium
AGTAGTGTGGCGGATGCAGTGTCAAATAACCAACAGCTAGGCCTCGGGCAGATTGCCCGTTCGTCTGTGCTGCCTCTGGCGCTGATCACCTTCATTCTGATGATGGTTGTTCCTCTGCCGCCTTTGTTGCTCGATATCTTCTTTACCGCCAACATCCTGTTGTCGCTGTCGGTGCTGATGGTGAGCGTCAACACCTATCGCCCGCTGGAATTCTCGTCCTTCCCGACTGTCTTGCTGTTTGCCACCGTGTTGCGGTTGGCCCTCAACGTCGCTTCGACCCGTGTCGTGCTGGTGCATGGCCATTCGGGTACCGACTCGGCAGGCAAGGTCATTCAGGCCTTCGGTGAATTCGTGATCGGCGGCAACTTCGTCGTGGGTATGTTGGTGTTCGGTATTCTGATCGTCATCAATCTGGTGGTGATCACCAAGGGTACCGGCCGCGTCTCGGAAGTGACGGCCCGCTTTACACTGGACGCGATGCCCGGCAAGCAAATGGCCATCGATGCCGATTTGAATGCTGGCCTGCTGACCCCCGATCAGGCCCGCAAGCGCCGCGCCGAAGTCGGCCAGGAAGCCGATTTTTACGGCTCCATGGACGGTGCCACCAAATTCGTGAAGGGCGATGCCATCGCCGGTCTTTTGATTCTGGCCATCAACATCTTCGGTGGTCTGATCATCGGTATGGCCCAGCATGGCCTCAATTTCGATGCGGCCGCCCGCACCTATATTACCCTGTCGGTCGGTGACGGTCTGGTCGCGCAGGTGCCTTCGCTGTTGCTGTCGATTGCCACCGCCGTGATCGTGACCCGCAGTTCCGGTGGTCAGGATCTCAGCCAACAGCTGATGCGTCAGGTCGGCATGCGCCGCGCCTGGTGGCCGGTGGCCGGTATGCTGGCTTTGTTGGGTCTGATCCCCGGCATGCCAAGCGTGATCTTCCTGATCGGTGCGGCGGGTGCCGCGGCAGTCGCTTACTACTCCACCGATATTCCAGCCGATGAACAGGCCGAAGCCGATGAAGCCGCCGCCGCGGCCGCCGCCGCTGGCAAAGAATCCTTCAGCAATTCCGAAAACAAGGAAGAACAGCTGACCATCGAAGATGTGTCGGTCTCCTCCTCCTTGTTGCTGGAAGTGGGCTATGGCCTGATCCCGTTGATCGAGGATGTGGATAAAAGCGCATTGGTGGCCCGTATTACCGGTATCCGCAAACATGTGTCGCGTGATCTCGGCTTCGTGTTTCCGGCTGTGCGTATCCGTGACAATCTTACCCTGTCGCCTTCGGCCTATCGCATCACGATTGGCGGGGCGATTGTGGCCGAGGACGTCGTGTATCCGGGCCGCTTGCTGGCCATCGAGAGCGGCTCCAGCAATGTCGTGATCCCTGGCGAAGCGGTGAAAGATCCGACCTTCGGCTTCGATGCCGTCTGGATCGATCCGATCGACAAACAGCGCGCTATTGCCGCCGGTTATACCGTGGTCGAGCCTTCGACCGTTGTCGCAACCCATCTGCATCAGGTTCTGATGCAACGTGCGGCAGACCTGCTTGGTCAGGACGACGTTCAGACCTTGCTGGATCACGTGTCGAAATCGGCTCCGAGCCTTGTCTCTGGTCTGGTGCCGAAGGTGATCACGCTGGCCCAATTGACGCAGGTTTTGAAGGCGCTGATCATCGAGCAGATTTCCATCAGCGATTTGCGCCGTATTCTCGAAGCGCTCGCCGGTGCCAAGTCGCGCGAACCCGACGATCTGATCGAAACCGCGCGCATTGCACTGGCTCCGATCATTGTCCAGCGCGCTTCGGGTCCGAAAGAGGCCTTGTCGGTGATTACCCTTGATCCCGGTCTGGAGCAGTTGATTGTGCAGAGCGCACGCCAGCCCGGCCGCGACACCTCGCTGATCGAGCCGGGTCTGGCCCGCAAACTCGTTGAATCCCTGCAGGAGCAATATCGCATCCTGTCGCAGGCCGGCAAATCGCTGGTTCTTGTGACGGCTCCGATCCTGCGCCGTGAACTGTCCTCTATTATCCGCCAGTCCATCCCCGATGCGCTGGTCCTGTCATACAAAGAAATTCCCGAGACCAAGCGTATCAATGTGATCGCTGTGATCGGTGGTACCGAGTAAGGAGTGCTGATTGATGATGATGCGCACAAAGGTTTTTGCCGAAGATAGCCGCGAAGCGATGATCAAGATCAATCGCGAGATTGGTGAAGATGCGGTTATTCTGTCGACCAAGAAGGTCAATGGCGGGATTGAAATCGTCGTGGGGCACCCCAAGCGTGATACAGGGGCCTATCCCGACGAATTGCCGACAGATCCGAAGATGCGGGCTTTCGCGCTGGCCAAAGCACAAGCGCAGGCTTTTGTCGAAAAGCAGGTCAAGTCGGAAGCACCGAAAAAGCCGTCCTATGATCTTTCGATCGGCGATGACGAGGCCCCTCTGTCTTTCGCGCCCGTCACCAAGCCTGCGATCAAGTCTGAAAAGGCAATGGAATTCGACCGGTTGCTGAATGAAACAGCCCGCCAGTTCGACCGTCGTGTCACCGGTGGTGCGCGTCCGCCGACACCATCGACCCAGCCCAAGCCCGCACCAAAGCCCGCTTTCTCCGAAATCGAGGCCGGTCGTCTGGCGGCGCTTGAAAAGTCGGTCAATGAAATCAAGTCGATGCTCGGCTCGCAAATGCTGATGGGTGGCTTGAAGGCGGCAGGGGCTTCGCCTGCGCTGATCTCGGTCTATCTGGCCCAATCGGGCGCGCTCGATGAAGGCCACAGCGATGGCCGCTTCGCCCGTTTCCTTGCCAAGCGCATGATGCACAAGGCCGCGCCGAACTTTGCCGAAGGCCCGCGCGTTGTGGTCACCCTCGGCCCGTCGGGTTCGGGCAAGACCACGTTGCTGTCGCAGATCGCCGCGCGCATGCGCATGGCCATGCCCGATGAAAAGATCACTTTTGTGAATGCCGATACCAGCCGCCTTGGCGCATCCGAGCAGTTGCGTGCCCATGGCCGTATTCTCGACGTGCCGGTGATCGACATCGAGCGTTCCGCAGAATTGGCCAGCCTGGCCGAAAGCGCAGGTCGCCGACTGTCGATGTTTGTCGATATGCCTTCTGATCCGCGTGAATGTGCCGAATTGCTCGATGTGCTCGAAAACACCAGCGAATTGGCGCCTTTGTTCCGTTGCGGTGTGGTGTCGTCCAATCTGTCGGCGGAAAGCCTTGAATCCATGCGTGAACGCTTCCCCAAACTGGATGCGATTGCCTTGACCAAGCTGGACGAGGCACGCGTCACCTTGCCGGTTCTGTGTGATTTGAGCATGAACGGCCCGGGCGTGGCCTTTATGTCGGTCAATGCGCATCTGGTGCGCGGCTTGTACGAGCCTGATATCGACATGCTCGAAAAACTGATTCAGGGCAGTCTGCCAGCTTCAGAAGCCATGATGATGGGATTGGGGAGCGCAGCTTGATCCGACCCCAGTCCATAGCCATCACCAGCGGTAAGGGAGGGGTCGGCAAAACCTATTTGTCGATCAATCTTGCGGTGGCGATTCAGCGTCTGCAACAGCGGGTGCTGTTGTTCGACTCTGATCTGGCTTTGGCCAATGCCCATATTTTTCTCGGATCGCAGGTCGAGCGCACCATTCTGGATGCCTTGGGCGACCATATGTCGATGCGCGATATTCTGACCGATGGACCGGACGGCATGAAGCTGATTGCGGGAGGCTCCGGCCTGTCGGAATTGCTCGGTCTGTCTCCCGATTTGCGTCGGCATATCGTGTCGATGTTTAGTGATCTGTCTCCCTATTTCGATTATCTGATTGTCGATACCGCGGCCGGTATCGAAGAAAACGTGCTCGATTTCGTCGAGGCCAGCGACCGGATCATGGTCGTGGTGGTTGGCGAGCCTGCCGCCTTTATCGATGCCTATGCCTCGATCAAAGTGCTCAGTCAGGAATCTGGCCGTGAAGACTTTGATATCATTGTGAATATGGCGCGTGACGATGCCCATGGAAACGAGATTTTCCAGCGCTTCAAAGCCATTTCATCCGAATTCCTGCATGTGAACCTCAACCACATTGCCACCATTCCGCATGATGACTTTTTGCTGAAAGCCGTCAGCCGTTGCGAACCGATCGTGAAAGCCTTTCCGGATGCGCCGGCGGCGCGTGCCATTGAGCGTTTGGCTGTCAAAATTATTTCGTCTCCCGCACCTGAACCCGTGGGAGTGCATCGTGGTTTCTTTTAAGTTAGAGATAGCGGAAAGATGCGGTAAGGCTGTATTGTGACCAGACTGACCTATACTCCCGACATTCTAAGCGAGCGCGAGATTGCCGAGCGTGTGCGTCTGCACATGCCTTTGGCGCGCAAGATCGCTTGGCAAATGCACGGGCGTGTCAGGGATTTGTTTGAAATCGAGGATCTGATCCAGATCGGCATGACGACTCTGGTCGAAGCCGCCCAACGCTTTCAGGACACGGGCGAGGCCACATTTGGGACCTATGCGGCGGTCCGTGTACGCGGTGCGCTGGTTGACCATCTGCGCAACCATCTGTCGATGACCCGCACGGCGGTGCAACGCCGCAACCGGATTGAATCCGCCGAAGCCTCGGTGCGCCAGCGCGGCGAAGACCCGACCAATGTCAACATCATGGCCACAGAACTGGGCATTTCGCTGGTCGAATTCCGCTCCTGGAAAGACCAGATCGTGCCTGTCACAGGCCGCTCGCTCGATGAAATCTATGACGACCATTCGGTCTGGTTTGCCGATGAAGGCCCCAATCCGGAATCCGCACTGCTTGATGACGAGTTACGCCAAAAGCTGGTCGAAAACCTGAAAAAATTAGGGGAGCGCGAGGCGCTGGTCCTGCAACTCTATTATGTCGAAGATTTGAATCTGGAAGAAATCAGCGAAGTCCTGTCGGTCACGGTCGGCCGCGTCTCGCAGATCAAGAAAGCGGCGATCACGCAATTGCGCCGGACAATGCTGGAAAGCGAATAATCCGCTTCAGTCCTGCGGACCCGAATAGGTCAGATCCTGCGTCAGATAGCGATCAAGCGCGCCGGTTTTGACCGAGTGTTTGATCTCGGCCAGCACTTCTTCGATGATGTCGCGGGTGGCAATCTGGATCACCAGTTCCTGATCCCCCTTGCGGGTCAGCGGCAACAAATACCCGTTCCACATGATCGAAATGACCGTCTGGCCTTCCTCGGAATGGACGATGTGGTGGCTGTCACGCCAGCGGCCGACATGGAACACTTCCTCGATCTTGCCGGTTTCCGGATTGATCAGCTTCTGCCGGTAGGAATATTCCGTCGGATTGCAGTAATAGCGCCAATAATCATCGATCAGCGCAATCAATTGCGAGCGGATTTCGATCAGCGGACGCGGCACGGCTGCGACCTGACGGCCCTTGGCTTTGATTTGCGAGAGGAGTTTCGGGTTAAGCATGGGCCATTATTACCAAGTGCAGATCGAATTGACTACAAGCAACGCTTTCAAATTGTAAAAAATCGGTCGAGCCGTTACACCCTCGCCCAGCCAATGGCGCATAGCACGATCTGCCGCAACGTGCGATGGTAAATTGAAACGGACACCAAGATTTTGGTCGCCAGTGATAAAAAATGCTGTTTTTCGGCATTTGTCACCAAAGTGGCACATGGCTTGCTAGCATAAGAGGGAAATTGACGGGGCCTGTTGCGCAAAATCCTGTGCAATGCCTTGAAAACCTTAAGTGTTACGGAGCCTACCGCCATGATGAGAACCTCGCTGACCGGTCTGCAAGCGGCAAGTAAAACCCTCAATGTTGTGTCCAACAACCTTGCCAACGGTGCCACAACGGCGTTCAAGCGGTCGGTTGCCCAGTTCGAGGATATGCATATCAGCGATACCGCCTCGCGGCCCCAAACACAGGTCGGGCAGGGCGCTTTGACCATCGAGGTGCAACGCCAGACCCAGCAGGGTGCGTTGGAAGCCTCCAACAGCTCGCTCGATATCGCCATTTCCGGTGGCGGCTATTTCGTGCTGGGTTCGGGCAATGCCAATGGCGATGCCACCTATTCCTACAGCCGTGCGGGCAAGCTCTCGATCGGCAAAAGCGGCGAGCTGGTCAATGCCGAAGGGATGCCGGTCACCGGTTACCAGACCCTTTTGGGCAATGTGACCAGCACCGTGCCGATGCCTCTGAATTTCACTTCGGCGGCGGGCGGCAATCTGGCCAACATCAAATCGGTCAGCATCGACAGTTCGGGCCGTGTGTCCATTGCCAAGAATGACGGCAGTGTGGCGGCCGTCGGTACGCTCGCTTTGGCCAATTTCAGCAATGAAAGCGCTTTGAAACAGCAGTCGGGGACGATTTTGAAGGAAACCGACCGTTCCGGCCCGGCCATGTTCGGCGCACCCGGCAAAAACGGTATGGGCGTGATCAACCAGGGCAATCTGGAAGCGACCAACGTTGATATCACACAGGAATTGCTGTCGATGGTCACAGCCCAGCAAGCCTATAACGGCAATTCGCGCGCCTTGCAGACCCAGTCCGAAATGATGCGTTCGGTTACCGAAACACTCTTCAGATAAGCCTTGATTGCCTCGGTGCCTGAGCGGCGTTAACCGCGCAGGCAAAAAACACCCGATCCCCGGTCAAATCCTGAAGAAATGACGCAACTATCGCTAGAATATCCTGCGATTTTTGCTATAGTTTCAACCTAGAGTTAGAGGGTCACAGTTGTAATGGCTATTTCATCCGTCGGCATGATGCGTCAGCCCTTTCTGGATACCATTCCAGATCGGTTTCCTGTCGCTCAAGCCTTCCCGCTCCCCAGCGGGACTTCGGACAGCCAACGGCCCATTTTGCCGATCGAGGAAGTGTCTCCCGTTGATCGTGTGGTCCTGCCTTTCGAGCCGACTTACCTGCAACGCAATGCCGAAGTGCGCCGTCGCTACGGCACCCCCAATCACGAGGGGATCGGCAGTGAGAGCCGCGCGCCCTTTGCGCCGGTTACCCAGCTTTATAATCCCCATGGAACGCCGACCGCCGCTGTCACCACCCAGCAATGGTTCGACCAGCGCGTCTCTTTCGAGCCGTTCTATGTGCACCAGTTTTCGATGACCCTCTATGCTTTCGTGTCGCGCATGCCTTTGACGCTGTCCGAACGCAAGGTCCAGATTGATATCATGGCCTGATCAGACACGGTTGATTGATGAAAAACGAAGCCCGCCTGAATACCGATGCAGAATTTATCGCCGCGCTCGAAGATCTCGTTGCGCGTTATTACCCCTATTTTTCTGTGACCCAGCCGAAGGCAGGGGGCGATATCCTGTTGCGCCGTGTCGGCGAAAAAGCCGAGGCGGAAGCCCGCGGGGCCGCTTTTGCCGCCGCGTTCCGTGGCGTGATGGACACCGGTAAAAAAGGCCCGCGCGGCGGAGGATGGGTCGTCTGATGCCTCCCGTTGTCCGATCCATACTGTTCAGTCCTTTTACAATGGCTTTCGGTCTTGTGACCCTGGTCGGGATTGGCGTGGTCATCGGCATTTTCGGGCAGACCTCGGTCGATCAAAAGAAACAAGAGCAAAAAGTGCTGGCCAAGCAGAACGAGCAGGCCGCTATTGCCAGTGCGGCCAAAGCCATTCCGCAATTGCAGAAAAGCCAGCCCAAGATCGAAGATGACCCGCTGAAAATGGTCTACATCCCGCTTGGGGAAGAAATGACCGTCAATCTCGGCCGCAGTACCCATTTCGTGATGCTTGAAGTGACATTGGGCACGCGGTTCGGTGCCAAAGCCGAGGCGATGATCAAGGCCAATGCCGTGTCATTGCGGTCCGATATCATGGCGATGGTGTCCGAATATAATTTTGCCACGGCCAACCGTCCCGAGTTCAAGGATGAGCTGTCCGCCCGGATCCGCGATCATGTCAACGGCATCATGCGGACCAAGGCTCCGATCCGTATTCTGGTCGACGAAGTTTTGCTGACCCGGCTGATCGCCAACTGAGCATTCAGCCTAAGCCGCTGGAATTGCTTTTTTATTTTCCCTTCAAAAGTTGGCACGACAATTGCTGAGTAACGGACAGAGATGGTGTTTCACCAACAATCTGTTCGAGGCGATAATGAACGTTCTAGACCAATATATGAAACCGCAGGCCGAGGCGCTTTCGCTTCGTCAAAAGCGGCTTGAAATATTGAGCTCCAATATTGCCAATGCCGGCACGCCCAACTTCAAGGCGC
>CANGOE010000089.1 GCA_947455455.1 Hyphomicrobiales bacterium
AAATCCCGAGCCGGCGCAGACCTGGGCAATCCCGTTGCCCATTTGCCCTGCCCCGATGATCCCTACCTTGCGAATTTCACTGGACATTGTTTCTGCCTGATCTTTTTTCATTCTGGTTTGGCCGGACACTCAGTCCGGCCACGATGGAGACAGCTTAGCCCTTGGACAGGGCTTTGTGCAATTCCGGAAGAGTGGTGAAAAGATCAGCCACCAACCCGTAATCCGCAACCTGGAAAATAGGGGCTTCCTCATCCTTGTTGATCGCCACGATCACCTTGGAATCCTTCATCCCTGCCAGATGCTGGATCGCACCGGAAATACCGACCGCGATATAGAGATCAGGCGCCACAACCTTGCCGGTCTGCCCGACCTGCCAGTCGTTCGGGGCATAGCCGGCATCGACAGCGGCGCGCGAGGCCCCCATGGCGGCCCCGAGCGCATCGGCGACCGGTTCGATATAGGTTTTGAAATTCTCGGCATTCTGCATGGCACGACCGCCGGAAATGATGATCTTGGCCGAGGTCAATTCCGGACGGTCGGATTTCGACAGGGCCTCGCCCGCAAAACTCGACAGAGCCGGAACAGCGGAAGCGGCGACCGCTTCCACCGGCGCAGAACCACCCTGGCCGGTTGCGGCAAAGGAGGCCGTCCGCACCGAGATGACCTTGATGGCATCGGTGGACTGGACCGTCTGGATCGCATTGCCTGCATAGATCGGACGCTCGAACGTATCGGGTGAAATCACCGCGGTGATTTCGGACACCTGCATCGAATCCACCAAAGCGGCAACACGCGGCAGGATATTTTTGCCCGTGGTGGTCGCAGGCGCGACAATCGCGCCATAGCCTGAAGCCAGACCGGCGATCAGAGCGGCCATCGGCTCGGCCATCTGGTGTTCGTAAGCGGCCGCATCGGCCAACAGCACCTTGTCGACACCGGCCAATTGGGCCGCAGACTCGGCGGCGGCTTTGGCATTGAGACCCGCCACGAGAATATGGACAGGCGCGCCCAGTGCCTTTGCGGCCGTCAAAGCCTTGGCTGTGGCATCTTTCAGGCCGGTCGCATCATGTTCCGCAATCAATAAAGTGGTCATGACAACACTCCCGCTTCGCTCTTGAGTTTGCTGACGAGTTCGTCCACCGAACCCACTTTGACACCGGCTTTGCGCCCGGCTGGCTCGGAGGTTTTCAGGACATTCAAACGGGGTGTCACATCAACGCCGTATGCCTCGGGGCTTGTTTCATCAATCGGCTTTTTCTTGGCCTTCATGATGTTGGGCAGGCTGGCATAACGCGGCTCGTTCAAACGCAGATCGGTGGTGACAATCGCAGGCAGTTTGAGGTTGACTGTCTGCAAGCCGCCATCGACTTCGCGGGTCACGGCAACGCTGTCCGCGCCAAGCTCGACCTTGGAGGCAAAAGTGCCCTGTCCCCAACCGAGCAAAGCGGCCAGCATCTGGCCGGTCGCATTGGAATCGTCGTCGATCGCCTGCTTGCCCAAAATCACCAGTCCGGGATTTTCCTGTGCCACCACGGCCTTCAGCAGTTTGGCAACGGCCAGCGGCTCGACGCTCGTCTCTGTCTTGACCAGAATACCGCGATCAGCCCCCATGGCCAGCGCGGTGCGAATGGTTTCGGAAGCCTGTGCCGGACCGATCGAAACGATCACCACTTCGGAGGCCTTGCCGGCCTCTTTGAGGCGCAGGGCTTCTTCCACCGCGATTTCGTCGAACGGATTCATCGACATTTTCACATTGGTCAGCTCGACACCGGAGCCATCCGCTTTCACGCGAATTTTGACGTTATAGTCAACGACCCGCTTCACAGGGACTAGAATTTTCATTCGCTCACCTTCGCGACCGCAAAACAATCAGATCGGACAGACACCGCATCTGACGACCTTGCCGGTTGATAGAGTTAAAGCCATCAGGGTTAAAGCCATCGGGTTGATCAAAGCCCGGACAAAAGCATTTGTCCTCGCTTCAAATCAGGAGCAAGGACCGTAAAGCGCCAGCTTCGGGCTTGTCAACGCGTCCAAAGGCCTAACCTCACCGCTTTATGCAGGTTTGCACGGGCAGGGTCACACATTTGGAGGGACTAGCCCCCGCCAACACCGCAACGATCCGGTGTTCACTCAACGGGTCGCGCCCGGCACCCACAGGACATCGCCGCCACCGCGCGCATTGACATAGCGGGAGGCGACAAACAGAAAATCCGACAGACGGTTGATATAATGCAGGCCTGCGGCGGAGACATGTTCATGCTCCTGCTCGGCCAGTTGCACCATCACCCGCTCGGCGCGACGGGCTATCGTGCGGGCCAAATGCAGATTGGCGGCCGCCGCCGTGCCACCGGGCAGAACAAACGAGCGCAAAGGAGCCAGTTCCATGTTCAGCTGGTCGATTTCCTGCTCGATCCGTTCGACCTGCGAGGCAACAATCCGCAACGGCTCATAAGGCAGAGGCTCTTCGGTTTCGGGGGTGCATAAATCCGCGCCCAGATCGAACAGATCATTCTGGATCCGGCCCAGCATGGCATCGACCAGCGGCTCACTATGACCGGTATAAAGCCGCACCATGCCAATGGCCGCATTGGTTTCGTCCACCGTGCCATAGGCTTCGACCCGCAGGTCATATTTGATGCGCCGTTCACCGGTGCCCAAACCTGTCGTGCCGTCATCGCCCGTACGGGTATAAATCCGGTTTAACTTGACCATCGCTACGCTCCCCCATCCACTCGGATCAGGGTTATTCAACTCATCCTGATCTTGCAATCACCAATCGTCCGGCGCGGACCGTTTACAGACTGCGCAGGTACAAAGCGCCCATCACCAGCACGAGGGTGACAAATTGGGCGATGACCCTGAGGCGCATCAATTTTTGCGAGGTATTGGGACTGCCGCCGCGCATCATATTGGCAAGACCGAACAGCAGAATAACCGCCACACCGGCCGCGGCAAACGGCACAACCTGATCAAGAATCGACATGGTGCGAACTCCCATCTCTCAACACGCGGCCTAAACGCATCGGACTTTTCATCAAAAACCCGTTTTTCACAAAAAAACTTGTGCCGCCCGCTTCCTATAAACCTGTTTTCCAAACCCGTGCAGATTATTTTAGCATGCGGGGTACGACCGGCTCAGCGCAGGCCGTTGTCCTTGAGCAGACGTTGCAGATAATCGATTTCGGCTTGCGGGCGCGCCACCTCGCCCAAACGCCGGCGCAATTCATCGATCAGACTGCGGGCGCGCTCCTCGGCAGCGGTGCGGGCACCGTTATCATTCAATTTGGCACGGTCCTGTGCATCGGATGGCGGTTTGGTCCGGCCCAGCGGATCACGCTCCCCGCCCGATTGTCCATCGGCCTGCTGGTCACCCGATTGGCCTGAATCCGGACCGTCGGCCATCTGGTTCGGATCCCCGTCCGGATCACCTTCCCCTGTGCCGCGACCCTCCTGTTGCATCTGGCGGGAGAGTTGTTCACCGCCTTTGCGCATGGCATCCAATGCCCGCCCTTGGGCTTCCACGGCCTCGCCGTCCTTGCCCTGCCCCAGCGCCCCTTCGGCATCGCGCATCGCTTCCTCGGCCTCGCCGAATTCTTTCTGGTCGGCCCCGCGCTTGCGCATCGAACGGCGCATCTCCTCCATCCGGTCACGCAAGGCCTGCTGGTTGCGCTCGAGATCCTGCATGTTTTTCTGGCGGTCGCTGTTGCGACCCTGTTGCCCCTCGCGGAAGGTTTTGTCGCGCAAATCCTGCTGTTCGCGGGTCATCTGGTCCAGCGCGTCGAGGGCCTTGTCCATCTCCGATTGCTGTTGCGAGCGCGGACGCGCCGCCTGCATGTTGCGGGTGATGTTTTTGAGCTGTTCGAGCAGGCGTTCGGCCTCGGCCATATCACCGCGCCGCATCGCCTCTTCCATCTTGTCCATCAGATTTTTGAGATCTTGCGGCGTGATCATCTGCATGGATTTGGGGTCAATCCGGCTTTGCTGGTCCTGATTGCGCTGGTTGAGCATATTTTCGGCCAATTCGCGCAAAGCGCGATCCATCGCACGGCGCAATTCATCGGTCAGCCGTTTCAGCTCCTCGGGCGGCGCGCCGCGATCCATCGCCTCTTTCAGCGCATTCTGGGCCGCCTGCAACGCCCGCTCGGCCTGACTGAGCCCGTCCTCCTCGATGGCCACAGCCATGCTCCACATCAGATCCGCTGTCTCGATCAGATTCTGGACATAGAGGCCGGTCGGGATGTTTTTGCGTTGCAACCCCCGTTCGATCCGCTCCAGCCCCATATAATGGGCCAGACGGGGGGTAAACAGTTCCGGCGCAATCATCATGGCCAGCACCGCCTCGCGGATTTTCAACGCCTGCGAGGGATTGACGATCAAAGCCCGCCTTTGTTCCACCAGCGCGCGGGCCAACGGCTTGGTAAAGGGACGTTGCGGCAGGGTAAGACGGATCGGCTCGCTTTCCCCGACCTGTCCGGCATCATCGCTCACCCTGATCCGAGCCTCGACCTCGATCCCGCCCCAGCCCGTGCCTGCTCCGCCTTCTTCCGAGATCGGCAGACGCGTCTTGCCGTCGCCCTTGCGGCTGTCAGGCCAGAAGGACAGTTCGAAACGCGGTGGCGGCAACAGCGGCGGATGGGTTTCAACCCGCTGATCCTCGCCCACTGCACCAATTACGTCGAGATGACCGGACACAACCCCGTAATCGTCTTCCCAATGATAGCTGAGGCCCAACCCTTCTTTGCGGCTGGGCTTGGGTGGCTCGGTCAGCGTCACTGTTGGCGGCTGATCGGGAATGACCGTCACTGCGATTGCCACCTCACGCCGGCCTTGCAGATGCAGTGTCAGACGGGCATCGCCGGTCAGGGTCAAACGCAAGTCCTTGGTGGCGGTCTCGGCGGGATCAAAGGCCGCTCCCCCCTGGATTTCGGCCTTGACCAAGGCACCATCCGAACGGCGCACCACCAATTTGGAGCCGGTAGGGACTTTGACCACCAACGTGCTCTGGTGCAATGCGCCTTGCACATTCAGCATGATCGGCGGCACTTGCGTATAGGCAGGGGGATCAATCCAGCCATCCTCGCGCACCGCAATGCCCGCCTCTGATTGGCCGGATGGAGACAATGCGGCCATCAGGCGCAATTCACCCTCGCCACCGCCCGCAAAAGCTCCCATGGCCAACAGCAAAACACCGACATGCCGCAGGGCATAGGGATCAAACAGCGAGACATCGGTGGACGGCCTTGCACGCACCAGTGCTGAGATCTGCACGGCCAACCGCCCTTGATGGGCCTGCCAGAGCCGGGTTGTCGCCTGATCCTGACCGGTCACAGCCTGCCGGTCGGCAAAGCTCGATGCCGGCCGGTTGGACAGGCCCGACACCGCATCCAGCCGCGCCATGGCCTCGGCCTGTGTCGGCCACCGCCAGCCGCGCAGGGTCCAGAGGCCGAAACCGCAGGCGACAGCCAGCGAACCCAGCGGCACCCAACCAAGCGCAGGCGGCAACAGCGCCATCACGCCAAGCCAGGACAGCCCGACAAATGCGGCCAGCAGGGATGCAAAAAAGACAAGCGGCGGCCAGATCCGTTCGACCGCCATCACCAGACGCGCCTGCCAGACGAGACTGGCCAGCCGATCACCGGCTTTGCGGATCAGATCTGGTGAGCGCCCGTCCTGCTGTTCTGCCATTCCACCTGTTGCCTTATGGCTGTCAACACCCAAAGCCTAACACGCAAAGCCAACAACGCCAGCGGGATTTTATCGGCTCAGAGCCAATCGGGCACGATGTCGCGGCCAATCAGGGTTTGATAGCTTTCGCGTGCCCTGATCACGGCATAAGCGTGATCCTTGACCAAGATTTCGGGCACCAGCGGTCGGGTATTATAGGTGCAAGCCTGAACGGCCCCATAGGCACCCGCACTCATGACGGCAATCAAATCGCCCGCTTTCAGGGTCGGCAACGAGCGGCCCAGCGCCAGATAATCGCCGCTTTCGCAGACAGGACCGACCACATCCACCGTTTCATGCGCAGAACCAGCGGCGGCCTGACGCACCGGCCAGATATCGTGATAGGCCTCGTAGAGGGTCGGGCGGATCAGATCATTCATCGCGGCATCGACAATCACGAAGGTCTTGCCGTCGCCGTGTTTCACATAGATGACCTCGGCCACCAGAATACCGGCATTGGCCACCAGCAAACGGCCGGGCTCGAAAATGAGTTGGCAACCCAGATCACCCACATGCTTGCGCACCACGGCGGCATAATCGGCGGGAGAGGGAAGCGGTGCATTGTCGGCCTTGTAGGGCACACCCAAACCGCCGCCCAGATCGATATGGGCAATGGAATGGCCATCGGAGCGCAATTCCTGCACAAAATCCCGCAACAGCGCAAAGGCATCATTGAACGGGGTCAGATCGGTGATCTGGCTCCCGATATGCATATCGATCCCGTCGACCTTGATGCCCGGCAATGTGGCGGCCAGCGCATAGGTCTGGCGGGCATGCGACAGGGGAATCCCGAATTTGTTCTCGGATTTTCCGGTGGAAATCTTGGCATGCGTCTTGGCATCGACATCGGGATTGACCCGCAAAGCGATTTTGGCCACGCGCCCCATCCCTTGCGCAACCTTGGACAGGCGGTGCAATTCGGGCTCGGATTCGACGTTGAAGGACAACACGTCCGCCTCGAGAGCCAGCGCCATTTCCCGCTCGGTCTTGCCGACACCGGAAAAAGTAATGCGCGAGCCCGGCACATCGGCGGCCAGCGCACGATGCAATTCGCCCTCGGAAACAACATCCATACCCGCACCCAAGCGGCTGAATGTTTTGAGTACGGCCTGGTTGGAATTGGCTTTCATCGCGTAGCAGACAAGCGCGTCCAACCCGTGAAAGGCTTCCGAAAACACCCGGTAATGGCGCTCCAGCGTGGCGGTCGAATAGCAGTAGAACGGCGTGCCGACCTCGCGCGACAATGTGGTCAAATCAACGCCTTCGGCATGCAACAAGCCGTGTTGATAATCAAAATGATGCATGACGAACCTTCAATCAGGATGGATCAGAGAATAGGATCGAGCACGAAAGGCTTTTTCGGGCGCGGAATTTTGCGGCCCTCTTTTCCGATCGACTCCTCGGCCGGTCTGGTCAAGCCGGACGGATCAACCTCGTCATCATTGACCTGAGGCACATCGGCAGGAGATATCGCGCCCGGAGGTGGCTCGAGGGGCCCGCGACGGCCACAGCCACCCAGCAGTGCCGTGACCACCAGAATGCCGATCAGAAATTGAGAGCGCAAAGTCATGTGCCAAATCCAAGATGTACGGAGCCCGAAATCAGGCCGTAACTTACGACCAATCCGTGGCAAAACCAAATGCTTCCTTCGGCAAGCCTGAACGCCTGCCGCTCACCGCGCTTCGCGTTGCAGGCGGGCCAGCCAGCGTTTGGCCTGTTTGCGGACCAATTCGGGCGCAGTGCCGCCGTAACTGAGACGGCTACGCACCGATTTTTCGACCCCCAGAACCGCAAACACGGCATCCGTGATGCGGGGTTCGATGGTCTGCAATTCCTGCAAGGTCAGCTTTTCCAGCCCGACCTTGCGGCCGGAAGCCAGCCCGACAATGCGGGCGGTCGCATGATGGGCTTCGCGGAACGGCATTTTCAGCGTCCGCACCAGCCAATCCGCCAGATCGGTTGCCGTGGCATAGCCGGAACCTGCGGCCTTTTTCATCATCTTGGTATCGGGGGTCAGATCGCGGATCATGCCGGTCATCGCCGCCAGCGACAACGACAGGGAAGACAGGGCATCAAACGTGCCTTCCTTGTCCTCCTGCATGTCCTTGGCATAGGTCATCGGCAGGCCTTTCATGAAGATCAGCAAGCCGTTCATCGCGCCGATGATGCGGCCCGCTTTGGCGCGCACCAATTCGGCCGCATCGGGATTGCGTTTTTGCGGCATTATCGAGGAGCCGGT
>CANGOE010000090.1 GCA_947455455.1 Hyphomicrobiales bacterium
CGCGGCGACTTCAAACGCAAGGCGACGCTGGCCGAATACGGCTTCCGCCTGCCCTCCTGCCTCGACAACCGCCCGTTGCGGTTCGAGGAATGGGATGCGATGCGCCCGCAAACCGTGCATGTCTCGGCCACGCCCGGCAAGATCGAGATGGAAAAATCCGGCGGGGTGTTTGTCGAACAGGTCATCCGTCCGACCGGCCTGATCGATCCGGAAATCGACATCCGCCCCGCCCGCGCACAGGTTGACGACCTGCTGGGTGAGGTCCGCAAAGTGGCGCAAAACGGCTATCGCACGCTGGTCACGGTGCTGACCAAGCGCATGGCCGAACAATTGACCGAATATCTGCACGAAAACAGCGTGCGGGTGCGTTACATGCATTCCGACATCGACACGATCGAGCGCATCGAGATCTTGCGCGATCTGCGTCTGGGGGCGTTTGATGTGCTGGTCGGCATCAACCTGTTGCGCGAGGGGCTGGATATTCCCGAATGTGGCTTGGTGGCGATTCTGGATGCCGACAAAGAAGGCTTTTTGCGCTCGGAGACCTCGCTGATCCAGACCATCGGCCGCGCCGCGCGCAATGTCGACGGTCGGGTGATCCTCTATGCCGACAAGATCACCGGCTCGATGGAACGCGCCATTGCCGAAACCAACCGCCGCCGCGACAAGCAGAAAGCCTATAACGAGGCCCATGGCATCACGCCCGAAAGCGTCAAACGCTCGATCGGCGATATTCTCGACAGCGTGTTCGAGCGCGACCATGTGCAGATCGATCTGGGCATGGCAGGGCAACAGGCCGGTATCGGCCATAATTTCCAGGCCAATATCACCGATCTGGAAAAACGCATGAAGGCGGCCGCCGCCGATCTGGATTTCGAAACCGCCGCCCGCTTGCGCGACGAGATCAAGCGGTTGCAGGCCACCGAATTGATGCTGGCCAATGATCCGATGGCCAAGCAATCGGAGATCGAGCGCGGCGCAGGCCGCTTCGAGGGCGACCGCCAATATGGCGAGCGCGCCAACACCCCCACCCGCGCCCGCAAGCCCACCCTCGACGAAATGGGCCCCGACGGCATGGGCGGCGGTGCAAGGCCAAAAGGGGCGGGCGAGAAGCCCTCGCGGATGAAGCGGTAGGTTCGAGCCGCTCTCCGACACGGATTGTTCTGCACCCGCACGGATCGGACACCAGCCCGAAGTCATGGATACCCGCCACAAGGGCGGGCATGACAGGGATGGTTCATGTGCACAATTCCCGAAAACTGTCATGGCCGGACTTGTTCCGGCCATCCACGACTGAACAACAGTCCCAAAGTCGTGGATACCCGCCACAAGGGCGGGCATGACAGAGATGGTTCATTTGCACAATTCCCGAAAACTGTCATGGCCGGACTTGTTCCGGCCATCCACGACTGAACAACAGTCCCAAAGTCGTGGATACCCGCCACAAGGGCGGGCATGACAGGTGAGATTTGGATCGAGCATGCAACCCAACAAAAAACCCGCTCCGAAGAGCGGGTTTTCAAATCTCCTAACAGCCCGACAACACCTTATTTCGGGGTCACGGCATCGGTATAAGCATCAATCAGAGTGCGGGAAATCTTGCCCGGAGCGAAGGTGTAAGGGCCGATTTCCGACACAGGAGTGACTTCCGCGCCCGTGCCGCAGATGAAGCATTCTTCCAGATCCGACAGCTCGTCCGGCATGATGCGGCGTTCGACCACTTCGATGCCTTTGGCCTTGGCCAGATCCATCACCGTGTTGCGGGTAATGCCGTTGAGGAAGCAATCGGCAATCGGGGTGTGGATCACGCCGCCTTTGGTGAAGAAGATATTGGCACCGGTGCATTCGGCAACACGGCCCTGCCAATCCAGCATCATGGCATCGGCATAGCCCTTGCGCTCGGCGCGGTGCTTGGAAATCGTGCAGATCATGTACAGCCCCGCCGCCTTGGCATGAACCGGAGCAGTGGCAGGATCAGGACGGCGATAGTCAGCCACGTCCAGACGGATGCCCTTCATCTTCTGTTCCATGTCGAACATCGACGGCCAATCCCACACCGCAATCGCCACATTGATCGTGGCATGCTGGGCGGCAACCGCCATCATCTCGCTGCCGCGCCAGGCAACAGGACGGACATAGCAACTCTGGAAACCGTTTTTGGTGACCACCAGATCCTTGGCGGCATCCAGCTCCTCGACCGAATAGGGAATGGTGAAATCCATGATTTCAGCCGAATGGTGGAAGCGTTGCGAATGTTCGGTGGTCTTGAAAATCTTGCCGCCATAGGCGCGCTCGCCCTCGAACACGCTGGAGCCGTAATGCAAACCGTGGCTGAGCACATGCAGCTTGGCATCCTGCCATGGCACGAGCTTGCCATTGAGCCAAATCCAGCCGTCACGCAGATCAAATGGAATGATGGACATTACAGTCGCTCCTCTGGTTCATCGCCACACCCAACCGCGACTACCCGATTCCGGAAGCGGCTGATCATTTTATGTCGTTTCTAGGTCTTGACGGGTAACAATCAAGCTGAAATATGTCAATAAGACTGACATAAAATTTCTGTGTTTCGATCTTGCAGAGGGTATTTTTATCAATCCCGAAGGATACGCGCTTGATGAATGAGATCATAAGACCGGAGGATCACAGCGGAACAAAGGCCGATGCCGCAGGGGTTCCCTATGATCTGATCGAGCTGTTCTTTTTTGCCTATCGGGATTTTGTCAGCGATCCCGACCGGATTCTGGAGACTTACAGCTTCGGCCGCGCCCATCACCGCGTGTTGCATTTCGTCAACCGCCGCCCCGGCCTGACCATTGCCGCCCTGCTGGATATTCTGAAAATCACCAAACAAAGCCTCAACCGCGTGCTCAAGGAACTGATCGAACAGGGCTATATCGACAGCCGCGCCGGCGAGAGCGACCGTCGGCAACGCCTGCTGTTTCCGACCCATGCGGGCCGTCAACTGGCGGGTGATCTGGCTTTGTTGCAAGCCCGCCGCATCAACCGTGCTTTGTCGGAATTGCCCCCCGAGGCGCGCGCAGTGACAAAGGATTTCCTGCTGGCCATGATCAACCCCGAAGATCGCGATGTGGTGGCGGGATAGACGCTGTCCTGTCAAATCCGAAACTGTGCTAAGATGACACCATGACAAAACCGGTTGCCCAACCTCTTGCCGATGATGCCCCGCATGTTCTGGTGGTGGATGATGACCGCCGTCTGCGTGAATTGCTGGCGCGGTTTCTGGGCGATCACGGTTACCGCATCAGCGTCGCACGCGACACCACCGATGCGCGAGCGGCCTTGTCCGTGATGCAATTTGACGGGGTCATTCTGGATGTGATGATGCCGGGCGAGAACGGCTTCGATTTCGCCAAAAGCCTGCGCACCACCTCCGATGTTCCGATCCTGATGCTGACCGCCCGAAGCGAGACCGATGATCGGGTGCGCGGGCTGGAAATCGGGGTCGATGACTATCTGTCCAAACCCTTCGAGCCGCGCGAATTGCTGTTGCGTCTCAACAATATCCGCCGCCGCACCACCCTGACAGCCTCGACCGTTGAAACCGTCGAGCAGGTCAGTTTCGGTCCCTTTGTCTATCACATCGGGCGGGGGGAACTGAAAAGCGATGGCGAGCCGGTCAGGATCAGCGAGCGCGAGCGCGATATTCTGACCCTGTTGGCCACGCGTCCGGGCCAAACAGTCCCGCGCGAGGAATTTGCCGCCCATGAGGACATATCCAACGAGCGGACGGTGGATGTGCAGATCAACCGCCTGCGGCGCAAGATCGAAGCCGATCCGGCCAATCCCACCCATTTGCAAACCGTTCGCGGGGTAGGATATCGCCTTGTTGCCACCTGACACGCCACCGACCCCGCGCTCGACGATGAGACCTTTGCCGATCCGGCTGTGGCGGCGGCTGACCGGCTGGCTGGGCCGCCAGATGCCAAGCGGCCTGTTGGCCCGCGCCTTGATCATCATCATCGCGCCAATGGTGATTTTGCAAACCGTGATCGGTCTGGCCTTCATGGACCGGCACTGGCTCTCTGTGACGCGGCGGCTATCGGCGGCGGTGTCGCAGGATATAGCGGCCGTGATCGATGTGCTCGACACCTATCCGCAAGATGCCGAATTCGACCAGATCAACCGTCTGGCGCTCGACAGGATGATGCTGGATGTCGACATTCTGCCTGCCGGCCCCTTGCCTGCTCCTGTCCCCCGGCAATTCCTGTCGCGGTTTCATGATGTGTTTGCCGATCAGTTGAAACAACGGATCGACCGGCCCTTCTGGCTCGACACCACCACCAATCCCAGCATTGTCCGCATCCAGATCCCGATCAATCAGGGCATTATGGCGGTCAAATTCCGCAGTTCGCTGGCCTATGCCACCAATTCGCATATTTTCATCGTCTGGATGCTCGGCACTGCGCTGGTCCTGTTGGCGATTGCCATTATTTTCATGCGCAACCAGATCAGACCGATCCAGCGGCTCTCGGAAGCGGCCGAAAGTTTCGGCATGGGCCGCGATGTCGATTTCTCGCCGCGCGGCGCACGCGAGGTCCGGCGGGCGGGTTATGCCTTTCTCGAAATGAAACGCCGCATCGAACGCACGATGCAACAACGCACCACCATGCTGAACGGTGTCAGCCATGACTTGCGCACGATTCTGACCCGTTTCCAGCTCTCGCTCGCCATCATGGAAGACAATCCGGAAACCGAAGCCCTGCGCCGCGACATCGACGAGATGAGCCGGATGCTGGAAGGCTATCTGGCTTTCGCCCGCGGCGAGGACACGGTCAGCAGTGCCCGCGAAGTGGACATGAACCAGTTTCTCGAAGAATTGCGCGAGGATGCCGCCCGCTCCGGCGATCATGTCACGGTCTCCTTCTCAGGTGACCCGATGGTGACACTGCGCGCCGACATGTTCAAACGCTGTCTGCTGAACCTGCTGGCCAATGCCGCCCGCTATGGCGACAATCTGGCCATCATTGCCGAACGCGACAGCCGCTGGTTGACCGTGCATATCGATGATGACGGTCTGGGTATTCCGGCGGATCAGCGCGAGGAAGTGTTCCGTCCCTTTGTCCGGCTGGACGAGGCCCGCAATGTCGATGAAGGCGGCTCAGGCCTCGGCCTGCCGATTGCCCGCGACATTGCCCGCGCCCATGGCGGGGATCTGTATCTCAATGACAGCCCGCTTGGCGGACTGCGCGCCACCGTGCGGATTCCGATCTGATCAGAACATTCGGCCGCCCAATGGCACATCCCGCTCGGGATGGAGCAAAATCACCGCGCCATCCATATCGGGCACGCCAAGGGTCAACACCTCGGACATGAAGGGGCCGATCTGGCGAGGCGGAAAATTCACCACCGCCATCACCAATTTCCCCAATAAATCCTGATCGCTGTAACGGGCCACCAACTGCGCCGAAGAGCGCTTGGTGCCGATCTCCGGCCCGAAATCGATGGTCAGTTTCCAGGCCGGTTTGCGTGCCTGCGGAAAGGCCTCGACCGCCACAATCCGCCCGACGCGGATATCGACAGCTTGAAATTGATCATAGCTGATCACCGGTTCGACCGCTTCCCCCATGCCCAGAACCTCCGGTCAGGCGGCTTCGTCGGCGCGACGGCCGCGGCGTGGGCGCGGAGCCGAACGGCCCGCCTGCAACCGCTGGCACAGGCCGTGCAACGGGCCCTTGCTTCCGGCAAATCCCTCGATCCGGTGGATGATCTTGCCGGCTTGATCCAATTCGCGATCCAGCCGCGCCATGGTTTTGGCCATATCCTTGTCCTCGTCATCCACCCAGACTTCGACAACACGGGCAAACAGAAGCACGCCGCCCTGTATGCGCAAGGCACCCAGCGGGCCTTCGGTATCGATACCGGCCGCGGCCAGCATGAAGCGCATGGAATTGACAGCCGTCTGGTTGAGGGCAAGCAACATCAAGGGATCGCGCCGCAACGCCTTCATGAGCGAACGGATGCCGGCCTTGTAAGGGGCCATGGCATCCAGACGGCGCATCAAGACATCGAACAGGCGTTCGCGCACCGGTTCATCGGCCAATTCTCTGGCCTCATCAGCCAACACGGCCTGATCGATCCGCCGCGCCAGTCCTGCCAGCACAGCCCCTTTGGAAGGAAAACAATCACGGAATTCGCTCAGGCTGACTTCCGCCTGTCGGGCGACATCGGCCAGATCAAACGAGTCCCAGTCCCGATGGGCCGCCAGAACCATGGTGGCATCGATGATACGATCGCGGATGGATGGGTGCTGCATGTCCTGTTCCTTTGCGAACAACGCTACACGCACAAGATAGGGTCAACAGCGCAGGATATCCAGTGCTGTCTTGACGGGAATACGGCTTTAACCCGACAGCGCCACACCGCGTTTGCGTGCGGCATCCACCGCTTTCACCATCAAGGGGCGCATGCCGTCATCGGCCATCAGCACCTCAAGGGCCGCGGCCGTGGTGCCACCGGGCGAGGTCACATTTTCACGCAAAGTGGCCGGCGACAGCTCGGACTGATGCAATAATTCGCCCGCACCCGTGATCGTCATCCGCGCCAGACGGGCCGCAACATCGGCAGGAAGCCCCTGCGCTTCGCCCGCTTTGGCCAGACATTCCACCAGATAGAACACATAGGCCGGACCCGAACCTGACACCGAAGTGACGGCATCGATCAGGCTTTCCTCTGCCACCCATTCCACCCCGCCGATGCAGGACAACAGCGTGGTGGTCATCGCGCACTGGTCGGATGACACGCCGGTTGCGGCATAACACCCCGTCACGCCGCGCCCCACCGAGGCCGGAAGGTTGGGCATCGCCCGCACAATGGCCCTTGGAGTCTGCCCCTGCGGCAGGCGTGACGACAGATCGGCAACGGTTTTGCCTGCCAGCACCGAAACCACCAGAGTGTTCGGGCCGATCACCTGTTGGAAATGCGGCGCGGCTTCATCGAGCATTTGCGGCTTGATGGCCAGCACAACAACCTCTGCCGAAGTCGGGACGTCAGACGGATTCAGCGCAAACCCGTGCCGGGTCGCCAGAGCTTTGAGATGATCGGCGGGTTTGGGATCGATCACGCTGATATGGCGCGGATCGAGACCGCCGGCCAGCCAGCCTTCCAGCATCGCCCCGCCCATTTTTCCCGCGCCGACAAGAACCAGTGAAGCAGGAAAACGAGCCATGGTTTAAGCCTCTCCGACTGTCTCGAACATCGCGCTGGCCAGCGCATCGGCTGGGCTTTTGCCCGCCCACAATAAAAACTGGAAGGCCTGATAATAGCGGTCACAGGCCTCGACCGCCACTTTCAACAAGGCCTGGCATTGATGGCCATTGGGTTCCGCACCGCCTGCCAAAAGCAGGGAATGGCGGAACATGACCACATCATCCTTGGCCCACAGATCGAAATGGCCGATCCACAAATGCTCGTTGATCAGCGAGACCAGTTCGTTCACATCCGAACGGCGGCGTTGCGAGGTTTTGAGATCGAAAGCGCAACCGACATGCAGGGCCTCCATCTCGTCCAGCCACGTGAATGCTATCTGGTAATCGCACCAGCTTCCTTCCACCGTGATGGAAATTTCGTTCTCGTCCGCCCGGTCAAACGACCAGTCGTGCAAAGCGGCGAGCCGTTCGACAATGTCGAGCGGATGCTCACTGCGTTCGCTGAGATCAAATTCGATGGCGGCCATTGCGGTCCCGTCTCCAGA
>CANGOE010000091.1 GCA_947455455.1 Hyphomicrobiales bacterium
ACAGGCTTGTTGACGGTGTGGTCTTCGGAGAAGGTGATCTTGCCGGTCAGAGGCAGATCGAAGCTCTTGATCGCCAGCATTTCCTTGCGGAAGTTTTCACCGGTCGCGGCAATGCCCTTTTTATCGAGCGAGGAGAACACGGCGGCAATCAGCGCAGGTGCATCATAGAGATACTGGGTATAAGGCAAGCCGTTCGGTGCGCGGCCGACATCTTTCACCCAACGATCCACATAGTCCTTCACCAGCGGCGAATCTTCCACGCCGGGGGCCAGCGAGGTGGCGATGACGTTTTCAGCCGCCGCACCGAGCTGTTCGATCAGCTTCTGGTTATAGATGCCGGAATAGGAGGTGATCGGCACAGTGATGCCAAGCTGGCGGGCTTGTGCAATCACCTGTGGTGATTCAGCAACCAGACCCTGCAAATGGATGATTTCCGGATTGGCCGCACGGATTTTCAGCAAAGGACCGGTAAAGTCGGTGGCCTTCTGGTCATAGGCCTCATAGGCCACAACCTGTCCACCGGCTTTGGTGAAGGTATCACGATAGACGGTGGCCGAACCGATGCCGGTTTCGTTGTTGATGAACAACACAGCGGCTTTCTTCTTGCCCATGTCCTTGGCCGAGTAATTGGCCACAGCGCGGATATCCACATCGGCAAGCGGGAAGGTCGTGTAGACATAATCGCCGAGCTGGCTGATATCGGGCGAATTCGCACCGACCGAGAGTTCGACAACCTTGTTGTCATTGGCAATCGGCGCAACCGCCTTCACCACACCCGACCACGCGGTCACAAACACGGCGACCTTGTCGACGCTGATCATGCGGTTGACCGCCTGGATGCCAACCTGCGGATCGGCCTGCGTATCAAGCACGATCATTTCGAGCTTCTTGCCGTTGATGCCGCCTTTTTTGTTGATCTCCTCGACAGCCCATTCGGCCGCCTTGACCTGATCATTGCCATAGGTGGCCTGACCACCGGTCAGCGGCATGGCCAGACCGAATTTATAGCTGGCCTGTTGCGCGATTGCGCTGGTCGACAGAGCCAGCGCGAGCGCCAGTCCGACGGTTGATTTCAAACCCCATTGCTTTGTCATGTTTGGTTTCCTTCCAGAAGTGACACAGGTCTAGACAGATTGTGTTGTTAGAAGAGATTATGGTGCAGTCTTCAGCGCTTTCAACTGCGCAATGACATCATCGGTCGGCATGACATCGGCATATTTTTCAGCCATGTCGAACAGATTGACAGCATGCGACACCTGCGAACGGTCAAACACCGCATCCTGCGGGACGATCGTGCGGAAATTATAGGCGAACCCGTCGACAACCGTTCCGCGCACGCACCCGCTGGTACTGCAACCGGTCACGATCAACGTATCGGCCTGCGTATTGATCAGATAGCTGGCCAGCGGCGTGCCGAAAAACGCGCTCGGATGTTTTTTCGGCAACAGGATGTCTTCCTCATGAGGGGCGATTTCGGCGACAAATTCATAGCCCTTGCTGGCCACGCCCATGATGCTCGGCACCTTGTCGGACAAACGGCCTGCATCAAAACCCTGTTTGGGCGAGACATAGGGATACAGCACCGGCCAGTGATTGGCGCGGAAGACTTCCAGCAATTTGGCAATATTGGCAACCGCATCCCATGCGACTTCACCGCAGGAGGTCGGAAATTCCTTGATCGCTTCCCAGAACGGCAGGCGCTGTGTGCCGACGGTGCGATATTGCACATCGATGATCAGCAAAGCCGGACGCTTGCCGAAACCGCTGGAGCGGCCAAAGCCAACCGCGCGATAGGCCTTTTGTTCTTCTTCGGGAATATAGGCGTCCCAGGGTCTCGCGGTCATATCCAGATCCTTACACTTGCTCTTCACTCAGACTTTGTAGTGGGCTTCCATCGCATCCCAGATCGGCTTGTTGACCACGCTCTGGCGCTCCTCGAACGAGGCCAGACGGTCGGCGACCAGATCGAGCGAGCCGTGCTCCTTGAGTGAACCGAGCACCTGATAGGCCGCCCGCAAAGCCGCCTGCAGGGACGCATTGGCATAGAGCACGCCGCTAAAGCCCATCTGGGCCAGACGGTCACGGCCCGGATCGGGCGTTTTGCCGCCGAACACGATATTGGCGATTTGCGGCACCGGCAATTCACGCGCAATGCGGGCCATTTCATCAAAATCCAGCGGTGCTTCGACAAAGGTTGCGTCGGCTCCGGCCTCGATAAAGGCATGGGCGCGTTCGATGGCCTTGTCGATCCCCTCGATGGCGCGGGCATCGGTGCGGGCGATGATCTGGAAATCGGGATCGGTGCGGGCATCGACCGCCGCCTTGATCTTGGCCACCATCTCGGCGCAGGGGATCACATCCTTGCCGTTGAAATGACCGCATTTCTTGGGGAACACCTGATCCTCGATCTGGATGGCGGCGGCCCCTGCCCGCTCCAGCACCTTGATGGTGCGGTGCATGTTGACGGCATTGCCGAAACCGGTATCCCCGTCCACCATCAAGGGCAGAGCAATGGCATCGGAAATAGCCGAGACCGCATTGGCAATTTCGGTCAGCGTGGTCAGCCCGATATCGGGGGCCCCCAGATGCATATTGGCAATGCCGGCGCCCGACACATAGCAGGCCTCGAAACCCAAATCCTCGACCACCCGCGCAAACATGGCATTGGCCGCGCCGGGCAGGGTCAAAGCCCGCTTCTGTGCCAAAAGGCCCTTAAAACGTGTGGTTGAACGCATGGTTATTGTCCCGAAATTTCAAAGGATCTGGCATTGTTGCACCAGGATGTATGGATGTGATGGCGCATGGCTTCTTCTGCGGCATCGGGATCGCGGGCCATCAAGGCTTTCAAGATCGACTGATGCTCGTTCCAGGCGGTCTGCGCCCGCCCGTCCGCCACGCTGGAGCGGAAGCGGTAGAGACGCAAAACATCGTAAAGCTCCTCGCACAAAGCCCGCTCGATGCGGATATTGCCGCTGGCCCGAATGATCATGACATGGAAATCGTCATCCGTGCCCAATTGGTAATAGGCTTTGCCCGAAGCGATTTCGGCATTCTGGGCATCGCGCTCCAGAATCAAAGCCATCTGCACCAGTGCCTCATCGGAAATGCGGGTGGCGGCCAGACGGGTGGCCTTACATTCAAGGGCTTCGCGCATTTCATAAAGCGAGCGCAAATCGTCAAGCGTCAAGGCCACAACGCGCGCACCCAGATGGGCGGTGCGGGTCACCAGACCTTTCGATTCGAGACGGAAAATGGCCTCGCGTGCCGGACCGCGGCTGACCCCGAAACGATCGGCAATTTCGATTTCACTGATCTGGCCACCGGCCTCGATCTCGCCCGACACAATGGCCTCGACCGCACGGTCGAATACCTGATCAGCCAATGTCTGTCTGCGAATGGATGCCAAGGTCATGCTGTCAACTGTATACAATATATTGGGTATTTCAAGCTAATATGGCAACCCTCGACAGCACTGTGACCACGAGCACAGACACACTCGCAATGCGCTATCTTAGTGAGGGTTTCGCAAATTCCAAGCGGTTGCTTGGCAATACATGCCAGACATACGCAAAATGAGCCCCTCGCTATGGGGTCTTCCAACCAATTGGAAAGCAATTGGCAAGCCTGAGGGGTCAAAACCGCATAAAATCGAGGCAGAGGGCAAACCGAGATAATTGATGGCCCGTGTCGACAATGTACAACGGGCAATGGCGGCGGCGATTGCCGACGGATCCCCTTCGGTGGTCTCCGCAATGGTCGGCACACCCTGCGCCAAAGCCGGAATCAGAGCAAAATCGGCGTCACCCATAGCCTGATCAAGCCAATCGCGGGTTACATCGGCCCGCATGGCCAAGGCTTCGACATAGCGGGTGGCCGCATAGGCCAGCCCCGGTTCGATCCGTGCACGCACCTGCGGGGCATAGTCATCGGGGCGCGTTTCAAGCCAATGGCGGTGCAGGGTCGCCGCTTCCACCGTCATCACCACATGCGCGCCGGCATGGGCCAAAGCCAGATCGGGTCCGGTGGTATGACAGACCGTGACACCCAAACGGGCAATGACCTTTGCGGCCTCCACCAAAGCGGCTTCGACATCGGGGCGGGTCTGCGCCCGATAAGGGCCACCGACCACCGCCAGCTTCAACCCCTTGACCGGTCCGGCACAGGCCGTGCGGTAATAAGACCCCCGCGCTGTCATCACATCCATCAAGACGGCGGCATCGTGCGGACTGCGGGTCATCGGGCCGACCACATCCAGACTGTGCGACAGAGGCATGACACCGCTGGTGGGCACCAGTCCCCAGGTCGGTTTCAGGCCGAACACACCGCACATCGCCGCCGGATGGCGGATCGAACCGCCGGTATCGGTTCCCAAAGCGGCGGGGATCAACCGCGCCGCGACCGCAATCCCCGACCCGCTCGACGAACCGCCGGGGCAATGGTCGACAGACCACGGATTCAATCCATGGCCGTGATGGATATTGTAACCGGTAGGCGACATGGCAAATTCGGCCATATGCAACCGCCCCAGATCAATCGCACCGGCCTGATCAAGCCGGTCTATGACCGTTGCGGTCACAGGGGCGACGAAATCCTTGCGGATCAGCGTGCCGCCGGTCGAGATTTCACCCTTGCGGTAAAACAAATCCTTGTGCGCCATCGGCACACCGTGCAGGGGACCGAGCACATGGCCTTTGGCACGGGCCCGATCGGCCGCATCAGCCGCTTCCAGCGCCTGTTCATGCCGCAACGAGACGACCGCGTTGAAACGGCGACCCGTTGTATCGAGCGCGTCCAGACAGGCCTGTGTGGCCGCAACACTGGTGATCGATCCATCGGCAATGGCTGTTGCCATCTCTGTCAGGCCGAGACTATGCAGGTTTTGATCCATCAGCGCGGGCTTTCCTGCTTGTCGCTCTCACTCCGGAACCAGAGATCAAGCGCACGCGGATCGGAATCCAGTGTGATCAGACGGTCAGCCGCCTGCGCCAGAATGCCGCTATTGGTATCGACCAGACTGTGATGGTTCTGGGCGCGGCGTAGGGCGGCTTCGCGCAAGGAGCGGGCCTCGGCCTCTTTCCCCTGCCCACCCATCAACCATGCACTCCCAGCCAACGTTGCACCGCGCCTTCATCTTTGGCGAGTTCCGCGCTGGTGGCAGAATGGACCACCTTGCCGGTCTCCATGATGTAGACCCGCGAGGACACGGCCAGCGCGCTGTAGAGGTTTTGTTCGACCAGCAATATGCCCAGACCGGTACGTCCCAATTCGGCAATCACGCCTTCGAGATGTTGGACCATCACGGGAGCCAGCCCTTCGGACGGCTCGTCCATCAGGATCAGTTCGGGGTCCTGCATCAGGGCACGGGCCACCGCCAGCATGCCGCGCTCGCCGCCCGACAACTGGTTGCCGCGATGGTGGCGGCGTTCGCCCAGACGGGTGAAGGTCGAGAAAATCCGCTCGATGGTCCAGCCCTCGGTGGCTCGGGCGCTTTTGAACATCGTCAGATGTTCGGTGACCGTCAGAGACGAGAACAACCGCCGACCCTGCGGCACAATCGCAATTTTCTTGTTGGCAATATCATGCGGCTTCATCCGCGTGATCGCCTCGCCCTTCCACAGCACCTCGCCTTCTTTCACGGTGGGAGGTGTCAGCCCCATGATCGAGCGGATCAGCGTGGTTTTGCCCATGCCGTTGCGGCCCAGCAAGGCGACAACCTCACCGGGCGCGACCTGCAGGGATGCCCCGTGCAGAACATGCGCCGCACCATAGAAACTGTGCAGATCTTTGACCTCAAGCATGGTGTGGTTTTCCCAAATAGACTTCCTGAACACGGGCATCGGTGCGGATATCGGCAGGCAGAGCCTCGACCAGCAAACGGCCTTCATGCAAACAGGTCACGTAATCGACCAGTCCCAAAGCCAGATCCATATCATGCTCGATCAGGATCACGGTCAGCTCTTTGGGCAGACCACGGATTACATCGGCCACAATCGACCGCTCGGACGGCGACAGGCCCGCCGCCGGTTCGTCCAGCAACAGCATGCGCGGGGTCGCCACCAGCGCCAGCGCAATTTCAAGCTGGCGTTGGTCGCCATAGGCCATTTCGGTGACAACCGTTGCCGAACGATCCGCCAGTCCGGCCAGCCGCAAGGCACGGGTAATCCTGTCCTGATCGGCTGTGCTCAGATCGGGTGAACCGAACAGCGAGAATTTTTGCGGGCTCAAACCGCGCAAAGCCAACACCATGTTTTCTTCGACACTCAGGCTCGGAAACAGATTGGTGATCTGGAAGGTGCGGGAAATGCCCAAAGCCGCCCGCTTGTGCGGCGGCAGATGCGTGATGTCATGGCCTTCAAACACCACCCGGCCCTCGGTCGGCGGCACAACACCGGTGATGGCATTGAACAAGGTGGTTTTGCCGGCCCCATTGGGACCGATGATCGCACGGCGCTGGCCGGCCGGGATCGACAGGTCCACACCATCCACCGCCCGCAACGCCCCGAAGGCAACGGCCACACCGGTCAAAGTGAGTGCAACTTCGGCCATATCAACTCCACATTCCTGATCGGTGGCGGGTGCAAGAGACTTGCACCCGCCTTAAGGGGTTAGGACTTCTTGGCACCTTGATAGGTGCGCGAGAAAGCCGGTTCCTTCATGAAGGCTTCCGGATCATATTTCCAGAATTGCGACACGGCCGGATAGGTTTCCACAGGCACGTTCCAGAACTTGCCGTCGGGACGCTTGGTGACCTTGCGGATATACACGTCATAGATCGGGTTGCCATAGGCATCGAGCTTGACCGGCTTGCCGAGCGGGGAGTCTGTCAATTCGGTTTTCAGCACCGCATCTATCAGCGCCGCCTTGTCCTCGACCTTGCCACCGAGTTTTTCAATGGCGCGTGACACCCACATCATGCCCGAATACATCGAGAACCCGTAGAGTGAAGGGATCTTTTCGTATTTCTTGGTATAGGCCTCCACAAATTCCTTGGTGGCCGCAATGTCGGCCCCTTCGGCGAAATGGGCGGCGGAGATAATGCCTTCCACTTCCGCACCCATGGTCCTGATCACCGACTGGTCGGTCATGTTCATTGCGCCGAGCAGAGGGATCTTGCCCTTCAAACCGAAGCTGTTGAACTGCTGGGTGAAGCGGGTCGCATCGGCACCGGTTTCCATCACGAAGATCGCGTCGATCTTCAGATCGGCGATCTGTCCGAGATAGGGGCTGAAATCGGCGGTGTTCAGCGGATGCCAGAACTGCTGCACGATCGTGCCGCCGCCTTCGGTGAACACCTGCGAGAAGCCACCGCACTGCTCGTGACCGAAGGTGTAATCCTGCGAGATGGTGGCAATGCGCTTGTAGCCCTGCTTCAAGGCCCAATCGGCCAGCGGACGCGGGAAAGCCGAACCGGAATAGCCTGCAGTCCGGATCACGTTGGGGATCCGGCCGCGCTGTGTCAATTCATCGGCCGCAATGATGGGGATGAAATAGGGTGTGCCGGTGCCTTTGACATAATTGGCAACAGCCAGACCGGTATTGGCGAGAAGATTGCCGGTCAGGAAGTGGACGTTGTTCTGCTCCACCAGACGGCGGGCTTTCTGCAAGGCGGTATCGGGGTTGGAGGCATCGTCTTCGATGATCAGTTCCACCTTGCGGCCGGC
>CANGOE010000092.1 GCA_947455455.1 Hyphomicrobiales bacterium
CGGATGATTACGAGACCGGCAAGATGCAGGGCGAGTTCATCGTGTCTGCCCTCAAGGGCAAGGGCAATGTCGTGATGATGAGCGGTGTTTCGGGCAACAGCGCTTTCATCAACCGCGCCAAAGGCTTTCAGGATGTGATTGCGAAATATCCCGAAATCAAATTGCTCTCGGAGCAATGGACCCCCAATGCGACCGATCGCGGTTTGAAACTGATGGAAGACTGGACACAGGCCTTCCCGAAAATCGATGCGGTCTATACCGGCGCTGATCGCCTTGCCATCGGTGCCGCGCAGGCCTTGCGGTCGCAGGGTAAAAATCCGGGCAATGTCGTGATCACAACCGTTGATTACAACGACGATACCGAACGCTTTGTGCGCGAGGGCTGGATTTCGGCGACCATGGCGCAATCACCTGTCACCATGGGGCGGTGGGGCGTGCGCATTGCCTTGATGGCTTTGACCAAACAGCCGATCCCGGATGAGGTGTTCACCCCGTCCATCAGCATCACCAAGGATAATGCCGATACCGTCGATATTTCGGCGATCCGCCAGCCCAAGGGTTGGAAGCCGCCCATCTAATGTCCTTCTTCGGGCGCTGACGACCAGCAATATTCAGAATTGGCAACATTCAGAATTGGACTGTCATTGATGAGCCAGAAAACCGATACAGCTCCTGATGCATCCCGAACCGGAATTGCGAGTCAATTCCGGTTCGATTTGAATGGCCTTGGCATGGTGTTCATCATCATTGCCTTGTGCATTGTCTTTTCGTGGCTGAACCCGAATTTCTACAGCGGCACAAACCTCAGAAATGTGGCCCGACAAACAGCCATTCTGGGGATTGTGGCCTGCGGGCAAACCATCGTGATCCTGTCGGGCGGGTTTGACCTGTCCGCAGGGATGGTGATCGGCCTGATCAGTGTGACGAGTTCGCTGATCATGATCGATCACGGACTGGTGATCGGGTGCCTTTCCGCCATCGGGATCGGGCTGGCCATCGGAGCCTTCAACGGCATCATGATTGCCAAGGCGGGCTTGCCAGCGTTTATTGCAACCTTGGCGATGTATTCGGCCGCACGCGGGCTGGCATTGATTATATCGGGTGGATTGCCGATCACCGATATGCCGTTCGAATTCGGCTGGATCGGGGCTGGACAGATCCTGACCCTGCCGGTGCCGGCGCTGATCTCGCTGATGGTCTTTCTGTTGTGTTCTTTCCTGATGGTCAAAACCAGATTTGGCCGCCATGTCTATGCCATCGGCGGCAATCAGGATTCGGCGCTGTTTTCAGGCATCAATGTCGATCGGGTCAAGATTCTTGTCTGGTCCCTGCATGGCGGTCTTGTCGGTCTTGCCGCTCTTGTTCTGACCTCGCGCGCCGTATCGGCTCACGCGACGTTGGGGGAAGGCATGGAGTTGGAATCGATTGCGGCAACCGTGATCGGGGGAACGGCACTCGGGCGCGGGCGGGGCAGTATTCTCAACACATTTCTGGGGGTCGTCGTCATGGCTATCCTGACCAATGGACTCAACCTGATCAATGTCTCCTCCTATTATCAAATGGTGGCGATCGGGATCATCATTGCCACCGCCGTCTATGTCGACCAATTCAAACGCGTGAAATCATGAGGGTATGAATATGTCAGAACACCCCCTGATTGAGCTGATCGATATCCATAAAGCCTTTGGTCCGGTGCAGGCATTGTCGGGTGCGAGCCTGTCGATCATGCCGGGCGAAGTCGTTGGTTTGGTCGGTGACAATGCCGCCGGCAAATCGACCTTCATGAAGGTGTTGACCGGTGTGCACCAACCCGACAGCGGCGAGATCAAGGTCAATGGCGAGCGGGTCACATTCCGCGATCCCGGCGAGTCGCGCCGCACCGGCATTGAAATGATTTACCAGAATCTCGCTCTGGCCCCCAATCTGGATGTGGTCGCCAATGTCTTTTTGGGCCGTGAACTGCTCCGCAATCCCCTGTCCTTGCCCTTCCTCTCCGTGCTTGATGAAAAGCTGATGGAGCACAAGACCATCGAACTGCTCCAGCGGCTCAAGATCAATGTCAAATCGGTTCGCTTGTTGGTCGAAAAAATGTCGGGCGGCCAACAACAGGCTGTCGCCATTGCCCGCTCGGTGGCCTTCGAAGCCAAGTTGGTGATCATGGACGAGCCGACAGCCGCGCTCGCTGTCAAAGAGGTCGGCAAGGTGCTCGACATCATCAACAATCTGCGAGCCGATGGTGTCTCCGTGATCATCATCAGCCATCGATTGCAGGATATCTTCAACGTGGCCGACCGGATCATTGTCCTGCAAACGGGAAAAACCATCGCCACCCGCAAGACCAAAGAGACCACAATGGATGAAATCGTCAAATTCATTGTCGGCGGTGTACAACCGGAATTGAGCACAATCGCCAGCGGACGCTAGGGCTGGCGGGCCGGATGAGGTTTCGTTTCCTTAAACTTTTAAAGTGTCAGCGTCGTTGAGCTTGGCTGGCAACTCGTGTTCGGCAAAGACGCGCCCGGGCCCTTGGTGGCTCGGACGAACACATCGCTTGCCTTGCTGGTGCTTAGTC
Source organism: Hyphomicrobiales bacterium (assembly GCA_947455455.1). Classification (GTDB taxonomy): domain Bacteria; phylum Pseudomonadota; class Alphaproteobacteria; order Rhizobiales; family Beijerinckiaceae; genus CAIYZJ01. The sequence goes on from CANGOE010000092.1 coordinate 2,573, forward strand.
AAGCACCGATCCCTTCGGGATCGCTTGGCAAAGCTGGGTCCACGCTGTGTGACGCGGTGATCCACGCCACGCTCATTTGCCAGGCCTGCCTTTGCTGTCCCGGCTTGGTATCAAAGAATTTAACGGTCCGCATTCGTGATTACGATTTTGACGTAGTGCCTTTGCAACCAGAAAAAGGGAACCATTGCGACCAGAACCGCCAGCGAGGCCGAAGCAAAGAAGGCGCCCCAATTGGCCTGTTCCATGGTCATGTTGCGGGCGATTGCGACCTGAATCACGGCCAGTCTTTCGCTGCTGGTGGCCACGAGCGGCCAGAAAAATGCATCCCATTGGTGGATGAAGATCATCAGAGAGGCGGTTGCGATGGTCGGTCCCGAGAGTGGCATGGTCATCTTGTAATAGATCTGCCACCAATTCGCGCCATCCATACGGGCGGCTTCATAAATCTCGCGGGGGATGCCACGGAAAAACTGGTAGAACAGAAAAATGATCAACCCGCCCGCCACTTCCGGCATGATGAGGGCGGCATAGGTGTCGGTCCAGCCGATCGTCCGCATGAGCGTGTAGAGCGGGATGACGATCGATTCAAACGGCATCATGAAGGACAGCAGAATCAACACAAACAACAGTTTCTTGAAACGGAAATCGAACACCGCAAAAGCAAAACCTGCCAGCGAATTGACGAAAACACCACATATCACGGTGGTCAGGCTGACGAAGAGAGAATTCAGCAAGGCTCTGCCGACATTGCTTTGCAGGGCCTGGCTGTAATTGTCGAGTGTGAAGGCAAAGGGTATCAGCGTTTCGATGCTGAAATTGCCCGAAAACCGGAAGATATGATCGGCCGGCCGCAAGGATGACATGATCAGCCAATAGATCGGTGTCAGCAGGATTACGGCTATGCTCACGAGCAGGATATAGCGCAGTGTTTCCGATAGTCTGGGGCTCATGACTGGTCTTCCCCGGCAGGTTTGAACAAGCGCAACTCGAACATTGCAATCACCAGCACCACGCCGAGAATGATGGTGGAAATGGCCATCGAACGGCCATGGTTGATATAGGCAAAAGCGGCCTGATAGGCTTCAAACATCAGCAACTGGGTTGCTCCGTTCGGCCCGCCATTGGTGATGATATAGACTGGCGCAAACAGCAGGAAATTGGCCGCCGTATCGGCAACCAACACAAAGGCCAGCGGTCTTTTCATCAGGGGTAAGGTGATCGAGATAAATTTGCGGATGCCGGTGGCTCCATCGATCAATGCACTGTCATCGATTTCCTTGGGGATGGCGAGCAAGCCCGACAGCAGGAAAATCATCCAGTATCCGGCCCCTTTCCACGTGGCGACCAGCATCAGGGTTTGAAGTGCCTGATGTTCTGATCTGAAAAACGGCTGGCTCTGGAAACCCGCCCAGCGCAACAGGCCGTTAACGGGTCCCAAAGTGGGGTCAAGCAGAATGCTCCAGATGATCGAGGTCAGAGCGATGGACACGGTCATCGGCATGATAAAGCCGAGGCGGAACACATCGATGAATCTGCTGGGTCTGCGGACCAGCATCGCGAGGGCCAAAGCGCAACAAATCTGGAACGGATTGATGATCAGGTTGAAGATCAGGGTCACCCGCATCGTGTTCCAGAACGAAGGATCCTCCATCAGTTCGGCATAGTTTTTCAAGCCGACAAACACCATATCGCCGCGCAGGTTTTCGGAAAAAACACTGCCGAAGCCCGACAATCCGATCGGAATGAAACGGAAGACAAACAGACCGAGAAATGCAGGGGCAATAAACGCATAGGGTGCCCAAGGGTGGCGGAACATTGCTTTATCCCATCATCTCCCCGCCGGTGCGGGGAGAGCGTCAAAGGGCCACGATTGCTTCAAAACAGGCGGAGGGTATCAGCCTTTGTATTTTGCGATTTCGCGGTCTATTTTTTGGGCGGCCGCCGTCAGAATCTGCTGGGCATTGGCACCCGACTGGATGTCGCGCAAAGCCACCCGCACAATGTCCTCATATTCGCGGAAGCCCGGTGTTGCCGGACGCGGAACAGCGGTATTCTGGACATCGTATTTGGCAATCTTCCACAGATCGGAAGTGAACGAGGCCGCCTCCTTTTCCCAAACCGCATTGAGCGTGGGCACGTAGGGCCGTAACTTGTACCACAGCACATTCATGTCATCGGACAGCATGTCGGTCACAAACTGGCTGGCGGCCGCCTTTTGCTGGGTGCGGGCATTGACCCCGAAATGCCAGGCGCCGGTGGGTGTGACCGGCTTGCCTTTGGCGAAAGCGGGATGCGGGGCCACGCCGAAATCCAGATTCGGGAATTTGGTTTTCAGCGTATCGAACACAAAGGTTCCTGCCACCATCATCGCGCATTTGCCCGCGCCGAACAGTTCTGGCGTCAAGGCTGTATCGAATTGGCCGGGAGGTGAAATCTTGCTCTCGGTATACATCTTCTGCATGAAGGTGAACCCTTCGACAAAAGCCGGACCGTCGATATAGGACGAGGCTTTGAAGCCGTCGGGCGAGAGGGCGGTGCCGCCCAGAGATTGGCCCATCGGCAGGAGTTGATAAGGCCGTTCCTGTTGCTCGAAGGTAAAGCCCCAGATGTTTTCGGCGGGCTTGGCCATTTTTTTACCGGCTTCAACCAGTTGCTCCCATGTCCAGCGCGAGGCAGGATCGGCCGAAGGGGGAGCCACACCCGCCGCTTTGAACATGTCCTTGTTATAATACAGGACCTGCATGGAGGAGCCGAACGGCGCGGAATAGATTTTGCCGTCGAAACTGGCCGCCGCGATGGCCGACGGGGCAAAACGCTTTTTGTCGATCAGGGAATCCAGTTCCATCAAATGGCCGCGCGAGGCATAGGAAGCAGTCAGCGGGCTGTCGACGATGAAAATATCGGGATCACCGTTGCGGGCATTCAACCGGATTTCCAGAGCCTGAAAAATCTGCTGGAACGGCATACGCTCCAGCGCCAGCTTGATGGTGGGATTGCGCTTTTCAAACTCGGCCATCAAAGGCAAAACCTGATTGTCGGGCCAGCCCATCCAGACAACCTTCAGCGTCGTCTGCTGGGCGCGGACGATATTCGGCATGGCCAGCGCCAATGAGCCAAGGGCCGAGGATTTGATCAAATTCCGCCGTGAGATCGTCATGAGAGCACTCCCTGAAATATTGGTTGTTGATTGCCAGATTAACGCTATTTTATGTATTAACAAGCGTACATTTAAAAAAGGGCGGATAGGTCGTTTCAATGAAAACAATCATCGATTGCGATCCGGGGCATGACGATGCAATCGCTATTTTATATGCCGCTCAACATCTTGATATTGTTGGGATAACAACAATTTTTGGCAATCAGACGGTTGAAAAAACCACGCTGAATACCCTTAAAGTCCTGACTTTGGCGGGCCTTGATTATCCCGTAGCCAAAGGGTGCGACCGGCCCTTGATCGGGTCTGCACCCCTTGCGGCGGATGTGCACGGCGCCTCCGGACTGGACGGTGTCGAGCTGCCCGAACCCTTGACGCAAGCGGTGGACCAGCATGCGGTATCCTTCCTGATCGAGCAGGCCAGCCGTTACCGCGGACAGCTCGAGGTGGCGATTACCGGAGCGCATACCAATGTGGCGCTGGCCTTGCGGCTCGAACCGCGCTTGAAGGAGTGGATCAGCCGGATCAGCATCATGGGCGGGACGACCGGTATCGGCAATTTGAAGCCGCAGGCCTGCGTCAATATTCTGTCCGATCCGGAGGCGGCCCATATCGTGTTTTCGTCCGGCATCCCGATCCACTGGATCGGCTATGAAACCACACGCACAGTTTTGATGGAGCTTGAGCATATCAATGCGTTGCGTGAAAGCGGCAAGCGGGTGGCCAGAGCCGTGGGCGATATCGCCTTTTATTACAGGGAGCGACAGCTTTATGTGAACGGGCTGAATGGCGCGCCCATGCATGATAGTTGCGCGATTGTTCCTTTGATCCGCAATGATCTGATCCGTTACCAGCCGGTGCATCTGGATGTGGCTCTGGAACAGGGGATTGCCCGCGGCATGACGGTGGTTGATCGTCGCCCCCTCCAGCCACAAGCCGTGCTGAGCAGTGTCAGTGCGCGAAAGCCTGATAATGTGCTGATGGCCAGCGAGCTTGACCGTCGGGCGATTATCGAAACAATCATGACAGCTGTGTTGAATTACCCATAAAGGAATAGCCCATGGCCAAACCGAAAATAATCATTGATTGCGATCCGGGCCATGATGATCTGGTAGCCATTCTTTTTGCCGCCAAGCATCTGGACCTGCTGGGCGTGACCACCGTGCATGGCAACAACACCTTGGCCAATACAACCCGCAACGGCTTGATTGCGCTTGAACTCGGCAAGATCGATGTTCCACTGGCGATGGGTGCGGTCGAACCTTTGGTCCAGCCTTCTGTCGGGATTGCGGCAGGACACGGAAAAAGCGGTCTGGACGGGCATGACTTTGCCGATCCCCACCTCAAGCCGATCTCGCAACATGCCGTGGATTTCATCATTGAAACCGCGCACCAGCATCAAGGTGAACTGATCGTTGCCATGATCGGCCCGCAGACCAATCTGGCTTTGGCCATCAAGCGCGAACCCCGCATCCGCCAATGGATCAAGGAAATCACCATCATGGGTGGTTCGACCACAACGGGGAATTTCTCTCCTGCCGCAGAATTCAACATTGCGGCCGATATCGAGGCGGCCTCTGTGGTGTTCGAGAGCGGGATCCCCTTGAGGATGGTGGGCTATAATATTACGCGCCAGACCGGTTTCGACAGTGCGGATATTGCACGCTTGCGGCAGTCCGGCAGTTCCGCCTGCAAGGCGATTGCCGATCTGATGCAGTTCTACCTGAACCGTCAGGGCGACATGTATGGTTTGACACTCGCGCCCATGCATGATGTCTGCGCCATCATTCCCTATGTCTATCCGGATCTGATCCAGTTCCTGCATACTTCGATTCGTATCGAATTGACGGGAACCTATACCCGCGGCATGACGGTGTGTGATGTGCGCC
>CANGOE010000093.1 GCA_947455455.1 Hyphomicrobiales bacterium
AGAAGAAAGCGCCCGCTTCCTGAAGGAAGCCCGCAAGCAGGGCATCAAAACCCCGCTGATCGGTGAAACGACCTTGCTCGGCCAGAAAGTGGTCGAACTGGCCGGTGATGCCGCCAATGGCGTGCGTGGCCATGTGGGTTTGACCGCCGATGCGCCTATTCCTGCCATTCAGGAATTCTCCAAGCGCTTCAAGGCCCGCTTCAACTATGTCAACGATCACAACGGCATCAAAGGCTATACCGCTGTCTACATGATCAAGGCTGTGACCGAGAAAATCGGCAAATTCGACTCCAAGCTGTTTGCCCAGACCCTGCATGGTATGACCATCAAGCCTGAACAGGAACCCGGCATTCTGATGGAAGCCTCATGGGATGCCAATGGCGACATCGATCGCGCCAGCTTCCTGGCCGAAATCGTCGACGGCAAGCAGAAGATTGTCGAAATTCTGCCAAAACTCAGCAAGTAATTGACTGCTTTGGTGGACCGGTCGGCTTGCCTGACCGGTCCAGCCAATCATTTGGTCAGGTGACCGGGTCAACCCGCGAGCCTGTTACGGTCCGGGTGCGCCGTGTATTGATCGCCCCGGAATGGCAAGCCACTGCTTGCCGGCGCATGGACTTCTTGTCTGGACTGAGCGGTATCGCACAAAGGCAGTCAATCTGCTTTGTCTTGCGTGGCCGTTGCCTGTGGGGTCACCCACCAAACCACCCTTTGCCCAAAGGCAAGGCACCCAGTCTCACGCGTGTGTCTGCCACAGAACGGAACCATCGGAATGGCCGCTTTTATACAGCTTTTCATATCCGGCCTGGCGACAGGAGCGATTTACGCTCTGGTGGCCGTCGGCTTCATGTTGCTCTGGCAAACTTCGCAAACCATCAATTTCGCCCAAGGCGAATTTGTGATGATCCCGGCCTTTTTTGTGCTCTGGGCGATCAAGATTCTGGGGGTCGGCTTCTGGCCCGCTGTGGGCATCGCGGCGATTGCCTCCTTGCTGATCCTCGGCGTGCTGTTCAAACGCGTGATTGTCGATCCCATGCTCAAACACGGTGTGTTGCCGCTGGTGATATCGACCATCGCTCTGTCGATCTTCCTCAAGGAAGCGGTGAAGGATTTCTATTCCTCGCAAGCCCAACCCTTTCCGGCGATGATGCCGTCGGAGGATTTGAACCTGTTCGGTGCGGTGATTTCCAGCCAGAGTATCTTTATTCTGTTGATTGCCAGCGCGGCGGTGTTGGGGTTGAACAAATTGCTCAACGGCACGCGTCTGGGCCGTGCGATGCAGGCGACGGCACAAAATCCTTCGGTGGCGCGGATCCTGGGTATCCCAGTCGAACGGATGATCATGTACACGTTTCTGATCAATGCGGTGCTGGTGCTGTTGGCCTCGCTGATGATCAGCCCGATCTATCTGGCCAAGTTCACCAATGGCGACACCCTCGGTCTGGCGGCTTTTATTGCGGCGATTGTCGGCGGGTTTAACCAGGTGCGCGGCGCCATTGTCGGCGGCTTGATCCTCGGCGTGATCGAAAATCTGGCCGCCGCCTATATCTCGGCCCAATATCGCGGGGCCATTCCGTTGATCCTGCTGATTGTTGTGATCTTGTGGCGTCCACAGGGCTTGATGGGCCGCGCAGAGGAGCGCACGGTATGATGGATTTTCTCACCTCGCGCGCCTTCAAGGGCACGGTCTTCGTATTGCTGGTGATCGGCTTGATTGTCCTGCCGTTCTTCCTGCGTCCATTCGGTCTGTTGCTGGTCGCCATGTGGATGGTCCATGCCGTTGCGGCACTGGGTCTCAATCTGACGCTGGGCTATGCCGGTCAGATCTCGATGGCACAGGGTGCATTTGTCGGCATCGGCGCTTATTGCACCGGTCTGATGACGCTGGCAGGCGTACCCTATCCGATTGCCTTCCTGTGCTCGGGTGTATTGTGCTTTGCCATTGGCTGGGTGCTGGGTTATCCGGCCCTGCGGGTGCAACATCATTATCTGGCCTTTGTGACGCTGGCCTTTTCGACGCTGGTCTTTTTGGTCATGCGCAACGAGGAGTGGCTGACCAACGGCATTTACGGCCTGACCGATATTCCGCGTCCGGTATTGCTGGGCTGGAATACCGGCAAGGCGCAGGATTTCTATTTCTTCACCCTGCTCATGACCTCCATTCTGGCCTTTTGTGTCTGGTGGATCATCAGTTCGCCATGGGGACGCGCCTTTGTCGCCTTGCGTGAAAATCCGGTGCGGGCTTTGTCGCTCGGGGTCGATACCCGCCGCTATACCCTGATGGCCTTTGCGATGGGCTCGTCGATCGGCGGTTTTGCGGGGGCGCTCTATGCGCCGCTGGTGCAGTTTTTCGAGCCCAATTCCTTCTCGCTGACACTCTCGCTCAAATTGCTGTTGATGGTGATTGTCGGGGGCGCAGGCACTTTCTTCGGCCCGTTTATCGGCGCGGCCACCGAAGTGCTGTTGCCCGAATGGCTCAGGATTGCGCAGGGCTATTATCTGATCATCTATGCCATGCTGGTGATGGTTCTGATGATGTTCTGCCCGACCGGAATCATCGGTCTGGGTGAACGGGTGATCGCCCATTTGCGCCAGAAGAAGATTTCGTCCGAGCGCTCGGCCCAAGCCCAGGCCATGGGTGCCGATACGGCTGACAAGAAAGAGGGAGCAGGCCAATGACTCCGGTTTTGCAAGTCACCAATATCCGCAAGCAATTCGGCGGTTTGACGGCAGTCGATGGCGTATCCTTCAGTGTCAACGAGGGCGAAATTCTCGGCATTATCGGGCCGAACGGATCGGGCAAGTCCACCTTGTTCAACTGCGTACTCGGTCAGTATCAACCGACCGAGGGCGAGGTCAGGGTGGATGGCCAGCTGGTCACCGGATTGCGCCCTTGCGATCTGAACCGTTTGGGGGTCAGCCGCACGTTCCAGCTGTTGCAGGTGTTCCCGCAATTGTCGGTGCGTGACAATCTGATCCTTGCCGGTCAGGAGCACAAAGGCACCATGGGCACGCGTCTGTTCGGCGCGCGCGATGCCGGATTGACGGCGGATGCCAACCGGATGATCGAATTTTTCCGGTTGAGCCATGTTGCCGATGAAAAGGCAGGCGGGCTCAGTTACGGCCAGCAGAAATTGCTCGATGCCGCCATGGCCTTTATGGCCGGGCCGCGATTGGTGTTGCTGGACGAACCGGCAGGCGGGGTCAACCTGACCATGCTGGGCCATTTGCGCGAGCGTTTGCAGGCGATCAATGCGGAGCAAAATGCCACTTTCGTGGTGATCGAGCACAATATGGAATTCGTGATGGCCTTGTGCGATCGCATCATTGTGCTGGCCGAGGGTAAAGTCATTGCCGAAGGCACTCCCGATGCTATCCGTTCCAACCCCGAAGTGATCGAGGCCTATCTTGGACACTGAACACAAGACCATTTTGGCGCTAGACAATATCGTCGCCGGCTATGGGGCGATGACCATTCTCAATGGCACCACCTTCAACGTGCGCCGTGCCACCATCACCACGGTGATCGGTCCCAATGGCGCGGGCAAATCCACGGTCTTCAAAACCATTTTCGGTATGTTGAAGGCACGCACCGGCACCATCACCTTTGACGGGATCGACATTACCAACAATACGCCCCGCCAGTTGCTGGAGCGCGGCATTTGCTATGTGCCGCAGGGCCGCAATATTTTTCCCGAATTGACGGTGCGCCACAATCTGGAACTGGGCGGTGTTGCCGCCCCGCCCAGCATCAATATCGACGAGCGGATCGAGGCGGCGATGGACCGTTTTCCGATTTTGCGCCAAAAGGCCGATGCGCAGGCTTCGACCCTGTCGGGCGGTCAGCAAAAATTGCTGGAAATCGCCCGCGGCCTGTTGCTCGATCCCAAACTGATCCTGATCGACGAGCCCTCGATCGGCCTGTCGCCTTTGATGGTGCAGGAGACGTTCGAGATCCTCAAAGACCTGCGGGCCAAGGGCGTGACGATCCTGATGGTCGAGCAGAATGCCAAAAGTGCATTGCAGATCTCCGATGACGGGCTTGTGCTGGAACTCGGGCGCACTAGGATGGCGGAAACGGCCGAGACGCTTCTGAACGATCCGCGGGTGGGACAATTGTTCCTCGGTGGGGCAATGGAGCCAACGGCTGCCTGAACCACGAGGGGAAACAGCCATGCGGCAAGAACTGACTTTGAGCGACCATGATGCCCGAATCGCCGTCGAGGTGATCCGGGCAGAGACCGAAAAGCGCGGCAAAAGTGCGGTGATTGCGGTGGTTGATTCGCGTGGCGAATTGATCAGCCTGTTGCGGATGGATGGCGCGGCCTTCAGCTCGGTCAATGTGGCCACCAACAAGGCCTTCACTGCCGCCCGCCTCAAACGCCCGTCGAGCCTGATCGGGCGCAATGCCCGCCATCCCGAAACGGGTTTCAATATTTCCTATTACAGCGATCCGCGTTACATCGGTTTCAGCGGTGGCCTGCCTGTCATCATCGACGGGCAGACGGTGGGCGCTGTCGCCGTCTCCGGCCTGACCGAGGCCGAGGACGAAGAGCTGGCCGAATTGGCCATCACCGCCATTCGCGCCGCCAATTCATAAACGATAAAGGACCTTCCAGATGAGCCATCCCGATCATTACCTTCTCGCCGGTGTCATGGGTTGGCCGGTGATGCATTCGCGTTCGCCCAAATTGCACAATTACTGGTTGGCACAGCACGGGTTGATCGGCGCCTATGTGCCGTTGGCCATCAAGGAAGCGGGGCTGGAAAAGGCTTTGCGTGCTCTGCCCGCTTTGGGCTTTGCCGGATGCAATCTGACCATTCCGCACAAAGAACAGGCCATGAAAATTGTCGATCATCTGGATCCGGTTGCCAAGCGCATCGGGGCGATGAATTGCGTGATTGTCGGGGCTGACGGTTCGCTGTCGGGTACCAATAATGACGGCTTCGGCTATATTGCCAGCATCCGCGAGGCCAAGCCCGATTGGCGCGCCGATGCCGGTCCGATCACGGTTCTGGGTGCAGGGGGGGCGGCCCGCGCCGTGCTGGTGAGCCTGATCGACGAAGGGGCGACGGAGATCCGCCTGACCAACCGCACCGCCTCGCGCGCCGAGGATCTGGCCCGCGAATTAGGTGGTCCGATCAAGACGGTGGCGTGGAATGACCGGCATGATGCCCTGCAGGGGGCGGCCATGGTTATCAACACCACCTCGCAAGGCATGGTGGGCCAGCCTGATATGGATTTGAAGCTGGATCTTCTGCCCAAAACGGCCCTCGTTTCGGATATTGTCTATATTCCGCTGGAAACTCCGTTACTCTCGGCGGCACGCCAACGCGGCAATACAACCGTGAACGGTTTGGGGATGCTGTTGCATCAGGCTCGCCCGGCCTTCAAGGCCTGGTTCGGTGTCATGCCGGACGTGACCCCCGAACTGCGCGCGATGATCGAAGCGACCATCTGACCGGCCCACCCTATTTTGAATTCAGGAGCTTGAACCATGTCCCATCATCCTTTTTCACTGGTCGGCCGTGTGGCCCTTGTGACCGGCGCATCCCGTGGTTTGGGTTGGGCTATGGCCGAACAACTGGCCGCGGCGGGCGCGCATGTGGTGCTCAACAGCCGCGATGCGGTCGCACTGACCAAACAGGCCAAGCTGTTGCACGATCGCGGCCAGAAGGCTTCGGTCGAAGCCTTCGATGTGACCGATTCCCACGCCGCAGAGCTGGCGGTTGACCGCATTGTCAAAGCCCATGGCCGTCTGGATATTCTGGTCGGCAATGCCGGTATCCAGCATCGCAATACAATCGAGGATTGGAAGGGCGATGATTGGGATCGTGTCACCGATGCCAATCTCAAAGCCTGCTTCTTCCTTGCCCAAGCCGCGGCCAAGCCGATGAAGGCGCAGAAATTCGGGCGGATTATCTTCACCACCTCGATCACCGGCCTGCTGGGCCGCGCCACCATCCATGCCTATGTGGCCTCCAAGGCGGGGTTGGCGGCCATTACCCGCTCCCTCGCCGCCGAGTTGGGCGAAAGCGGCATTACCAGCAATTCGATTTGCCCCGGCTATTTCGAGACGGAAATCAATACGGCTTTGCTGGCCGACGAGGCTTTTGTGACCCGCATCAACAACCGCACCGCGCTGAAGCGTTGGGGCAAGCCTGCCGAATTGGGCGGGGCGGCCGTGTTTCTGGCGTCAGAAGCCGCAGGCTATATCACAGGGCATCAATTGGTGATCGACGGCGGCTTTACCTCGACCATGTAAGGCCGGACATCCGTGATGTTATGACAATCCCCGGAAAGGTGGCCTTTCCGGGGATTTTTGTGCCTGAAACCCCTGCTGTGTTAGCCTAAAAGACCAAATCCCGCCTCTTGATGCAATATGGTCGTGTGGATGACAATGCGGCCCTTCAAGGAGACAGCATCATGGGCATTGCCAAAACCGGCGCGGGGCGCTTTTTCGAGGATTTCCAGCTGGGGGATGTGATCGCGCATGCGACACCGCGCACGGTCACGACCGGGGATGTCGCGCTTTATACCGCGCTCTATGGCGGGCGGTTTGCGGTGCAGTCGTCGGATGAATTTGCCCGTGCGATCGGCTATCCGCAGGCCCCGATCGACGACCTTCTGGTGTTCCATATCGTTTTCGGCAAGACCGTGCCCGATATTTCGATCAATGCCGTGGCCAATCTCGGCTATGCCTCGTGCCGGTTTCTCGCGCCTGTCTATCCCGGCGATACGCTGTCGGCGACATCCGAGGTGATCGGCTTGAAGGAAAACTCCAACGGCGAAACCGGCGTGGTCTATGTCCGGTCGCGGGGGGTGAACCAGCATGGCGATGCGGTGCTTGATTATGTGCGCTGGGTGATGGTGCGCAAGGCCGATCCGGCCAGTCCGGCTTTGCACCCGCATGTGCCCGATCTGCCGGCCTGTCTGGAGGCCGAAGCTCTGGGTGATGCCTGTCCGGTGATCGCACCCGATGATTATGATCCGGTATTGTCCGGCTCGCTGTTCCGCTTTGCCGATTACGAGATCGGGGAACGGATCGACCATGTCGACGGCATGACGGTGGAAGAGGCCGAGCACCAGATGGCCACGCGGCTCTATCAAAATACCGCAAAAGTGCATTTCGATGCCTATCATCAGGCCGATAGCCGGTTCGGCAAGCGGTTGATCTATGGCGGTGTGGTGATGTCGCTGGCCCGTGGCCTGTCGTTCAACGGCTTGGGCAATGCCTTCCAGATCGCCGCGATCAATGCGGGCCGCCATGTCGCGCCTCTGTTTGCCGGCGATACGGTATTCGCATGGAGCGAGGTGCTCGATAAAGCCGTTCTGCCGGGCCGCGACGATGTCGGCGCACTCAGATTGCGGCTTGTCGCCACCAAAAACCGCCCCTGCCACGATTTTCCCTATCTGGAAGGCAAGGGCTATGATCCGGCCGTGATCCTCGATCTCGATTATTGGGCGTTGATTGTTCAGTAAAAATTGACGGGAGGGGTTTTTTTTCTCCTCCCTCTAGCCTAATGGTCATATCGACCTATGATTGCAGAATGGTGCAGATCAGTTTAGAAGCACTGCACAAACG
>CANGOE010000094.1 GCA_947455455.1 Hyphomicrobiales bacterium
CTTTTGAGACGAACCATCAAGGAGATCAGCCATGGCTCGCGTTAAACGGGGCGTTACATCACACGCCAAACACAAGAAAACCCTCAAAGCGGCAAAAGGCTTTTACGGCCGTCGCAAAAATACCATCCGTACCGCCAAGGCGGCAGTCGATCGGGCGATGCAATATGCAACGCGTGACCGCAAGAACAAGAAGCGCACCATCCGCGCTTTGTGGATCCAGCGTCTGAATGCGGCCGTGCGTGAGCATGGGATCGTGTATTCGCGCTTCATCGACGGCCTCAACAAAGCCGGCATTTCGGTTGACCGCAAGGTTCTGTCCGATCTCGCCATCACCCAGCCGGAGGCTTTCGCCGTGCTGGTTGAAAAGGCCAAGGCCGCTGCCGGTGCTGTCGCCCACGCTTAAGGCGTTGTGACGGCCAATCAAATCAACCCCGTGCCTTCCGGCGCGGGGTTTTTTGTTGACCGGTGCAGGACCATCCGAGAAGCTGTCCGGGCAGGACAGGGGAGAACACCGTTGATCACACCCGATTATGTGCGCATGATGGCCCGTTACAACCATTGGCAGAACACCAATCTGACCACTTGCGCGGCGCATCTGTCCGACGACATCCGCAAACAGGAAAGCGGGTCGTTTTTCGGCTCGATCCACGCGACCTTCAACCATCTGATCTGGGCGGACCGCTACTGGATGTATCGTTTCACCGGCTCGCCCAAGCCCCAAGGCGGCATGGCAGAATCGCGGATCGTCTATGACGACTGGGACCAACTGCTGGCCGCCCGCCTCGTTCTGGACCAATCCATCACCGACTGGGCGCAAGCGCTGGACCCCGCTTGGCTCGAGACCGATATTTCCTGGTTTTCGGGAGCCAAACAGGTGGTGGTGACGCAACCGGTGACGCAGGCCGTCACGCATTTCTTCAACCACCAGACCCACCACCGCGGCCAGATCCACGCCCTGCTGACCCGCTTCGGCGCCACTCCGCATGATACGGATTTGGTGTTTATGGAGGGGTGATCAGACTTGACGAAATGGGTGACGGCACTATCCTGTCACCGTTCGTGGCTCTGGCATTCGATGTCATCCGCATTAAGACCCTACCAAGGGCCATCGCGCCTACGAATGAATTCAAATTCGGGCGCGGTACTTGTTTTTTCTCCCCCTTCCTGCATGTGATGCAACGCAGTTAATCTTGTTGCCATCTCGACACTTGGCCTCTTGTGTGGCAAAAGCCGGCATCTATTGATTTTCGCGCATTATGCGCCGGTTTTGCGGGCCAAGCATGAGTGATTTTGCGACATTGGAACATGATCTGACAGCGGCGATTGCGGCTGCGGGCGATGAAGCGGCACTGGAGGCGGTGCGCATTGCCGCTTTGGGCAAAGCGGGGTCGATTTCCGGTCTGTTGAAAACGCTGGGCGGCATGTCGCCGGACGAGCGCAAGGCGCAAGGTCCGCTGATCAACGGATTGCGTGACCGCGTCACCGCCGCACTGGCCGAACGGCGCACGGCGTTGCGCGATGCGGCCCTTGATGCACGGCTTGAGGCCGAACGGTCCGATGTGACCCTGCCTTTGCCCGACAGTCTGGCGGCCCGCGGGCGGATCCATCCGATCTCGCAAGTGATCGACGAGCTGACCACAATCTTTGCCGATATGGGCTTTGCGGTGGCCGAAGGGCCGGATATCGAGACCGATTTCTATAATTTCACCGCATTGAATTTCCCGCTCGGCCATCCGGCGCGTGAAATGCATGATACGTTTTTCTTCAAGCCCGATGCCAATGGCGAGCGCAAGGTGTTGCGCACCCATACGAGTCCGGTGCAAATCCGCACGATGATGAGCCAGAAGCCGCCGATCCGGGTGATTATTCCGGGCCGGACCTATCGTTGCGACTCGGACCAGACCCATACGCCGATGTTCCATCAGGTCGAGGGACTGGTCATCGACAAGGGCTCGCATATGGGCCATCTGAAATGGATTCTGGCTGAATTCTGCAAGGCGTTTTTCGAAGTCGACGATGTCAAAATGCGCTTCCGGCCTTCGTTTTTCCCGTTCACCGAACCCTCGATGGAAGTGGATATCCAATGCACCCGCAAGGGCGGTGAAATCCGCTTCGGCGAGGGCGACGACTGGCTGGAAATCCTCGGTTGCGGCATGGTCCACCGCAATGTGATCACCAATTCCGGGCTTGATCCGGATGAATATCAGGGCTTTGCCTGGGGCATGGGGATCGACCGCATTGCCATGCTGAAATACGGCATGCCGGATTTGCGGCCCTTCTTCGAAGCCGATGTCCGCTGGCTCGGCCATTACGGCTTCCGCCCGCTGGATCTGCCGACTTTGGCGGGTGGCTTGAGCGTGTAACGGCCAATTCGATTGAGAACAGGGCAGTGGCGGCATCACCGCCATCCTCGATTTTGCTCAGGGAACAGACATGAAATTCACCCTCTCCTGGCTTAAAGATTATCTCGATACCACAGCCTCGCTTGACGAGATCGTCGAGGCGCTGACGCGTGTCGGTCTTGAGGTGGAAGGTGTCGACGATCCGGCCAAACTGCTGGCGCCCTATATGACGGCTTCGGTGATTTCGGCCGAACAGCACCCCAATGCCGACCGGTTGCGCGTGTGCATTGTCGATGTGGGTGACGGCAAGCCGGTGCAGGTGGTGTGCGGTGCGCCCAATGCGCGCGCGGGCATGAAAAGCGTGTTCTCGCCGCCCGGCACCTATATTCCGGGCAAGAATATCACGCTGGGTGTCGGCATGATCCGCGGTGTCGAAAGCGCGGGCATGTTGTGCTCGGCGTTCGAACTGGGCCTGTCGGAAGACCATGAAGGCATTATCGATCTGCCCGCCGATGCGCCTGTGGGTGTTGCTTATGCCGATTATGCGGGTCTTGATGATCCGGTGATCGATGTGGCCATTACCCCGAACCGCTCGGATGCGCTGGGGGTTTACGGGATTGCACGCGATCTGGCGGCCGCCGGTTTGGGCACGCTCAAATCCGCTCTGGTAGCCGTGGTGCACGGGCAGGGGGACTGTCCGGTTCAGGTGACACTGGATTTTGCGGCCGACGAGCACAGGTTGGCTCCGGCCTTTGCGTTGCGTCTGGTCAAAAACGTCAAAAACGGCGCCAGCCCCGATTGGATGCAACGGCGGCTGAAGGCCATCGGCCTGCGCCCGATCAATGCGCTGGTCGACATCACCAATTATCTGACCTTTGATCGTGGCCGTCCCCTGCATGTGTTCGATGCCAAAAAGGTCCATGGTTCCCTGACGGTCCGCCACGCCAGACAGGGCGAGGAGATTGTCGCGCTTGATGGCAAAACCTATACGCTTGATCATGGCATGGTGGTGATTGCCGACAGCCACGGCGTGGAATCCATTGCCGGTGTGATGGGCGGCGAGCAATCGGGATGTGACGAGCACACCACCGATGTGCTGATTGAATCCGCGCTGTGGGATCCGCTCAACATTGCCCAGACGGGCCGCAAACTCGGCATCAATACCGATGCGCGCTACCGGTTCGAGCGTGGCGTTGATCCGGCTTTCTGCCTGCCCGGCATCGAATTGGCCACCCATTGGGTCCAGCAATTGTGCGGCGGCGAAGCCAGCGAGGTTCTGCTGGCCGGTCAGGTGCCGCATCCCGCGTTGCATATTGCTTTCCCGCTGGACGAGGTCGAGCGTTTGACGGGTCTGCATTGCGAGGCCGACAAGAAAATTGCCATTCTGCAAAGCCTTGGCTTCGAGGTGACGGGATCAGCCCCGGTGGTTGACGTTGTGGTGCCGACATGGCGGCCCGATGTCGAGGGCAAGGCCGATCTGGTCGAAGAAATTGTCCGCATCATCGGTCTGGATCATGTGGCGGCCGTGCCCTTCATGCGCGAGCCGCAGGTGGTGGCCAAGCCCGTGCTGACACTGATCCAGAAACGCACCCGTCTGGCCAAGCGGGCTTTGGCCAGCCGTGGCATGGTCGAAGCGGTAACGTGGTCATTCATCAGCCATGACGAGGCGGTGCTGTTCGGCGGCGGCGCGGATGAATTGGCGCTGGCCAATCCGATTGCTTCCGATCTGTCCGACATGCGCCCCAGCCTGTTGCCGGGTCTGGTGAAATCGGCGCAACGCAATGCCGATCGCGGCACCCCCGATGTGGCTTTGTTCGAAGTCGGTCAGGTGTTTGCCGGTGAAAAGCCGGAAGACCAGTCGATTGCCGCCAGCGGTGTGCGGCGTGCACAGGCCCAGCCACAGGTGTCGGGTCGCCATTGGCATGTGCCGACTCGCTCGGTTGATCTTTATGATGCCAAGGCCGATGCCTATGCGGTGCTGGAAGCGCTCGGCGTGCCGACAGGCGGGTTGCAACTGGTGGCGGGAGGTCCGGCTTGGTTCCATCCGGGCCGTTCGGCAACCTTGCAATTCGGTCCCAAAGTGGTGGTCGGCGCGTTTGGCGAACTGCATCCGCGGGCGCTTGAGGCCCTCGATGCCAAGGGACCGATGGTGGGTTTTGAAATCAATCTCGACCGCTTGCCGCCGCCCAAGGCCAAGCCGACCAAAATGAAGCCCAAACTGGTGCTGTCCGATTTCCAGCCAGTTCTGCGGGATTATGCCTTTGTTGTTCCCCACGCCGTGTCAGCGGGTGATGTGCTCAAAGCGGCGCAAGCCGCCGAACGCGCCTTGATCACCGATGTGACGTTGTTTGATGTGTATACCGGACAAGGGATTGCCGAGGGTCATAAATCGTTGGCCATTACAGTCACCTTGCAACCGCAGGATCGGACGCTGACGGATGCCGATCTCGAAAGCATCAGCGACAAGATCATCGCGGAAGTGGCTAAAAAAACGGGCGCGGTTTTGCGCGCCTAATTGTGGTTCTTTGAAAGTTGGTAAGTCGGATGTCTCAATCAATACGGATAAAAAATGATGCGGCCGTTTCCCGTCGCTCATTGTTGGCTGGATTTTTCGGTGTGACGGCTTTGGGTGTGGCCGGTTGTCAGTCGGTCCCCGAGCCGACCATCACCGCCCCGCCCGAAGATTATGATGACAGCTGGTATATCGGTTCGATCCCCGATCAGCCTTTTGATATTCCGCTGGTCGACCGGACCCGCATGAAGCCCGAATTGATGCGCCAGACTGTCGCTTATTCTGGAGGCGAGAAGCCCGGCACCATCGTCGTCAATATCGATGAGCGTTTCCTCTATCTGGTCCAATCCGATAACACCGCCTTGCGTTACGGCATCGGCGTGGGCCGTCAGGGCTTCTCATGGCGTGGCATTGCCGAAGTCGGCCGCAAAGGTGTCTGGCCCGAATGGCGGCCCACCTCCACCATGAAGCGCGTGCTGAAGGGCCTGCCCGAACATATGGCGGGTGGCGTGGATAGTCCGCTGGGTGCGCGTGCGTTGTATCTGTACCAGAACGGTCACGATATCCTGTTCCGTATCCATGGCACCAACGAGCCGTGGTCGATTGGCGAACAGGTGTCCTCGGGCTGTGTACGCATGCTCAACGAGGATATTTTCGATCTCTATAACCGCGTCAAGACCGGCACTGTGGTTAAAGTCCGCAAAGGTGGCGGCTGGTTCAACTGATGCAATGACCGTCAGGCGGGTGGGGCAACCACCCGCTGATAGCTGATGGTATCAAACCGCATCGACAACGCATCCACCATCAGCAAACGACCGACCAGATCATCGCCGAACGGCACAATGGCCCTGATCACCTCAAGCGCCATCAGCGAACCCATGACCCCTGCCAGAGCTCCCAGCACGCCCGCTTCCGCGCAATGCGGGATGCTCCCTTCGGCAGGCGGGGTCGGGAACAGACAGCGATAGGTCGGGTTCCATTGTCCTTGCGGGTTCTGCCGATAGCCTTTGATGGTTGTCAGACTGCCGTCAAACCGTCCCAGAGCGGCGGTGACCAATGGCTTACGGGCAACAAGGCAGGCATCGGCCACGCTGTAACGGGTGGTAAAATTATCCGAACCATCGGCCACCACATCATAGGCTTCAAGCAAAGCAGGCAGGGTCGCGCTTGTCGCCCTGCCGCTATGGCAGGTCACGGTGACATGCGGGTTGATGGCTTCGAGCACGGCTCTGGCACTGTCGGTTTTGGCCGTGCCCACAGTTGCGGTGTGATGGATAACCTGTCTCTGCAAATTCGACAGGCTGACCGTGTCATCATCGACAATGCCGATCTGGCCGCAACCGGCGGCGGCCAGATACATCAGCAAAGGCGCACCCAAGCCACCGGCACCGATCACCAGTACGCGCGCCTGTTTGAGTTTTAACTGCCCCTGCCCGCCGATCTCCGGCAGGATGATATGGCGGGCATAGCGCTCGATTTCTGCCGGTGTCAGTGTCATCAAAACACCCTCTGCCCCAATCGAGCGCCTATGACAGATTAGCCGCGGCCGACCAGCGGCATTTTGGTGGCCATCACGGTGATGTTCTGCACATTGGCATCCAGCGGCAGGCTGGCCATATAGACCACGGCACTGGCCACATTGGCGACATCCATCACCGGTTCGGGAGCCATGGTGCCATTGGCCTGCGGCACGCCGCCGCTCATGGCCGAGGTCATCGCCGAAGCGGCATTGCCGATATCGATCTGGCCACAGGCGATGTCATATTTGCGGCCATCCAGCGAGGTGGTTTTGGTCAGGCCCGAAACGGCATGTTTTGTGGCCGTATAGGGAATGGAATTCGGGCGGGGAGCCTGCGAGGAGACCGATCCGTTATTGATGATGCGGCCGCCATGCGGGCTTTGTGCTTTCATGATCTTGAAGGCTTGCTGGGTGCAATAGAACACCGCCGACAGGTTGGTGTTGACCACGGTCTGCCAGTCTTTCGGGTCCAGATCTTCCAGCAACACGCCGGGAGGGGCGTTGACACCGGCATTGTTGAACAGCACATCCAGACGGCCATATTTGTCTTTGATCGCCGCAAACAGTTTGGCCACCTGATCGGGATCGGTCAGATCGGCAGGAATGGCAAACAGACTGCCGGGCAGGCCCTGGCCTGCGGCAACCGTTTCATCCAGTGCCGAAGCCCGGCGACCGGTGATAACAACCGTATAGCCTTCTTTGGCCATGGCCACAGCAACGGCGCGTCCGACACCTGAACCGGCTCCGGTGATCAGGGCAATTTTATTGTTTCCGCTCATGGTCTATTCCTTCGGGTTCGTGTCTGTGGCCGGTGCTCCGGCTGTTATGATGAGGATGGGTGGGCAGGCGTTTTGCGCAGGAAGTCAAAATCGCAACCCTGATCAGCCTGATTAACATTGTTCAGATAAAGCGACAAATAGCCGCGATCTGAGCCCGCATGCGGCTTGGGGGCTGTCCATTCGGCCTTGCGTTTGGCCAGTTCCGCGTCGTCGACCAGCAGATCGATGCGGCGGTTTTCGACATCCAGCTTGATGCGGTCGCCATTGCGCACCAGACCGAGCGGCCCGCCGATGGCGGCTTCCGGCACGATATGGAGCACGATGGTGCCGAAGGCGGTGCCGGACATGCGGGCATCC
>CANGOE010000095.1 GCA_947455455.1 Hyphomicrobiales bacterium
GGCTGTTGAGCGAAGTCGTGGATGACCGGGACAAGCCCGGCCATGACAGTGAGGGGGGTGATGGTGATGGGGAGGGTGAGGGTGAGGGGGATGCCACTAAACCCACGCCTGTCATGCCCGCCCTTGTGGCGGGTATCCACGTCTTTCTTGGGCTGTTGAGCGAAGTCGTGGATGACCGGGACAAGCCCGGCCATGACAGTGAGGGGGGTGATGGTGATGGGGAGGGTGAGGGTGAGGGGGATACCACAAAAACCACCCCTGTCATGCCCGCCCTTGTGGCGGGTACCCACGTCTGTCTTGGGCAGTTGAGCGAAGTCGTGGATGGCCGGGACAGGCCCGGCCATGACAGTGTGGGGGGATGAAGTAACGAAAACCACCCCTGTCATGCCCGCATTTGTGTCGTGTCGGCATCATAGGCCCGTAAAACGGGCTCTGCCCGAAAGCCATCGGCCTATAACGATCAGAATCCGATCGCCGCACCATCACTGCGGGGGTCTGTGGCTCCCTCGAACAGGCCGCTTTGTGGACCTGAGCTATGGTGCACCACCGCGCCGGCATGGCCCATGGTGGAGGTGAAAGCGGGCAACAGTTCGATATCGTGACCCGCCGCCTGCAAGGCCGAGACAAGGGCAGGGTCGAAACGGTTTTCCAGCTTCAAAGTGATGCTCTGGTCGCCCCATGTCTTGCCCAACAGCCAGCGCGGGGCGGTAATGGCTTCCTGTAAGCCTTGGCCGAAGAACGCATAGCGCGAGAACAAAGCGGCCTGGGTTTGCGGCTGGCCTTCGCCGCCCATCGTGCCATAGACCATCCGACGCCCGTCCTCGAACAGGGCCATGGCTGGATTGAGGGTGTGGAAGGGTTTGCGTCCCGCTCCGATCACACGGGGTCCATTGCCCGACAGGGCAAAGCTGGCACCGCGATTTTGCCAGACAAAGCCGCTTTGCGGCAGAACACACCCCGAACCGAATTCGAAATAGATGCTTTGAATGAAACTGACTGCGACCCCTTGCGCATCAATGGCCCCAAGCCAGACCGTATCGCCCTTTTGCGCTACATGCGGCCATGGCAAGGCTTTTGCGGGATCAATGCGGGCGGCAAGCTGGTCCAGCCTGTCATTCTGCAAATAGGTTTGCGGATCCTCGGTCATCGAGGCGGGATCACCTATGATGCGGTCGCGGACAATAAAAGCCTGCTTGATGGCTTCGACCATGCCGTGAATATGGTCAAAACCCTCGGCTTCGCGCACCTTCAGGCGATCGAACAGGGCCAGAATCATCAGCGAGGACAGGCCTTGCGTCGGTGGCGGGAAATTGAACACCCGCGCCCCCGACACCTTGACCGACAGCGCCTTGCGCCGTTGGGCATGATGGGCATTCAAATCAGCCAGCGCAACGGGCGAGCCGCAAGCGGCGAGATCGGCGGCAATGTCGCGGGCCAGCGCGCCGCGATAAAAATCATCGGGACCATCCCGCCCGATCCGGCGCAGGGTCTGGCCCAAAGCGGGCAGTGTCATCCATGTGCCCTCACGCGGGGGCTTGTTGTCTGCCAGAAAGGTTTTGGCAAAATGGGGTTGGTCCTGCAATTCGGGCTGTTTTTCCGTCGTCAATTCCTGCTGGCTTCGGGTGACGGGAAAGCCGTTTTCCGCTGACCAGACCGCATCTTCCAGCAAGCGTGACAAAGGCAAAGTGCCGCCCATCTCACTGCTGAGCGCCATAGCCTCGCCCCAACCTGAGACAGTGCCCGCCACCGTATTGGCGGCCAAAGGACCGCGCCACGGGATCGTGTCGCATCCGTGCTTGGCATAGAGGGCGGGCGTTGCCGCCATGGCCGCGCCACCGCAGGCATCGATGGCAACCGGATCCTGTCCGGGGGCGCTGACAAGCCAGAAGCCGTCCCCGCCGATTGCCGTCATGTGCGGATAGACAACAGCCAGCATTGCCGCCATGGCCACCGTGGCCTCGATGGCATTGCCGCCGTCGCGCAACACCCGCAATCCGGCTTCGCTGGCCAAGTGATGGGGCGATGTGACCATGCCACGGCGGGAGCGGGGAGTATTGAACATCACAGTCTCTTTTCAACAACAGGCAAAGGATGGTCCCAATCTAAAGGAGGATTCGCGCCCAGACCAGACGAGACCTGAGGATTGCATTGCAGCAAACATGCCACAGTTGCGCAAACATTCGGCATTTGTTGCCGCCAATTCCGGCGAAACGCTTGACTGGATCGATAACTGATCGCATGTCACAGGACGTTGGGCTGTTGTGCTTGGCAGATCAGTCCCGACACGATTGCAACCGCCGGTTTGATGGGAGTGCATCATGGCAAAGACAGTGTTTATCGATGGCGAAGCGGGCACAACGGGCCTTGGCATTCGCGAACGCTTGCTGGCTTTGGGCACTGTCGAATTGCGCAGTATCGATGCCGCCCACCGCAAGGATCCGGCCGCCCGCAAAGCCCTGATGGCCGAAGTGGATGCCGTGATTCTGTGCCTACCGGACGACGCCGCCAAGGAGACGGTGGCTCTGGCGTCCGAATTGGGCGCACAGGCTCCTGTCTTGCTCGATGCTTCGACAGCCCATCGTGTTGCCGAGGGCTGGACCTATGGCTTTGCCGAAATGGCGGCAGGGCAGGCCGAGGCGATCCGCACCTCGAAGCGCGTCTCCAATCCCGGTTGCTACCCGACCGGCGCGATTGCGCTGATCCGGCCCCTGATCGAGGCCGGGATGATGGCCAGAGATTTTCCGGTGACGGTCAATGCGGTGTCGGGTTATTCGGGCGGTGGCAAAAGCATGATTGCCGACCACGAGGAAGGCCGCGCCCCCAATTTCGAGCTGTATGGTCTGGGCTTGGAGCACAAGCACATTGCCGAATTGCAACTCTATACCGGTCTGACACGGCGGCCGATTTTCGTGCCCTCGGTCGGGCATTTCCGTCAGGGCATGCTGGTGTCGGTGCCTCTGCATCTCGATACCCTGCATGGCGGGGTCAGCGTTGATGATGTGCACGCTGTTCTGGCTCAGGCCTATCAGGGTGCAAAACTTGTGACAGTGCTGGCCCAAGACGATGCCAGCGTCAAAGCCGGACGGGTCGAGGCCGAAGCCCTCAACGATACCGATGTGATGGAATTGCGCGTTTATGGCAATCAGGCACGCAAACAGGCGGTGCTGGTGGCGCGCCTCGATAATCTGGGCAAAGGCGCATCGGGTGCGGCAGTCCAAAACCTGCAATTGATGCTGGGTCTTTGACGGTATCCAAAAAGATCAGGCCGCCCGGAGGCGGCCTGATTGATGTTTGATTGCAAGGCCTTATCAGGCTTGCTTCACGTGCTGGTGTTGCGCGCCGAGGCCTTCGATGCCCACTTCCATCGTATCGCCGCCCTTCAGGAACAGCGGGGGCTTCATGCCGAGGCCCACACCCGGAGGGGTGCCGGTGGTGATGATATCGCCAGCATCGAGATGCATGAATTGCGAGATGTAATGCACGAGGAACTGGCAGTTGAAGATCATGGTCTTCGATGAGCCGTTCTGCACATATTGATCGTTCAGCTTCAGCCACATTTTCAGGTTCTGGACATCGCCCGCTTCATCGGGAGTGACCAGCCAGGGGCCGACAGGCCCGAAGGTCGGCAGGCTCTTGCCCTTCATCCATTGGCCGGAACGCTCGATCTGGTAAGCGCGCTCGGACACATCGTTGCAGATGAAATAACCGGCAATATGGTTGGCGGCATCGGCTTCCGAAATCCGGTAGCCGGGCTGGCCGATCACAAAGGCCAGTTCCACTTCCCAATCGGTCTTCAACGAGCCGGGAGGGATGATCACATCATCATCGGGGCCCTGGATGGTGTTGGGAGCCTTGTTGAACAAGATCGGTTCGGCAGGAATGGGATTGTTGGTTTCGGCCGCATGATCGGCGAAATTCAGACCGACGGCAATGAAATTGCCCGGCTTGGGCACGCATGAGCCCAAACGGGTGCCAGCGGCCACAGCCGGCAGGCTTTTGGGATCAAGTGCCGCCAATTTCTTGATATTGGCAGGCAACAAGGCATCGCCTGCAAAGTCTTTCACATGGGCAGACAGATCGCGGATCGTGCCATCGGAATCAATCAGGCCGGGTTTTTCGGCACCCGCTTTGCCATAACGTACAAGTTTCATCGTGTTTCCTGCTCTCGTATCAGGGATTCTCCCTAGAACTTTAGTTTGGCCCGTGTGGAGCCGTGAGGCAAGTGCCCTGTGGTGACCCTTTTGCAACAATGGGCAGATAATCACCAATCCGTGGCATCGGATGGCTTGACGCGAATGTGTCAATATTGTGTCATGCACCCACAGTAGCAAAGGGCCGAGACTGAATCGGCCTTGATTTTAGGGCGGGATTATCATGACACTCACTTCAAGAATGGCCTCATCTTGCGCCGTTGCGGCTCTGGCGCTCGGCCTTGTTGCCAGCGAGGCACAGGCTGGTGCGTTCGGTCTGCGCGAGCAAAGCGCAACAGGTCAGGGCACCTCTTTTGCCGGCGCGGCGGCAGGCGGCGCCGGTCTCGGTTCGATGTTCTGGAACCCTGCGGCGATGACCGATTACAAGGGCATTCAGGTTGAAGGCTCGATCAGCGGCATTTTCCCCTTCGCCAAGCTGACCACCGATTCCACTTCTGCGGCATCTACTGGCAAGACCAGCAACGATATTGCTCAAGACACAGCTCTGCCCGCCACTTACGGAACATGGCAAGTCGGCAAGGATGTCTGGCTGGGCCTGTCATTGAATGCGCCTTTCGGATTGGCTACCAAATATGATCCCTCATGGGGCACAGGCCGTCTCTATGGCACAACTTCTCGTGCCACCTCGACCGAAGTGACTCCCTCGCTCGCCTATCAGATCAATGACCAAATATCGGTTGGTGTCGGTGTGCGGGTGATGGCGTTCAAAGCCATTTACAAATCCAATCTTTTCTTAACGGGTCGCGATGGTGGCTTGGAGGGGGATGGTACCGGTGTCGGTGCTTCAGCGGGCGTGACGTACAAGCCTGACAACAAGACCGAAATCGGTATTGGCTACCGCTCGACTGTCCAGCAGGATTTGACCGGCAATTATACAAGCCCGATTTCAGGAACAGTATCTCCGATCAAATTGCGCGTGATGTTGCCTGATTCCGTCACGGTCGGGGTCAAGCGCAAGCTGACCGATCAATGGACGGTGCTGGCCGGTTATGAATGGACCAATTGGAGCCGAGTGCAGTTCCCGGTTTATTACAACCAGAATACCGGCCTTCGCATGGGCTCGTTGCCTCTGGGCTATAAAGACGGCTGGATGGCCTCTGTGGGTCTCGAATATGCCATGAATCCCAATTGGACACTGCGTTCCGGTGTGGCCTATGAATATTCGCCGATCCGCGACGAAACGCGCGGCCCGCGTTTGCCTGACAATGACCGTATCTGGCTGTCACTCGGTGCAGGCTATAAATTCGACGAGAAGTTGAGTTTCGATCTCGGCTATACCCATATCATTCCGCAGAATACACGGATGAATGTTGCCACTGGCAATCCTGCCTACAATCCCGCTTTGCCGGTAACCTATACCGGTAAGTTCGACTCCCATATCGACATTGTCTCGGTGTCGATGCGTTACCGTTTCGATACGCCGGCCGCACCGGCCGCTTTGCCCAAAAAATAATATTCTAAGGGGCTCGTCATCCAAGGCCGGACCTTTGCAGGTCCGGCCTTTTTTGTGGGATGTCTTTGGGCTTGCAAGAGTTAATGCTTTATTAATTTTCGGGCTTGCTGTAAGAACCATGACATAAGCGTTGCGTGCGTATTGTGTCATTGTGGTTTTTGGGATTGTTCAAATGAAGTTTGTATTGATGCGCAACATGGTGTTGCTTTGCCAGTCTGTACTGGTTGTTTTATTGGTGATGTCGGGTGAACGGGTGCAGGCAGGGGCCTTTGCCTTGCGCGAACACAGCGCGGCCGGCGAGGCACTGTCTTTTGCTGGAACCGCCGCAGGGGCCGCAGGGCTTGGTTCGATCACTTTCAATCCGGCAACAATCACACAGTTTTCGGGTATTCAGGGGTCTTTCAACCTGTCAGGCATTGCCCCTTATGCCGAACACACCAATCAGCCCGGTACAGGCGCCGGTTACGGTGTTGTCGGTGCGGCGTTTGGCGGCGCTTCCAAAAGCGGCGATATCGGCATTGATGCGGTGATTCCGGCCACATTTCTGTCCTACCAGATCAATGATCGCGTCTGGTTGGGACTGAGCGTGACCGCGCCTTACGGGCTTTCGACCAAGATGGACAAGGATTATGTCGGTCGCGCCTATGGCAGTACAACCAAAGTCACCTCGATCGAGGCCAGCCCGATGCTCGGCTATCGCTGGAGCGACATGGTGTCTTTCGGGGCGGGTTTGCGGGTCGTGCAGTTGAAAGCCAAATATGCCAGCGCCATTCCAGCCGCCTCCGCGCCTTCGCAATGGGGCATTATCGGCCTTCAGGGCGATGGTATGGGATTGGGCTTTGCCGCCGGATTGACCCTGACACCCTTCATAGGCACGGATATCGGTTTCGGCTACCGTTCCAAGGTCCAGCAGGATTTGAAGGGCGATTTTTTCGGTGCTCCGCTGGCTTTGGCCAATCAGCCGATCAGCATGTCGGTGCCTTTGCCGCAAAGCATCATGCTCAGCCTGCGCCAGGTGGTTTCCGAGCGCTGGACCCTGTTGGCCAGCTATGAATGGACCGATTGGAGCCGCATCGGCGCACCTGCTGTCACTCTGCAAGCCAATGGGCAACCGCATCCGCTCCAGCCCAATGTGCCGTTGAATTATAACGACAACTGGTTTGTGTCCGTGGGTGCCGAATATGCCTATACCCCGCAATGGACCCTGCGCGGTGGTGTGTCCTTCGAAAGCAGTCCGTTGAAGAGCACCACGCGAAGCATCCGCTTGCCTGACAATGACCGGATCTGGACCTCATTGGGTCTGGGTTATAAAATCAGCGAGGCGATGACGCTGGATCTGGCTTATCTGCATGTCTTCCCGCTTGCCACCAAGGTGACGCTGGATGCCAACAACGTGTCCTACAACCCGTTTCTGGCCGGTTCCGGCATGGATACGCTGTCGACCAAGGTCAATACCCATATCGACATTCTGGCTTTGGGCCTGACCTACCGGTTTGACCAGCCAGCCCGTCCGGCAAGCCTGCCGCAAAAGCGCTGAGGCGTTCGGGCAGGGCTAAACCCTCATCGGGGGCATGGCCGGCGGGATTGCGTCCAATCACTGTCATGGCCGGGCCTGTCCCGGCCATCCACGACTTGCTTTCAGTGGCGCAAGGAAGACGTGGATACCCGCCACAAGGGCGGGCATGACAGGGGTGGTTGTCGTTGCCTCACCCTCACTGTCATGGCCGGGCCTGTCCCGGCCATCCACGACTTGCTTTCAGTGTCGCAAGGAAGACGTGGATACCCGCCACAAGGGCGGGCATGACAGGGGTGGTTGTCGTTGCCTCA
>CANGOE010000096.1 GCA_947455455.1 Hyphomicrobiales bacterium
CACGCCTTCGGCAATATCAAACATCACCACGTCACCAAGTTCTTTCAGGCCGATGAGATGAGCGAGGGTACCGCCGATCTGACCAGAGCCGATCAAAGCAATCTTCTTGCGTGCCATTGAGAGTGATCCTTACACGGAATTGAGTAAAAATAAGCGTTCGGCTGATACCGACCCTCCATCGCCTAGCGAGTCGTTCGGGCTTGATCAAGTCAAGCTAAAGACTAAGAAAGGCAACAATAAGGAGTATTGTGGCAAGTGATCGGGATACCAAAACCGATATTTCCTCATAAAAACAATAAGATAAGCCAAAATAAACCCTGTGGTTCTTGTCCGGCAGGGGCTTCAAAAAAACAGGTAATAAATTACAAATTTTGTAAATTGTAACAATAATGAATTCAACCCAAACGGGCTTTGAGCGCGATCACCACCGCACGGGCGGCTGTGGCATGGCGGGATTCCACCGCCTTTTCGGGAATGGTGCGATCCATCCCCACCGCTTGCGGGTGCAAAAAGCGGTAGCACAGATCGAACACCAGACCGAGCGCGCGCTCTTTGCTTGTCATCTGGAACACCTGGGTAGAAATCCCGTCATCGAGAATCTGTTCGATCAACTGGCCGATACGGGCGCGATGCTGGCGGGCGACCAGACGGTTTTCGGCATAGGCATTGATCAGCAAGGCATAAAGCTCCGGCTCGCTTGTCAGATGCCTCCGGTGGACGCGCATGAGCTCGAGCAACAAGCGTTCGAGCTTGTCATCGGCGGGATCGGGCGAGTCAACCACGGCGCCGAGCCGTCCTTCGACCTCGCGCATCCAATCCGCTGTCAGCGCATCGCACAGGGCCAGTTTGGAGGCGAAATAACGGTAGATATTGGCATGGGTCATGCCCGCTTCCTCGGCAACAGAGACCAGCGTCAGCCGCGACGCCCCGAAACGGCGCACCTGTTCGCGCGTGATTTCCAGAATCCGCCTGTCCTGCCGTGGTGCGTTTGAAACCGCCATACCCCTCTCAGACCTCCTGCCCCTGTCCGGCCACCTGTATCGTCGCAAATCTATGACAGCTAACAGGCTATGACCACAAGGGGGTGATTTGGATCCGCAATGCCCTGCCGGTCTCCCGCTTATCCAGTTTGGCCTTGCACCGAACCCGATCCCGCCGCACAGTCAAAACGTCAGAGAACCCCGTCATGCCCGATCCTATCCAACAGAGCCAACCAATGCTTGCGCATGAGACAGAGGCCCGCCCCCGCCACGGGACGGCCAACAACCATCCGCGCCATTCGTTGCGGCGTTTGCTGGGTCCGGGCATTATTGCGGGCGCGGCCGATGATGATCCCTCCGGCATCGCAACCTATTCGCAGGCGGGCGCACAATTCGGGTTCAACCAGTTATGGACCGTGGTGCTGACCCTTCCCTTCATGATCGCCATCCAGATGATTGCGGCCCGCATCGGTCGCGCCAGCGGCGAGGGACTGATGGCGGCGGCGGCGCGGCGCAGTCCGCCTGCGCTGATTGTCGGCGTGGTGGTTCTGGTGCTGTTTGCCAATATCATCAATATCGCCGCCGATCTCGCCGCGATGGGCGAAGCGGTGCGGCTGGTCGCGGGCGGCTCGGATCTGTTCGCCAAAGTGATGACGGTGGCCTTCGGCCTGCTCTGCGTTGTTTTGGAAGTGATGATCTCCTATCGCCGCTATGCCGGTGCGCTCAAATGGCTGACCATGGTGCTGTTTGTCTATGTGATCGCGGTTTTGACCATCAAAGTGCCGTGGCTGGAGGTAGGCCGCGCACTGGTCATGCCCGCGATCAGTTGGACCAGCGATTATGCGTTGACCATGGTGGCCGTGTTCGGCACCACGATCAGCCCCTATGTGTTTATCTGGCAGGCCGGGCAGGAGGTCGAGGAATTAAAGCTCCACCGCGCCCAAGCCCTGCGCGATACGCCGCATGACCAACAGGGCCATATCAACCGCATCAAATGGGATACCGGCATCGGCATGGTGTTTTCCAACACCATCTCCTTTGCCATCATCCTCACCACCGCCGCCACTCTGCATGGTCAGGGCATAATCGCCATCAATACAGCCGCCGAAGCCGCCGAGGCCCTGCGCCCTATTGCCGGTGTGTTCACCTTTTTGCTGTTTGCCTGCGGCATTATCGGCACCGGACTGCTGGCCGTGCCAGTGCTGGCGGGGGCTTCGGCCTATGCGGTCTCCGAGGCTTTGCACTGGCGCGCGACGCTTGCGGCCAAACCGCTCGAGGCCATCGGCTTTTACGGCGTGATCGCGGCCGCCACCTTTGGCGGGGTGGCGATCACCCTGATCGGGATTGATCCGATCCGCATGCTGTTCTGGGCGGCTGTCATCAACGGCTTTACAGCGGTGCCGATCATGGTCGGCATGATGGTGCTGTCCTGCGATACCCAAACCATGGGGGTCTGGACCCTGCCTCGCCCGCTCAAGATCATGGGCTGGATTGCCACAGGGATCATGGCGCTGGCGGCCTGTCTGTTGATCGGCTCGGAATTGGTCGGGCTCTAGGTCTCGATCAGGCCCGTGGTATTGCCGCTGACCACACGCTTGATACCGTGGGAATGCGACAGATACTCTTCCGAGCGCATTTCGATCAGGCGCGACACCGTGCGGTCGAATTCAAACGCCTCGCGTCCGTCCTGCCCCTCATAGAGCAGATGCGCCTCGACCTCGGCACTGGCGACCAGTTTGACATGGTTGTCATAGAGCATGTCGATCAAGGTGATGAACCGCTTGGCCTCGTTGCGACGGTCGATCGCCATTTTCGGAATGTTTTCGATAAATACAGTGTGGAATTTCTTGGCCACCGCCACATAATCCGAAGCGCCGTACGGTTTTTCGCACAAGTCACGGAAATCGAACCGTGCCACACCTGCCACAGCCAGAGGCACATCCAGCGCGTGCCCCAACACATTGATCACCTGCGGTTTTGCCACCTGACCGCCACACAGGCGCTGGAAAGCCTCTTCGAAAGCCGCCCCCGCATGGCCAGACAGCGGCGTATAATAGACCGGCAGGCCGCCGAGTTTTTCCATCCGGAAATCGGTGCGCGCATCAAGCTGGGCAATATGCATGCGTTGCGACAGCAGGTCGATGAACGGCAGAAACAGAGCGCGGTTCAACCCGCCCTCATAAAGACGTTCGGGCACGACATTGGATGTGGCGACAACCACCACGCCCTGCTCGAACAAGGCGGTGAACAGCCGTCCCAAAATCATGGCATCGGCAATGTCGGTGACGGTGAATTCGTCGAAGCACAGCAATTTGGCCTCGCCCGCCAATTGGGCGGCGACCGGCGGGATCGGATCGGTATCCTTGATCTTGCCCTGTTTGACCCCCTGCCGGAAAATATGGATGCGGGCATGGACATCGGCCAGAAAGCCATGGAAATGCACCCGCCGCTTGGAACTGCTCTGGACCGAATTGAAAAACAGATCCATCAGCATGGTTTTGCCACGCCCCACCGAACCCCAGATATACAAGCCTTTGGGGGCTTCGGGACGGGTCCTGTGGAACAGCCAGCCCAGCGCACTGCCTTTGCTGGCTATGGCACGCTGGTTCAGGGTTTCAGACAGTGCGTCAAGGCGGTCGACAATCGCCAATTGCGCCGCATCGGTCTCGATGGCACCGGCCGCGGCCATGCTTTCATATTGATGTCGGATAGGCTTCACGGGACGAAAACTCTGACAGAGGCAACCACGACTAAGCCCTTACGCGCTCACGCCAGCCTCGGCAAGCGGCCAAGCCGCCTGCAGGCTTGATACAACAAAGAGAATGGTTCAGACCGGCAAAGGATGACCCGGCATCAGATCATAGGGATGTTGACAGCCCGGCAGGGCGGCAATGCGGTCCTTCCACGCCTGGATATGCGGATAGTCGGCCCAATCAATGCCCACTTCTTCGGGATAATAGACGTAACCGGCCATTGACAGATCGGCGATTGTCGGCCGGTCAGCCGCGACAAAATTGTGATGGGCAAAATGCTCATTGGCCAGCTTGAAAGCGGCCTTGACCCGTCCGCGCAAGAATTCGGTCGCACCCGTCTCTCCGGTTTTGGCGAAAGACAGCAAAAACCGCAAAGTGGCGTAATTGCTGGTGAATTTATGGTTGTCGAACAGAATCCAGCGATTGACCTCGTAGCGCTCCTGCGCGGTTTTCGGTGCGAAATGACCGCTTTCTTCTGCCAGCATCGACAATATCGCACCTGATTGGGTCAATAACGCACCTTTACGCTTCAATACCGGCACTTCACCCATCGCATTGACCGTATCCCGATAGGCTTTGGAGCGGGTTTCGCCGTTAAAAAAATCGACGAATTGCGGGGTCCACGCCTCGCCTGTCAGCGCGAAATAAAGCGCGACCTTGTAGGCATTGCCGGATTGGGCGAAACAATAGAGCACGTTGTCCTGAGCCATTGGAGAATCTCCCTGTTTTTTTGAGTATCCGCCAGTCCCGACGTGCTGGAAAGCCATTTTACCAAAATTTGTGCACCCGCTTCACATTATTGCCACATCTATCGGCGATTGTGCACTGCACAAACCTCGCGTTTGTGTCTAGTGTTTGTGCGTCATCGGCGAAAGAGGGTGTCATGGGACAGGTGATCAAGCCAAAAGGCTTTATCCGTAAATTATATCCCACCGATCTATGTGCTTTCCGCGACCATTTGTTGCGTCTGGATACCGATACCCGCCACAGCCGTTTCGGCATGGGGGCCAGCGACCAATTTGTCAGTGACTATGCCGAGCGGTGCTTTGCGCTGGTGGGGGTTACCTTCGGCTATTTCGAGGATGGCATGATCAGGGGCGCGGCAGAATTGCGCGATATGGGCCATGACGGACAGGACGGCGAAGCCGCCTTCAGCATTGAAAGCGGTTGGCGCGGGCGTGGTCTGGGCACAGCCCTGTTCAAACGTGTGATCCGCGCGGCCCGCAACCGCCGCATGAAACGGCTCTACGCCAGTTGTCTGACCCATAACCGCGCCATGCAGGCGCTGGCGCGCAAATTCGAGGCCGAATTGACCTTTGATTCGGGCGACGTGATCGGCGTGCTCAATGCCGACGAAGCGACCGCCGAAAGCCGCTTCAGCGAAGCCGTCGATGATGCCAGCGGCTTTGCCACTGCTGTGCTGGACCTGCAACGCCGTTGGCTCCAGCCGTTCCACCTTAAAACCCATTGAGTGTGAACCGATCCTGCCCCGATTGCGTAAACAAGATCCAACCACACGGAAAACCTGTCATGACCATTGCCTATTGCTGTCTTCTGATCGCCGGCCTGCTCCCCTATATCGCGGTGGGATTTGCCAAAAGCGGCGGCGGTTATGACAATGCGCGCCCGCGCGAAAGCATGGCCAAATTCGAGGGACGACAGGCGCGGGCCGTGGCCGCCCATGCCAACAGCTTCGAGGCTTTTCCGTTTTTTGCCGCCGTGGTGTTGCTGGCCGGCCTGACCCATGCCGAACCGCATTGGGTCAACAGTCTTGCCGTGATTTTTATTCTCGCCCGTATCGGCTATATCGCGGCCTATCTCACCGATAGACCACTGTTGCGCTCAATAGTGTGGATGGTCGGCATTGCCTGCGTGATGGCAATAGGTGTCATCGCTGTGTCTTCTTAAGGACAACACTTTTTTATTTTAAATCTCTTTAATGTATTTATTTCAGTTTGGAATCATTATAAAAATATAAACATTCATTATTATGATATTTGAATATGTATATTTTATTGTTACTTCAATTAATGGAAATTAATTACTTATTTAAAAGCCATTTCTAGTTTTAAATGTTTCTAATGTAATAAATTTTTAAATATTCGATTGCATTTAGAATTATTCTAAGCGCATATCATCAGGCACATTCCATTGATGAGGTGCCTGATGTCTTCCATGTCCATTGCAATCCAATCCGGAACGATCCTGTTGCGCGAGGGGCTGGAAGCCCTGCTGGTGATTGCGGCTATTGCCGCTTTTCTGACTCGCAGTGGTGCCAGCGCAGGGCAACGCCGTTCACTTTATTGGGGAGCAGGAGCTGCGATTATCGCCTCGGCCATCACAGCCGTGGTCTTCGACCAGTTTTATAACGGCGCGCATGATGACCGGATTGAAGCCGGCGTGCTGGTCTTGGCTGCCGGACTGCTGTTCTATATGAGTGGCTGGCTGATCCTGAAGCAGGATCCCAAGCAGTTCAAAGCCCAGCTGGAACGCGGGGCCCGGCTTGCACTCGACAATGGCACAACCTATTCGCTGGCTTTGCTGTCATTTCTGGCTGTGTTCCGGGAGGGAGCCGAAACAATCCTGTTCCTGCATGCACTGGCAGGAACGGTCGGCGGATACAGCCTTGCTTTCTTTGCGGGTCTGGCTCTGGCGTCACTCTGTCTCGTTCTTATGTTTGCAAGCATGCAATGGCTTGCCATCCGCCTGCCCTTGCGCCCGGTGTTTCTGGTGACCTCTGGATTTCTGTTTCTGATGGGCTTGCGCTTTATCGGAGCGGCAGTCCAGGAAATGCAGGAGCAGGCCTGGCTTGAGATCACCCAACTGGAGATCCCCGATTGGCTGGATCTTGTGATTGTCAATCCAACCCGCGAAGCCTTACTCGCGCAAGCCATGATTGCGGCAGTTGCCATTGTTGGCACCGTTGCGTTGTCTTGGCATCATAGGACACCATTGGCATCCACCCAAAACGCCTGAGGCGAGCAACAAAAAAGGGCACCCGAGGGTGCCCTTTGATTGTTGTTCTGTGACAGCCCGCGTCAGACCTGGCGGGTCACCATCATCTTCTTGATTTCGGCAATCGCCTTGGCGGGGTTCAAACCCTTGGGGCAGGTATTGGCGCAATTCATGATGGTGTGGCAACGATAGAGACGGAAGGGATCTTCCAGCGCATCCAGACGCTCGCCGGTGCCTTCATCGCGCGAGTCGATCAGCCAGCGATAAGCCTGCAACAAGGCCGCAGGGCCGAGATAGCGATCGCCATTCCACCAATAGCTCGGGCAGGAGGTCGAGCAACAGGCGCACAGGATGCACTCGTACAGACCATCGAGCTTTTCGCGGTCATCATGCGACTGCTTCCATTCCGCTTCGGGCTGGGGCGAGGTTGTGTGCAACCATGGCTCGACCGAGGCATGCTGGGCGTAGAAATTGGTCAGATCGGGGACCAGATCCTTGATCACCGGCATATGCGGCAAAGGATAGATTTTGACCACGCCGGGCACATCATCCATGCCCTTGGTGCAGGCCAGAGTGTTCAAACCGTCGATGTTCATCGCGCAGGACCCGCAAATGCCTTCGCGGCACGAGCGGCGGAAGGTCAGCGTCGGATCAATCTTGTTCTTGATCCACAACAGCGCATCCAGAATCATCGGACCGCAATCGTCGCGATCGACAAAATAGGTATCGGTGCGCGGATTGCTC
>CANGOE010000097.1 GCA_947455455.1 Hyphomicrobiales bacterium
AACACCTGCCGCGCTTCGGTCAGCAATTGCACCGGCTCGGACAAATCACGATCGGCATCGAGATGGGTATGGACGCGGCGGAAATCGCTTTCCACCTGTGTCGCATTCAAATGCACCGCGGGTGCGATGATATGCGAGGGAGCCTCGTCACGCAGTTGGATGATATATTCGCCCAGATCGGTTTCAACCGGCACAATCCCCGCCGCATCCAGCGCGGCATTCAGGGCGATCTCTTCCGAGATCATCGATTTGCCCTTGGTCACCGTTTTGGCACCGGCATCATGGCAAATGCCCAGAATGATCTTGCGGGCCTCCTCGGCGGTGCGTGCCCAATGCACATGCCCGCCTGCGGCCGTCACATTGGCCTCGTAACGCTCCAGATAGAGATCGAGATGCGCCAAAGCGTGGTTTTTGATGTCACGGGCGGAATCGCGCAGGGCTTCGAATTCCGGCAATTTGGCCGCAACAGCGGCGCGTTTGTCGATAAAGCCGGAGCGGACATTGGTCATCGCCCGTTGCAATTGCGGATCGGCCAAGGCCTCGGTGGCATTGTCGATAAAACGGTTGGTGGTGGGATGGGCACTCATGATGCGCTCCTTATGACTGCGCGCTGACGCGCGGTGCGCCGATCGGCGGCTCGTCGGTCAAACCGGCCAGCACCTCGGCGACATGCCGGACTTCGATGGACTTTCCTTCGCGGGCCAGCTTGCCAGCCATATTCATCAGACAGCCCAGATCACCGGCCAACAGCGTATGCGCACCCGCTTCGCTGATATTTCCGGTCTTTTTCTCGACGATGGAATTGGAAATCTCGCCATATTTGACAGCGAATGTGCCACCGAAACCGCAACAGACTTCGCTCTCGTTCATCTCGACCATGGTCAGACCATTGACGGTCCCGAGCAATTGGCGCGGCTGGTTCTTGATCTTCAATTCGCGCAAGCCCGAGCAACTGTCATGATAGGTCACAGTGCCGTCAAACGAGGCATCGACCGATTTCACCTTCATCACATCGACCAGAAAACTGATCAATTCATGGGTTTTTCCTGCCAGAGCCTGCGCCTTGGGGGCCAGATTGGGGTCATCGGCAAATAATTCGGGGTAATGCGCCTTGATCATGCCCGCGCAGGAGCCAGACGGCGCAACCACATAATCGCAATGGGAGAAGGAGCGGATCACCTGCTCCGCCAGATCGCGGGCGGTGGCGCGGTCGCCGGAATTATAGCCGGGCTGGCCACAGCAGGTCTGGCTCGGCACTTCGACCTTGCATCCGGCCTGTTCAAGCAGTTTCAAAGCCGCAAAGCCAATCGAGGGGCGCATCAAATCAACCAGACATGTCACAAACAGTCCGACCCTCGGCGCACGCGAACCCGCTTTATCCTGAACCAATCTCATCTCCTCGACCTGCTATGCCCCACAATCGTTCAAGTCCATTGCGGCTGGCTTTGGGCCAGCATAACCGCTGTGGGTCTTCATGGGTAGTGTGGAGCAGGCGCGTTGTGCTTTCAAGCACCCGCGCCTGCCCAATGACCAAAGCTCAAAGCGCCTCTGGCTTCAGAGCTTTTTGCCGTCGGCCGCAAAGGTCTTGAAATAGGCAATCAGATTGTCGATTTCCTCGTCCTTGGCAATTCCGGCAAAAACCATCTTGGTGCCGGGAATTTTGACCTTGGGATTTTTGATATATTCGCGGAACGTCTCTTCGTCCCATGTCAGGCCGGAGGTCTTGTTGGCCTCGGAATAGCTATAGCCCTCGACCGAGCCCGATTTGCGCCCGATCAATCCGTTGAGATTGGGACCGACGCCATTGCGCGCCCCTTCACCGATCTGGTGGCAGGCCTTGCATTTGAGGAAGACTTTTTCACCCAAGGCGGCATCCTGTGCCGAAGCCGGCATTGCGTGGCCAAGCACCAAGGTCAAAGCCAGCAGAGAAACGAAGCGGATCATGATAAACCTCTATTGAAGTCCTGTGTGTCTGATTGCAGTCCAAGCCGCATGCACTATCCCTGTTTAGCACAACCGAGCTAAAGGATATGAAGCAGTTTTGCATACCAGCTCGTCAAGAATATAGGCGGGTTTAGGCAAGCGCATAGGCCTGTGATCTGCCAGATGACAAAATACGTGATTGGGGTATGGTGGAAACAGAATGACGGAGTGCAGGTCGGCTTTGCCGAATGATCTGTCGAGAGGCGAGGACGTTTGACCATGGGTATTGCTTTTCCTGTTCCCGATCAGGCCATTGTGGCCCGTCGTGACGAGATCATCGCCGGATTGTCCCGGCTGGTGCCCGCCGACGCGCTGGTCATTTCGGATGACGAGCGGCGCGCCTTTGAAACCGATGCCCTGACGGCCTATCGCAAAATGCCGCTGGCCGTCGCATTGCCGTCGACCACCGAGCAGGTGGCCGCCATCATGGCCTATTGCCACACAAACGGCGTCAAAGTGGTGGCCCGCGGCGCGGGTACTTCGCTGGCAGGCGGGGCGATCGGGCAGGAGGATGCGATCATTCTCGGCCTGTCTAAAATGAGCAAGGTGCTGGATGTAAATTTTGCCGACCGTACCATGCAGGTGCAGGCGGGCATTACCAATCTCGCCATTTCCGACCATGTCATGCCCCAGCAATTCTTTTATGCGCCCGACCCCTCCTCGCAACTGGCCTGCACGATCGGCGGCAATATCGGCATGAATTCGGGTGGGGCGCATTGCCTGAAATATGGCGTGACCACCAATAACATTCTCGGTGTCCGCATGGTGCTGGTCGACGGCACGATTGTCGATATCGGCGGCGAGGCGATGGATGCGGCGGGCTATGATTTTCTGGCGCTGATTGTCGGCTCCGAAGG
The DNA here is from genome assembly GCA_947455455.1 of Hyphomicrobiales bacterium. Lineage (GTDB taxonomy): Bacteria > Pseudomonadota > Alphaproteobacteria > Rhizobiales > Beijerinckiaceae > CAIYZJ01. Next base: position 2,841 of record CANGOE010000097.1, read on the forward strand.
GCAGCTCGGCATTGTCACCGAGGCAACCGTGCGGATCCTGCGTCTAGCCGAAGGGGCGCGTCCGGTGTTGTTCGGCTTTGCGACCTCGGAGGAAGCAGGGGCCTGTGTCGCCGCGATTATCGGGGCGGGGATCATTCCTGTCGCGATGGAATTCATGGACAAGCTGGCGATCGAGATTTGCGAGGCCTATGCCAAAGCCGGTTATCCGCTGGATGTCGAAGCCTTGCTGATCATCGAGGTCGAAGGCTCGGATGCCGAAATGGATGCCACGCTGGCCCGTATTGTCGAGATCGCCAAACAGCATGGCGTGGCCACGGTGCGCGAATCCAAATCGGCCATGGAAACAGCCGCGATCTGGAAAGGCCGCAAATCGGCTTTCGGCGCGACGGGACGGATTGCCGATTATATCTGCATGGACGGCACCATCCCGACCGGACAATTGCCGCTGGTGTTGCGCCGGATGGATGAGATTACCAAACATTACGGATTGCGGGTCGCCAATGTGTTCCACGCCGGAGACGGCAATCTGCATCCGCTGATCCTTTACAATGTCAATGACCCCGAAGAGGCCCACAAGGCCGAAGAGGCCGGCAACGACATTCTCAAACTCTGTGTGGAAGTGGGCGGTTGCCTGACGGGCGAACACGGCGTGGGCATTGAAAAGCGCGATTTGATGCGGTTCCAGTTCAACGAGGCCGATCTGGCCCAGCAGATGCGCGTGCGCTCGGTCTTCGACCGGCAATGGTTGCTCAACCCCGCCAAAGTCTTCCCGCTGGATGGCAGAACAGCCGGTTGAGACGGCCTATCAAGCCCTTTGTGACATGAAAGATCCGATATGACGGCGCTGATACCGACCTGTGACGACGACATCATCGAAGCGATCCGGCTGGCCCGCAGTGAAAGGGCCTCGATTGCTGTCGAAGGACAAGGCACCAAACGCGAGATGGGCCGCCCCATGCAGGCCAAGCGCGTCTTGTCGATGCGCGGCATGTCCGGCATCACGCTGTATGAGCCGGCCGAACTGGTTCTGTCGGCCCAAGCCGGCACGCCGGTGGCCGAGGTCGAAGCCACACTGGCCGCGCGCGGCCAGATGTTGCCGTTCGAGCCGATGGATTACCGCCCTTTGCTGGGCTCGACGGGGGAACCGACCATGGGAGGCCTGACCGCCGCCAACCTGTCGGGTCCGCGCCGGATCATGGCGGGAGCCTGCCGTGACAGCCTGATCGGGACCCGTTTCATCAACGGTCGCGGCGAGGCCGTCAAATCCGGCGGGCGTGTGATGAAAAACGTGACGGGTCTCGATCTGGCCCGCACCATGGCCGGATCATGGGGCACGCTCGGCGTGCTGACGGATGTGACCTTCAAACTGTTGCCGCGCCCGGAAACCACGCTGTCTGTGGTGTTTCACGGACTGGATGACCAGCAGGCGGTGGCTTTGATGGCGGCGGCTCTGGGTTCACCCTTCGAGGTCAGCGGTGCGGCCCATCTGCCTGTCGGCATCGACCGCATTGCCATGACCCTGTTGCGTCTGGAGGGCTTTGCCGCCTCGCTGGCCTATCGGGCCGAACGCCTGCGTGGACTGCTTGCCCCATTCGGACGCTGTGACATCATCGAGCAGGCCGCCTCAACCAGTCTATGGGCACAAATCCGCGATGTCCGCTGGTTCTGCGAACCGCGCAGTGAAGCGATCTGGCGCATTTCTGTGCCGCCCTCCAAAGCACCGGCAATGCTGGCGCAGATTTCCGCCGGCCGGCGCATCCGCCATATGCTCGATTGGGGCGGCGGGCTGGTGTGGATTTCGACCGCTCCGACCGATCTGGCAGGCTCGGAGCTGATCAGACAGGCCGTCCGGCAAGCCAAGGGCCATGCCCTGCTGGTGCGGGCCTCGGAAGGGGCGCGCGGCACCGACGGCACCTTCGAGCCGCTGGCTCCTGCCGTGCTGGCGCTGTCGACCGGTTTGAAAAAGAGTTTTGATCCGGACCATGTGCTCAATCCGGGCCGGATGTATTCGGGGGTTTAATCAGATGCAAACATTGTTCACCCCTGAAGGATTGCAGGATCCGGCGATGCAGGCTTCGGAGAAAATTCTCCGGTCCTGCGTGCATTGCGGCTTTTGCACGGCGACCTGTCCGACCTATCTTCTGCTCGGTGACGAGCTCGATTCCCCGCGCGGGCGCATCTATCTGATCAAGGACATGTTCGAGAATGGCCGCCCGGCCACCAAGGAAGTGGTCCGCCATGTCGACCGTTGCCTGTCCTGCCTGTCGTGCATGAGCACATGCCCGTCGGGAGTCAATTATATGCATCTGGTCGATCACGCCCGCGCCCATATCGAAAAGACCTATCAACGCGATTGGACCGACCGGCTGATGCGTGCGATGCTGGCGGCCATTTTGCCCTATCCCAACCGCCTGCGCTGGGCTTTGGCGCTGGCTGGTTTTGCCCGTCCGTTTGCGGGCCTGTTGCGGCCGATCCCCAAATTGGGCGCCCGGCTGGCCGCCATGCTCGAACTGGCCCCGTGGCGTTTGCCGCCGCGCACCACGCTCGATCATCCGCAAACCATTTCCGCCACCGCAACCCAACGCGGGCGCGTCGCGCTGTTGAGCGGTTGTGCGCAACCGGTGCTCAACCCCGACATCAATGAAGCCACCGTGCGCCTGTTGACCCGGATGGGGCTGGAGATTGTCCTGCCCGAAGGCGAGGGCTGTTGCGGTGCCTTGGTGCATCACATCGGCAAGGAAGACCAAGCCCATGCCGCCGCCAAACGCAACATCGATGCCTGGTGTGCGGAAATCGACGGCAAAGGGCTTGATGCCATTGTCATCACCGCTTCGGGTTGCGGAACATCGATCAAAGATTACGGCTTCATGTTCCGCAACGATCCCGCTTATGCCGAAAAGGCCGCCAAAGTTTCGGCCCTGGCCAAGGACGTGACCGAAGTGGTCAGCCGCTTCGGCCTGCCTGACACCACCCGCAAACCCGATCTGGTGGTGGCCTATCATTCGGCCTGTTCGATGCAACACGGCCAGCAGATCAAGGACGAGCCGAAAAAACTGCTGAAAGCCGCCGGCTTCCAGATCCGCGATGTGCCAGAAGGGCATATTTGTTGCGGATCAGCCGGAACCTACAATATTCTCCAGCCCGAAATCGCAGGCCGGTTGCGGGCCCGCAAGGTCGGCAACATCATGAAAATGTCTCCCGAGGTGATTGCGACCGGCAATCTGGGTTGCATGACACAGATCGGCAAAGGCTTGCGCGAGGCACAGCATACGGTGCCGATTCTCCATTCGGTCGAATTGCTCGATTGGGCCACCGGCGGGCCGATGCCGCCGGTTCTGGTCGAGCGCGGCTTTGCCGAACCGGCCCCAACCGCCATCGCGGCGGAGTAGGACCGGATCACCATCCATCCGGTCGTTCACAAATCGACCACAAGCCCCTTGTAGTTATGGCCCGTGCCACCCCACATGATGGGTTCAAGCCTTTGATGACCGGAGATCGGATATGTCCCCTGAAGAACGCCAATTGATCAGCAGTCTGTTTGACCGCATCAACTCCGCCGCCAGCGCCCCGCGCGATCCCGAGGCCGAAGCCCTGATCGCCGACGGTGTCAAACGCGCCCCCCATGCCGCCTATGTGATGGCTCAGGCCGTCATCGTGCAGGAAGAAGCGTTGAAAGCCGCCTCCAACCGCATCGAACAGCTCGAAGCGCGCATCAAGGACCTCGAAAGCAAGCCCGCCGCGCCTGCCCCGACCAGTTTTCTGGGTGGCATTGGCGGCAATCTGTTCGGCGCGGGCCGCACAGCCAGCGGTGTTCCGGCCGTACCGGCCCCCTCTTCCGCTCCCGCCCCTTCATCCGGCTCGGTCTGGAACCGTGGCGGCGCGCCACAGGCCCAGCAACCATTCCAGCAACAGCCCATGGGCATGGCCCCGCAGATGCAACCCCAACAGGCCGCAGGTTCCGGCTTTCTGGGCAATGCGCTGGCCACCGCCGCAGGGGTCGCAGGTGGTGCTTTGCTGTTTCACGGCCTGCAATCAGCTTTCAGTAACCATAGCTCGTCAATTTTCGGCAATACCACGCCGAGCGATGCCGGATTTTTCCATTCGGACACGACCCATGTCCCGATGCCGACCGAGCGGGCCGCATTTGAAGACCCCGCCCCGCAACAGTCTGGTTTTATTCAGGAAACATCCTATGCGGCCCCCGATGACGGTGGCTCGTTCGGTGGTGGCGGCGACGATTCCGACTGGGCCTGAAACCTTTCCCCGGTTTTTTTGAATTTTAGTTGACCCGTGAGTCCTTGACAGCGGCAAGACCACTCCCTATCTGCCACATGCAGTTTGGCACTCACCCCGTGTGAGTGCTAACACGTCCATCTTCGCACTAGACCACTATTATCCAACCTGGACAGCGTGCCGTTGAGGCACTGTCATATGAGAGGTGAGATCCATGAAGTTTCGTCCATTGCACGACCGTGTTGTCGTCCGTCGCCTTGAGTCCGATGAAAAGACCAAG
>CANGOE010000098.1 GCA_947455455.1 Hyphomicrobiales bacterium
AGGAGGCACAGTATCAAGCAACAAAATGGCTCTGGACATATAACAATGAACGCCCCAACATGGGTATCGGCGGCATAACACCCGCTCAGAAGTTAAAATTGGCCGCATAAGTTCTACTGCAAAACCCCTTTAAAAAAGGGGGCATTACCTTTGCATGAAAGGTGAATGGTTGTGTCTGACAAACACCCAAAAATCTGTAAAGTGGCGAACTTGACAACCACGGTGCGACAGCCATCATTGGCAAAATGATGCACAATATAAAAATATAAGGGCAGGATCAGGTCATGCATACGTCCGCGGTCATTTTCGGTCTCAGCCCCTTGTGGCTGTCGACCATTCTGTTGTTGCTGGTTTACGGCGCATTGATTGCCGATACGTTGAACCGCGCGATTGTGGCCATGCTTGGCGCGTCGGCGATGGTGATCATGGGGGTGCTGACACAGGATCAGGCAACGGCATCGGCCGATCCCAACACCATCGGCCTGTTGACGGGGATGATGATTCTGGTCTCGATCTCGCGGCGCTCCGGCCTATTCCAGTATCTGGCAATCTGGTCGGCCCGCCAAGCCAAGGCCAGTCCATGGGGTATTCTGCTGATCTTGCAGATCACCACGGCGGTGCTGTCGGCCCTGCTCGACAATGTGACCACGGTCTTGCTGGTGGTGCCGGTGACGCTGGCCATAACCCGCGCATTGGATGTGCCGGCCTATCCCTTTCTATTTGCGGAAGTGTTTGCCTCCAATATCGGCGGCACGGCCACGCTGATCGGAGATCCGCCCAATATCCTGATCGGCTCGCTGGCCGATCTGTCGTTCAATTCCTTTGTCTTCAATCTGACCCCCGTGATCATTGTGGTCATGGCGGTGCAGGCGGTGATCATCCACCGGATCTGGGGCAAGGAGATGTATGCCTCGCCCGAATCCAAAGCCCGCATCATGGCGATGATCCCCGAACAGGCGATCGAGGATGTTGTCCTGCTCAAGCAATCGCTGGTGGTTTTGGGCTTTGTCATCATCGGCTTTATTTTTGCCCGCCAGATCGGATTGGAACCCGGCACGATTGCGATGGTGGGTGCGACAATCCTGATGCTGATCGACAATTGGGAGCATCACGGCGAGAAGCAGGCCGAAAATGTCCATAAAACCTTCACCGATGTCGAATGGATCACCATTTTCTTCTTTATCGGCCTGTTCATCATCGTCCACGGGGTCGAAGTCGGCGGCTTGTTGCAGATTTTGGCCGAAAAACTGGTGGCGGCCACCGGTGGTGACATGGCCCATGCCGGTTATGCGATTTTGTGGGCTTCGGCCTTCCTGTCAGCGATCATCGACAATATCCCGTTTGTCGCGACGATGATTCCGCTGGTCAAAAGCATGGCACCGGCTTTGGGTGGTCCCGATGCGATCCAGCCATTGTGGTGGTGTCTGTCACTGGGCGCCTGTCTGGGAGGCAATGGCACCTTGATCGGCGCGTCCGCCAATCTGACGGTGGCCGGTATTGCCGAGCGCGAGGGCATCAATTTCAGCTTCTGGACCTATACCAAGCTGGCTTTTCCGCTGATGCTGATCAGTGTGGCAATCAGTCATGTCTATGTCTGGTTGCGCTACTTCTGAGGGGTCAGGCAATAGCATTTGACGACAGGTCGCCCGGAGTGAGTTGATAGGCCCGGCCAAAGCCGCCATTCAGGGCGGCGTGGTCGGGGCTGATTTTGACCAGCACAAAATCGCCGAAATCGATATAGAGTTGCGCTTTGGGGTGGCTATCGAGATAGAGCTGGCGGGCGTGCACCCGCTCGGCGCTGTCGTGCGGGATCAATGCCGCACGGCCCGACACGCTCAAGCGCGGATGGGCGAGGGGATCGCCCTTGCCGATGTCACTGAACAGAAGGCTGACAGCGGAGCGCGCCAGCATGTGTTTTGTGTGCTGCGCCAGATGCGACACCAAGAGGAGCGGACTGCCATCCTCAAGACAGGCACAGCCAACCAGCGAGATGAAGGGCAAGCCTGTCTCGTCAAGGGTGGCCAGCGCGGCGGTCTGGCTCTGGCGCATCAGTTTTTGCGCAAGCGCGCGGGCGGCATCGTCGGTCGGCAGAAGCGGGGATTTTTCGGATGTTTGGGTCATGATGGGCCTTTATCGGTGACAATCAGCAGAATTTGCCGATAAAAAACAGGAATTTTCGGTTTTTGCCACAATTTGGCCTCGCTTCGTTCTTCGATTAGGGCGTAGTCTTTGATCAAAGAGTGCATGCTCGATATCAGCACCATACAGAACGGATTGACGATGCCCACTATTGCCCTTGTCGATGATGACCGCAACATTCTGACCTCAGTCTCCATTGCGCTGGAGAATGAAGGTTATCGGGTGCAGACCTACACGGATGGCGCTTCGGCGCTGGAGGGGATCACCAAGACCCCGCCGGACCTCGCCATCTTCGATATCAAGATGCCGCGCATGGACGGCATGGAACTATTGCGCCGCCTGCGCCAGAAATCCGATCTTCCGGTCATTTTCCTGACCTCCAAGGATGAGGAAATCGATGAATTGTTCGGCCTGAAAATGGGCGCGGATGATTTTATCAAAAAGCCGTTTTCACAGCGTTTGCTGGTGGAACGGGTCAAGGCGATCCTGCGCCGCAGTGCGGGCAAGGACAGTGTCACTTCCAAGGAGAACAGCGCCCAGGCTCTGGTGCGCGGGCAATTGGTGATGGACCCCGAACGCCATGCCTCGACATGGAAAGGGTTGCCGGTGACGTTGACCGTGACGGAATTTCTGATCCTGCAGGCTTTGGCGACCCGCCCCGGCGTGGTCAAAAGCCGTGATGCCCTGATGGATGCCGCCTATGATGATCAGGTCTATGTCGACGACCGGACCATCGACAGCCACATCAAACGGTTGCGCAAGAAATTCAAAGCGGTTGATGATGATTTCGAAATGATCGAAACCCTGTACGGGGTTGGATACCGGTTCCGCGAGGCATAATGGCCGGGACCGGAGCAGGGGACGGGATGAGGCAATCCTGATGCACAAGGGCATGCCGGTGAATGCTGTGGCATTCTGGTTGAAGCGTCTGGGGGGGGAGCGGGGCCGCGCGATGGTGCGGATGATCACCACGCGTGCCTCCTCGTCGCTGGTGCGCCGCATTGCCGTGCTCAATCTGGCCGGTCTGGTGACACTGCTGTGCGGATTTCTCTATCTGAGCCAATATCGCGAAGGCCTGATCAATGCGCGGGTGCAAAGCCTGTTGACCCAAGGGGAGATCATTGCGGGCGCGATTGCGGCCTCGGTGACGGTGGAAACCAATACCGGCATCACGCTCGATCCCGATAAATTATTGCAACTGCAGATGGGCCAGAGCATCGGGGCGGCCGAAGAGCAGATGCTGGAATTCTCGATCAATCCCGAACGGGTGGCCCCTTTGTTGCGGCGGGTGGTGACACCAACCCGCACCCGTGCCCGCATCTATGACCATGATGGAGTGCTGTTGCTCGATTCGCGTGGCTTCGGGCGGGCGGGCGATGTCATGCGGTTCGATCTGCCGCCGCCGTCGCGCCAGCACGAACCGGGATTGCTCTCGCGCGAATGGCTGAGGTTGAAACAATGGATGGGCTGGAGCCCGACCATTCTGGCCGAAGAGATTTCGGCTTCCAACGGCTTGAACCTGCCCGAAGTGGTTGTCGCACTCAATGGCGGACAGGCGACCTCCAACCGCACCAATGCGCGCGGTGAAACCATCGTGTCGGTGGCGGTTCCGGTGCAACGGTTTCGGGCGGTGCGCGGGGTGTTGTTGCTCTCGACCCAAGGCAACGAGATCGACGGCGCGCTGGTGGCCGAACGGATCGCCATTCTGCGCAGTTTTCTGCTGGCCGCCATTGGCATGATTGTCGTGTCGGTGCTGTTTGCGGGCACGATTGCCGGACCGATCCGCCGTCTGTCGGCCGCCGCCGACCGGGTGCGGCGCGGGGTCAAAGCGCGCGAGGAAATTCCCGATTTTACCGACCGGTCCGATGAAATCGGCCATCTGTCAGGCTCTTTGCGCGATATGACGCGGGCGCTGTATGACCGGATCGAAGCGATTGAAAGTTTTGCCGCCGATGTCGCCCATGAATTGAAAAATCCGTTGACCTCCTTGCGCAGTGCGGTGGAAACCCTGCCTTTGGCCCGCAATGACAATGCGCGCGAGCGGTTGATGTCGGTGATCCAGCATGATGTGCGGCGGCTTGACCGGTTGATCAGCGATATTTCGGATGCGTCACGCCTTGATGCCGAATTGGCCCGCAATGAAATGACCCCTGTCGATATGGTGCATCTGCTTGAAACCGTGGTCTCGGTCGCCAATGTCGGGCGCGAGGGCGAGGCCCCGGTGCGGTTGACGCTGGCGCCGGAATTGATGCAAAGCCGCACCTGTTTTGTGACAGGGCATGAATCGCGGCTGGGGCAGGTGATCGATAATCTGATTGCCAATGCCCGGTCCTTTTCACCCGAAGGCGGCACGGTGCGGATTACGGTCTCGCGCAACAACGGCCTTGTGCGGATCGAGGTCGAGGATGACGGGCCGGGGATACCGCCGCATGCCCTTGAGCGCATTTTCGAGCGGTTCTACACGGACCGTCCCGATCAGGGCTTCGGGCAGAATTCCGGCCTTGGCCTGTCCATCTCGCGCCAGATCATCGAGGCCCATCACGGCACGATCCAAGCCGGGAACCGACTTGATGGTCTGGACGAGACGGGGGAACCGGTGCGGCTTGGCGCGTGTTTTACCATCACCCTGCCGGCGGCGGCTCTATGACAACCGCCATTCATGCGACCTGTATTCTCATTCGGGATTGCGGCGTGTTGATTACCGGAGCATCGGGAGCCGGAAAATCCAGCCTTGCTGTGCGTCTGATGGCACTGGCGGATCGGCAGGGGCTTTATTCGGCGCTTGTCGGTGATGACAGGGTGTTGCTGAACGCTGTCGGCGACCGGTTGATTGCAAGGCCGCATCCGGCGATTGCAGGGTTGATCGAACGCCGTGGCAGTGGCCTTGTTCCTTGTGCTTTCGAGCCTTCGGCACGGCTTGGTCTGGTGATCGAACTGGTTGGGGGTCCGCTGGAACGGATGCCCGATGCAAAGAATTTGACGATAGGTCTTGCAGGCGTCACGCTTCCCCGTATTCTGTGCACCCTGATTGAAGATGATCCGGCACGGGTTGCCTTGAAATTGGATGCGAGTGGATGACGACGTGGAAGACGCGCATGGCTTGTGTGCGGCTTTCGGGGTGGGGTGTAAAAAGACGCGGACAAGTCATCCGGTCAGGCTTGCGGGCCTGTTGAGGATTATGGTTTGTTACTGGGCGCGTCGGAGAGACTTATATGATCGGTATGGTTCTGGTGACACATGGCCGACTGGCGGTGGAATTTCGTGCCGCGCTGGAGCATGTCGTTGGTCCGCAGTCGCAATGCGCTACGATCACGATTGATCCCGATGACGATATGGAACAACGCCGCCTCGATATTGTCGAGGCCGTACGGGCTGTCGATAGCGGTGATGGCGTGGCGATCCTGACCGATATGTTCGGCGGTACGCCGTCCAATCTGGCGATTTCGGTGATGAATGATTCACGCACCGAAGTGGTGGCGGGGATCAATTTGCCCATGCTGATCAAATTGGCGAGCGTCAGAGGCGATTCCGATCTTGATCAGGCGGTCGGACAGGCGCAAGAAGCAGGACGCAAATATATTAACGTCGCCAGCCGGGTGCTTGCCAGCAAATGAATGATACCATCCAGCACGAATTGTTCGAACCGACCGAGACCTGTCCGCCTGCCCCCATCCCCGCAGGGGCTTTGTGGCGTGAATTGACCATTGTCAATAAAAAGGGGCTTCATGCCCGTGCCACCGCCAAATTCGTACAATGCACCGAGAGCTTTACCGCCGAGATGACCGTCACACGTTGCGGCGAGACGGTCGGCGGCAATTCGATCATGGGCATATTGACGCTTGGTGCAGGCCAGGGCGCGACCATTACCGTGACGGCAAAAGGCGAGGACGCGCTGGAAGCCCTCGATGCGATCGAGGCGCTGGTTGCCTCGCGGTTCGGTGAGCACGAATAGGCTTTCAAAATCACATAAAGATTTCTTTATATCTTTATTGCCCTCTTTCCCGTGGCCTGCTATAGACCACCGCACTGGCTGATGCGGTATCGGGTGATGGCGTTCGGCTTCGATGATTTTCCGGCAATAAGCAGAGCGGCGCAGGGCGCAGGGGTTTTTCCAATGACACATCATTTCAACGATTACCGGGTGGCCGATATCGGTCTGGCTGACTGGGGCCGCAAGGAAATTGCGATTGCCGAAACAGAAATGCCGGGCCTGATGGCAACCCGCGCCGAATATGGCGCGGCACAGCCTTTGAAGGGCGCACGCATTGCCGGTTCCTTGCACATGACGATCCAGACAGCGGTGCTGATCGAAACACTCAAAGCGCTGGGTGCGGATGTACGCTGGGCCTCGTGCAACATCTATTCGACACAGGATCAGGCCGCCGCCGCGATTGCGGCAACCGGCACGCCTGTTTTCGCGATCAAGGGTGAAAGCCTTGAGGATTATTGGGATTACACCCATAAAATCTTCGAATGGGCCGATGGCGGCACCCCCAACATGATTCTGGATGACGGCGGCGATGCCACCATGCTGATCCATCTGGGCATGCGGGCCGAGTCGGGCGATGTCGCCTTCCTCGAAACCCCCGGCAACGAAGAAGAAGAAATCCTGTTTGCCTCGATCAAGCGCCAGTTGAAGGCCAATCCGGGCTGGTATGGCCGCAATGGCGCCAATATCAAGGGTGTGACGGAAGAAACCACCACGGGTGTGCACCGTCTCTACCTGATGGCCAATGAAGGCACGCTGTTGTTCCCGGCCATCAACGTGAACGATTCGGTGACCAAGTCGAAATTCGACAACCTCTACGGGTGCCGTGAATCGCTGGTCGACGGCATCCGTCGCGGGACCGATGTGATGATGGCCGGCAAGGTCGCGATGATTGCCGGTTTCGGCGATGTCGGCAAAGGCTCGGCCGCGTCGTTGCGCAATGCCGGTTGCCGCGTGATGGTGTCGGAAATCGACCCGATCTGCGCATTGCAGGCGGCGATGGAAGGCTATGAAGTCACCACCATGGAAGATGCGGCCACCCGTGCCGATATTTTCGTGACCGCGACAGGCAATGTCGACGTGCTGACGGTCGATCACATGCGCGCCATGAAGGATCGGGCGATTGTCCGCAACATCGGGCATTTCGATTCCGAAATCCAGATTGCCGGCCTCAAGAACTTCAAGTGGCACAATGTGAAGCCGCAGG
>CANGOE010000099.1 GCA_947455455.1 Hyphomicrobiales bacterium
GATAAAAGAGTCAATGAGGATGGATTATTTGCTACAGCGACACCATTTTTAAATGCCCCATTGCCTTTAATCATGATCATGATCGTTTGTTTTATGTCATATCATTTATTGGTGTCCAAAAAAATTAATCTATTAAAAAGTTTGATTCCTATAGTGCTTGTATTGGTGATTTTGTTATTGGGAGTTATTCCGCCATCAAACGCCGTTGACGGACCTTGGTCCGGATTAGTTTATGCCACTTATGAGCATGGTTTGATTTATAGATTAATGATGCCGATCCAATTTGTTTATCGATTATCAGGAACGATGTCTCTTTTATTAGTCGTTGCAACTGTATTTTACGTCAATTTATTTTTCAGATTTGTAGAAAATGAGACTGCCTTTAAAAATTTAACCAAATATCTTTATTACGCCTGCTTTTTTGCTGTCATTAATCACGGGCAAAAATTAGGTGAAGTTTACCTCGAATATATCAAGGGACCGGAAGTGCTTGAGGCGACTTCCCCAGTGATCCCTGAAGACTATATCGATGCCCGTGTTTTGATGATGAAATTTGCCGAATTCAAATCCATTGTCAAAAATACAGTTCATTATCCTTTCACCTTCTATGGTTCGCGCGCTTATACGATGCCCCAACTCTATCCGGCGCGGACAGGTGCCGAGCTGGCCGGCTTCCAGGTTATTCCTTTGATTGTTCGCGATTACGGGCAGGAGATGACGGTGACTTGCGAGAGCGATTGTGTGTTGCAAACCAATATCGTCCCGACCAGCTTGCACCGGGTGCTGATCAACGGGCGCGAACCGGCGAAAGTGTCTTTGGGGAAGACCGAAAACCTCGATATCACACTGGAGGCCGGATCACATGTGGTTCGGGTCGATCTGGTTGGCACATTTGTGCAACCGATCATCATGTCGATCTGGCTGGCCTTGTGCCTGTTAGGCATGGCTATTGTGTATGCTTTGATCATGTTCTGGGTCGAATATCGTGACGGGCAAAAGAGTGCGCCGGTTTGACCTGTCTGAATGATTGTGTCCGGTCATGTTGACCGTTTGCGTTCAAATGTCCGGATTTGTGAAATTTCTTTTGCAATCCCTGTAAATCCGCTATGTTTTCGTAATCGTTCGGCACAATCCAGATTTGGAGAGAATGAGATGATCGAACCGTCAGCAATTGTCTTTTGGGCCGCAATCCTGTTGCTCGTGATTTTCGGCCTCAAATCGATCCAGATTGTGCCGCAGTCAGAGGCCTATATTGTCGAGCAGTTCGGCAAATATGTGAAGACGTTGAATGCCGGGCTGAATTTCATTTTGCCGGTCATCAATTCCGTCCAGCATCGGGTGGTGATCCTCGAACGGCAGATCGACCCTCAGCAGATCAATGTCATCACCAAGGACAATGTCGAAATCCATCTGACGACTGCGGTGTTCTACCGCATCATTGATCCGGCCAAGTCCGTCTATCGCATCACCGATGTCAATCAGGCTGTCAAAACCACGGTGACCAGCATCGTGCGCTCGACCGGCGGGCAAATGGAGTTTGACGAGGTGCAGTCCAAGCGCGAATTCATCAACGAGCGCATCATGGACAGCCTGTCTGAAGCCTGCGCCGTCTGGGGCATCGAGATCACCCGCACCGAGGTGCTGGATGTGTCGGTCGACGAGGCCACGCGCAATGCGATGCAACAACAGTTGAATGCCGAGCGCGAACGCCGCGCTTGGGTGACCAAAGCGGAAGGCGAGCGCCAGGCCCAGCAATTGAAGGCCGATGGTGAACTCTACACCGCGCAAAAACAGGCCGAGGCACGCCGTATTCTGGCCGAAGCCGATGCCTTTGCCACCCAGACCGTGGGCGCGGCCATTATGACCAACGGGCAGGCGGCCATCGATTTCGAAATCATGAAACAACAGGTGATCAGCATTGCCGAACTCGGCAAATCTCCCAACACCAAACTGGTTGTGGTGCCGACAGACATCACCAAAGCCCTGGGCGGCCTGACAGCACTGTTCGAAGGCCTGAAAAAATGAGCGGACTGGACCAGCTGTTCCAAGATTACCACACCGCCAGCTGGGTGGCCCTTGGGCTGTTGCTGGTGATGGTTGAAATCCTGTTGATGCCGGGCTTTTTCCTGTCCTATGCCGTCGCGGCTTTTGTGATGGCCCTGTTGAGCGCCTTTCTCGATCACAGTGCCTCGCTGTTGTCCGAAGGTATGGTGTTTTTGTTGCTCGGCACGATCCTATTGCTTCCCGCCCGCTGGCTTGTCAAACGCAACAATGCGCAGGTGCCGGATATCAACCAGTATTGAGGTTGAGTGATCCTACACCGTTACCCCTCACACCCCCGCCCGCACCACATTGGTGCAGGGCTTTCCTTGCGCGAGGTTCAGCACATTCCGGGCGATGGTCTGTTGGCGGCGGCGGATGGTGCCGTGGGTCCAGCCGGACATGTGCGGGGTCATGATCAGCGGTTCCAGCGTGTGAAAGGGCAGGGATGAGGGCTGTGTGGGCGCATCGCTGGCTGTCGGATATTGATACCAGGTGTCGATCACCGCGCCGGCAATGGTCTGGTCCGTGAGGGCATCGAACAGGGCTTGCTCGTCAATGATCGGCCCGCGCCCGACATTGATCACCACCGCTTGTGGCTTCATCCGCGCAAAGGCGGCTTTGCCGACCAGCCCTTTGGTCTCGTCGGTCAAAGGCAACGAGGTCACGAGATAATCGATTTCAGGATAGAACCCGTCGAGTTGGTCGAGCGTGAAAGAACGGTCCACCTGGGCATCGGGTTTGACAGGGGAGCGGTTGGCCACATGCACCTGCATCTCGAATGCCTTGGCGCGTCGCGCAATGGCTTTGCCGATATGGCCATAACCCAACAGACCGATGGTTTTGCCGCTCATTTCATCATGGGTGCGGTTGGCGGCACCCGCCCAATAGGTCCAGTGACCCTGCCTGAGTTGCTGGTCGGCATGTTGCAAGGGCACATGGCGGGCCAGGAGGGCGCTCATCACATATTCGGCAATCGCCTGTTCATGGCCGAAACAGTTGCAAACGATGGCGGCAGGGGGCAGGGCGGCCAGATCGACGGCATCATAGCCTGCACCCGGCACATGGAACAGTTTCAACCCTTCAGGCCTTGGCAATGCGGCATTGAAGCCCACGCCGACGATAACATTTGCCGCCGCATAGGCGGCTTGGTCGGCAGGGCTGGTCAGCGCATCGGGCAGTATGGTGACGGTATGGTCGGGGCCGACGAGCGAGGCGAAACCCTCGGTGAAGGAAGCGGCATTGGCGCCGTGAAAGACAATCTGCATAGTGGTTTCCCCGAACCGTCTGATCGTTGGACGGCTTTCAGACTATGGATAAAAGCCGGATGCGTCCAGCAGGTCCGGCGATAAAGGGTGGGGAAAGTCTTGATACCTTGCAACCGTCTTGTGCTATAGACTGGTGCAAGCATGTGTTCGGGTTCGGGAATGATCCATTATCAACTGCATTGTGGCCAGGATCATGATTTTGATGGCTGGTTTGACAATAGTTCGGGTTTCGAGGAGCAACAGGCGCGCGGCCTGATTGCTTGTCCCCATTGCGGCAATAGGGATGTGCGCCGTGCGCTGATGGCTCCGGCGATCGGCAAAAAGGGCAATGCCACAGCCAGCATCGAGAGTGGCGCAGAGGACAGCGGCAACGCCTTGCCAGCCCCTGCACAGCCGGTGATGCCGATGGTCATGCCCGATCCGGTGCTGTCGGACCAGATGATCGAGATGATCCACAAGGTGCGGGCCGAGGTGGAAAAGAATTGCGACTATGTCGGTTCTGAATTTGCCGAAGAAGCCCGCAAAATCCATTATGGCGAGGCCGATGCCCGCGGGATTTACGGCGAAACCACGCTGGATGAAGCCCAGGAACTGGTCGAGGAGGGCATTGATATCACCGCCCTGCCATTTGTGCCGCGCACCGACAGCTGAGTGCGCGGCTCTGGAGCGGATTGTGTCGGTTACAGCACCGCTTCCAGCATGGCCAGATAATCAGCCTCGGTTGCGACCCGTGCATTGGTGGCATGGGTGTGGTCTTTCATCGCCGCTTTGGCAATGGCGGGCAGGACTTGCGAAGGCACGCCGATGTGCGACAATTTGGCGGGCAGGCCGAGCGAGGCCGAGAAATCCTCGAACCAGCGCGGCAAATCATCATGCGCGCCGATGCCGACCGCCCGGTTGAGGCGTGGATAGAGCGGGCCTGCGACTTCGGCATTAAAGCGCAGGACAGGCGGCAACAGAATGGCGTTCAGTGTGCCGTGATGCAGTTTGAATTCGCGCAGTGCGCCGAGCGGATGCGACAAAGCGTGGACCGCGCCGAGGCCTTTTTGAAACGACATCGCGCCTTCAAAGGCGGCGATCATCATTTCGCGGCGGGCCTCCTTGTCATGGCCGTTCCTGACGGCGCGCGGCAGGGCTTGGGCGGCGCGTTCCAGTCCATCAATCGCAATGGCGGCGGCAACAGGGTTATCGACCGGCGAGATGAAACATTCGACGCAGTGGCTGATCGCGTCCATGCCGGTGGCGGCGGTCAGCAAAGGCGGCAGATCAAGCGTCAGATCGGGATCGCAGACCGCACGGCGCGGCACCAGATAGGGTGATAAAAGGCCGAGCTTGCGGCCATCGCGATAGGTGATCACCGCGCCGCGTCCGACCTCGCTGCCGGTGCCTGCCGTGGTGGGAATCGCAATGGTGGGGGCGGTTTTGCTGGTGATTTTGGGAGTGCCGCCCAAAATCGCGGCAAAGTCGATCAGCGGTTCGTCATGGGTGGCGGCAATGGCCACGCCTTTGGCCAGATCCATCGGCGAGCCGCCGCCAATCGCAATCATGCCATCGCAGTCATGGGCGCGATACATGATCACGGCTTCCTCAACGGCTTCCTCGGTCGGGTTGCCGGGCGTATTGTCATAGACAGCCTGCACAAAGCCTTTGGGCAGATGGGCAATGGCGCGCTCCAACAGGCCGGCGGCCACCACGCCTTTGTCGGTCACCACCATCGGGCGGGTGATGCCCGCAATGGCGCAATCTTCTGCCAGATGGCGGACCGCGCCAAAATCCAGACGCACTGTGGTGATGTAATTGATCAAGGCCATGATGGAGACTCCGCTCTTGCTGACAGACTGTTACCGAGGATGGGCAAGCAGGGCCGATCTGTCCAGCCCCATTTCGTCCATATCAGCCCCCGCTTGTGCGAATGGGCCCACCGAAAGGATCAGTGCTTGACCATGACCGGCTGGATGGAAAACACGTTGGTTGTGCGCGGATCAACCGATACCCGCACCCAATGGATCGACGGACTGCCGAAGGTCTGCACACGGGTCAGATTGGGCAGGGCCTTGGCAGGGCTATAGAGCGGCTTGTCGACCTTGAAATAATGGGTGTCGCCATGCACCAGCAGGACCTGACCGCTGAATTGTTCGGTTTCGCTGACCAGTTGGGCGAGAAAATGGGTATAGCCACTCACCGAGGGATGCTGGCGTTCGTCGATTTCGGTTTCGGGCAGATCAAAGCCCGGATCGGCCTGAAAAGCCACGACCAGACCGGGTGATTTCTGGGCCTTGGCAAGCGCAAATCCCTGTTTCAGCCAGGCGATATTGGCCGCGTCGCGCTCCAGATATTCGGCATTGGTAACAGCGCAGATCGCGGGCGTGCGTGCACTGCGGTCGGTACATTCCTTGTCATCAAGCACTTTGTTGTTGTTACTGCCGGGGATGTTGAGCGTCACAAACACGATATTGCCATAGGAGAAGCGGGTGTTCTCGACGAATTTCTCGCCCGCCTTGCCCTGATGTTGCAAGGGCATCCGCTGTTTGCCGAGACTGTCGGGGCTGGCAAACATCACTTTGCGCAAGGTTGTCAGCCGCTCTTGCGTGTCATAGCCGCCATTGTTGAGGCGGTGGCAATCGGTCCATTCATTGTCGCCGGGAATATAGACCACCGGTTTGTCGAGGCTGTTGAACATCGCCAGCGCATCGGTAAAGACTTTGTCGGTGCAATGCGAACTGCCATCCTTGATGTCGCCGTCATAGAGTGAGAAGGCGATATTGCCCGCATTGATGCTGGCCAGCAAAGCCGGCATTTTCAACTCGTCCTCGGCCTTGGCATAGGGCATGTCGCCCCACAGTCCGAAATGGAAGCGCTTGTTCTCGCCTGCTTGTGCGCCTTCGACTCCGGCAGACAAACAGCCCATGACCAGAGCCAGCAACAGCACACTACGCATTGTCATGTTTCCAAATCCCACCTTGACACCATCCGCACACCGGACGCGCCATTCCTAGCACGAAAAATAGATCTAGAGCACAGAGCAATAAAAAACCCCCGACAGTTTCCTGCCGGGGGCTAATGTCGTCTAACTAATCAGAAGATTAGAAAGAACGAGCGACGCGCAGACGGTAGTACATTGCGTCGTCGGACTTCTTGTTAGCAAGTTCAGCTGCACCGTTACCGGACTGTGCATCAACTGCCGAAGAGGTTGCCTTGCGGTAAGCCACTTCTGGGTTGATTTCGAGGCCGGAAACTGGCGACCAGATCACGCCGACTGCAGCGCCCCAGAGAGCGATATCACGCAGTGTGGTGGTGTTCTGAACCGAACCAGGGATATCCAACTTGCCGTAGGTGCCGCCGACATAAGCCGAAACGGTTGGCGAGAAGAAGTGCTGGAACTGTGCACCATAGCTGTAGGACTTGGTCAGGGTCAGCGTGGTTGCTGTCTGGACGCCATCATACAGGCCAGCGTTCACACGACCAACGCCGTAGCTGTAGTTGCCACCGGAAACAGCGCTTGCTGTGTTGGTTGCAGTGTTACCGATGGTGCGGCCAGCAGCGCCGACGCCGTATGCGCCGATCACTTGAACGTTATCGCCAGCAGCGATCGAAGGCAGGTTTACCTTCAGACCACCCATGACAGCATAACCGGTCTTGCTCGAAGCAGTGGTATCGCGACCAGCGACCTGAACTTCGTGAGCAACACCAGCAACCTTAACGGTACCCCAAGACTGAGCAACGTCGAACGAGAGGACGCCATCAGGAGCGCGGCTAGGAGCCTGGTTAGCTGTGCCGGAAAGACCTTCGCGCAGTTCCAGAGCGTCTTCAACTGCACCGGTGATGCTCATGCCGTTACCCAGCGAAGCTGTGTAAGCGAACTGATTCACGCGACCGTTTGAAGGGTTCTGAGTGGTGAACTGCAGAGCAGACAGACCAACCCAAGCGAACGAGGTGGTGCGACCAGCGAGGAAACCGCCGAGCTGAGCGAAAGCTTCCGAGCTCGAGAAACCGGTCTGC
>CANGOE010000100.1 GCA_947455455.1 Hyphomicrobiales bacterium
ATCGGCATGGCCGTCCGCAGATTGGCACCGCAAGAGGTTCAACCCGCCGCATTCGCGTTTACGGCGGATAATTTGGCTTGGGCACAGACACAGATTGCCAAATTCCCCGAGGGGCGGCAGGCATCGGCTGTCATTTCCCTGCTGTGGCGCGCTCAGGAACAGCATGATTACTGGCTTCCCAAAGCCGCCATTGAATATGTGGCCGATATGCTGGGCATGCCGTCGATCCGCGTGCTGGAAGTGGCGACCTTCTATTCCATGTTCAATCTCGAGCCGGTCGGCCAGTTCTTTATCCAGCTGTGTGGCACGTCGCCTTGCCGGTTGAGCGGGGCTGAAAAGATCATCAAGGTCTGTCAGGACCGGATCGGCGAACAGCGCCATGTGACGGCTGACGGCAAATTCTCGTGGTTGGAAGTGGAATGTCTGGGCGCTTGCTGTAATGCGCCGATGGTCCAGATCAACAACGACTATTACGAAGATCTGACGGTCGAGAATTTCAACACATTGCTCGATGATCTGGCCGCTGGCCGCCCTGTCAAAAAAGGTTCGCAATCGGGCCGCACCTCCTCCGAACCTGCAACGGGGGCAACGACTTTGAGTGATCCCGCTTTGTTTGACGGTTCGCTGGTCGGGGCGTGGAAAACACGGTTTGAAGCCGAACAGAAAAAGGCCGCAGAAGCCAAAGCGGAAGCCGCCAAAGCAGAAGCCGCCAAGGCCGAAGCCGCCAAAGGTAAGGAGTGACGTCGATGCTTGCTGATCGTGATCGCATCTTTACCAATCTGCATGGTTTCCATTCCTTCGGCCTGAAAGACGCGCTGAAGCGTGGCGCATGGGATGGCACCAAAGTCCTGCTCGAAATGGGCCGGGACTGGATCATCAACGAAATGAAGGCTTCCGGCCTGCGCGGTCGTGGTGGTGCGGGTTTCCCGACGGGTCTGAAATGGTCGTTCATGCCGAAAGTGTCGGATGGTCGTCCGCATTTTCTGGTGGTCAATGCCGATGAATCCGAGCCGGGCACCTGTAAAGACCGCGAAATCATGCGCCATGATCCGCATCTGCTGATCGAAGGGTGCATGATCGCCTCTTTCGCCATGGCGGCGCATGCCTGCTACATCTATATCCGCGGCGAATATATTCTGGAACGCGAAGTGTTGCAGGCCGCCATCGACGAGGCCTATGCCGCCAATCTGGTCGGCAAGAACAATATCCACGGCTATCCGTTCGACATCTATCTGTCGCACGGAGCGGGGGCCTATATTTGCGGCGAAGAAACCGCATTGCTTGAAAGCCTTGAAGGCAAAAAGGGCATGCCGCGGATGAAGCCACCATTTCCGGCCAATATGGGCCTGTATGGTTGCCCGACGACAGTGAACAATGTCGAATCCATCGCTGTTGCCGGCACGATCCTGCGTCGTGGTGCGGCGTGGTTCTCGGGTCTTGGCAATCCCAACAATGTCGGCACCAAGCTGTTTTGCGTGTCGGGCCATGTCAACACGCCTTGCAATGTCGAAGAAGTGATGGGCATCACCTTCCGCGAATTGATCGACCGGCATTGCGGCGGTATCCGCGGCGGTTGGGACAATCTGAAAGCGGTGATTCCGGGTGGCTCCTCGGTCCGCATGGTGCCTGCCGAACAGATCATCGACACGCCGATGGACTTCGACTCGCTGTCCAAACTGCGGTCGGGTCTGGGGACTGCGGCTGTGATTGTCATGGACAAGTCGACCGATATTGTCCGCGCCATTGCCCGTATCTCGCATTTCTACAAGCATGAAAGCTGTGGCCAGTGCACCCCGTGCCGCGAAGGCACAGGCTGGATGTGGCGTGTGATGGAACGGATGGCCGAAGGCCGCGCCCAGAAGCGCGAAATCGATTTGTTGCTGGATGTCACCAAGCAGGTGGAAGGCCATACGATTTGCGCGCTCGGCGATGCGGCGGCCTGGCCTATTCAGGGATTGATTGCGCATTTCCGTCATGAAATCGAAGAACGGATCGATCAATATGCGGCCAATCCGCATTCTGATCCCGTTCCGATGGCAGCGGAGTAAGGACAAGACGATGGCGAAAATCATCATCGACGGCAACGAGATCGACGTACCAGCCGATTATACAGTGTTGCAGGCTTGCGAAGAAGCGGGCGCGGAAGTGCCGCGTTTCTGCTATCACGAGCGCCTGACCGTGGCCGGCAACTGCCGCATGTGTCTGGTGGAAGTGAAGGGTGGACCGCCCAAGCCGACCGCTTCTTGCGCGATGGCTGTGAAGGATCTGCGCCCCGGCCCGAATGGCGAGCCGCCTGTGGTGATGACCAATTCGCCGATGGTGAAAAAGGCCCGCGAAGGCGTGATGGAATTCCTGTTGATCAACCATCCGCTGGATTGCCCGATTTGCGATCAGGGCGGCGAATGTGATTTGCAGGATCAGGCCATGGCTTTCGGCGGCGATCATTCGCGTTTTGCCGAAAACAAGCGTGCCGTCGAAGACAAATATATCGGTGCTCTGGTCAAAACCACCATGACCCGTTGCATCCAGTGCACGCGCTGTGTCCGCTTCTCCACCGAAGTGGCGGGCGTGACCGATCTGGGCGCGATTGGTCGTGGCGAGGATATGGAAATCACCTCCTATCTCGAACAGGCGATGACCTCGGAATTGCAGGGCAATATCATCGATCTTTGCCCCGTGGGTGCTTTGACCTCGAAGCCCTATGCCTTTACCGCGCGTCCGTGGGAGCTGACCAAGACCGAATCCGTCGACGTGATGGATGCTGTCGGATCGGCGATCCGCATCGATTCACGTGGCCGCGAAGTCATGCGCATTCTGCCGCGCCTCAACGAGGCAGTGAACGAGGAATGGATCTCCGACAAATCCCGTTTCATCTGGGATGGCTTGAAATCCCAACGTCTCGACCGACCCTATATCCGCAACAAGGGCAAGCTGGTCGCGACCTCATGGAATGATGCCTTCACCAAGATTGCCGCCCATCTGAAAGGCAAGAAAGCCTCCAGAATTGGGGCGATTGCCGGTGATCTGGCCGCAGTCGAAGATATCTATGCCCTGCAACAATTGATGGGCAAAATCGGCTCGGTCAATCTCGATTGCCGTCAGGACGGGGCGCAGATCAATCCGGCTTTGGGCCGTGGGTCCTATGTGTTCAATCCGACCATTGCCGGGATCGAGCAGGCCGATGCCATTCTGATCGTCGGTTCCGATCCGCGCAAGGAAGCGCCGGTGCTCAACGCCCGTATCCGCAAGCGCTGGCGGATGGGTGGCGTGAAGATCGCAACCCTTGCGGCTTCTGCCGATTGGACATTCGATACCGTTGATCTGGGCAATCAGCCGCAGATTCTGGCCGATCTGGTCGCTGGCAAGGGTGATTTTGCCGAAACACTCAAGAATGCCAAGCATCCGCTGGTGATTGTGGGCCAATCAGCCCTGCAACGCGCAGATGCGCAGGCTATTCTGGCGGCTTGCACGCAATTGTCGCAACGCGAGGACTGGAACGGTCTGGCCGTTCTGCACAGTGCCGCATCGCGTGTGGGTGCGCTTGATCTCGGTTTCGTACCGGGCGAGGGCGGTATGAGCGCCACCGAAATGGTGCAGGCAGGCGCGGCCGATGTCGTGTTCCTGCTCGGAGCCGATGAAATCGAGGTCTCCGCCGGTGCTGTCGTGATTTATATCGGCTCGCATGGTGACAAGGGAGCCCATCGCGCCGATGTGATCCTGCCAGGTGCGGCCTATACCGAAAAATCGGGTCTCTATGTGAACACCGAAGGCCGTGTCCAACGCGCCAACCGGGCCTCTTTCCCGCCCGGTGATGCCCGTGAGGATTGGGCGATTGTGCGGGCATTGTCCGAGGCTTTGGGCAAGAAACTGCCGTTCGACTCACTGGCTGAATTGCGCGCCGCCCTGTTTGCGGCCCATCCGCATCTGGCGGGTCTTGAACAGATCGCTCCGGTGGATGCCGCATCGATGACGGCTTTGGCCCAGCATAAAGGGGCGATCGCTTCCGAGCCGTTCCATCAGGCTGTGACCGATTTCTATCTGACCAACCCTATCGCACGGGCATCGGCAACCATGGCGGAATGTTCCGCGCTGGCCGCCAACCGTTTGCCGATGGCAGCGGAATAAGGAGCGCGCGAGGATGACCACAAGTATCTGGACAGAAGGCTGGTTCTTCCCGCTGGTTCTGATGATTGCCAAGAGCCTGCTGGTTCTGGTGGTGTTGTTGACCTATGTCGCTTTTGCCCTGCTGGCTGACCGCAAAATCTGGGCGGCTGTGCAGTTGCGCCGTGGTCCCAATGTGGTCGGACCGTTCGGTCTATTGCAATCCTTTGCCGATTTGCTGAAATTCGTTTTGAAAGAGCCCGTCATTCCTGCCGGTGCCAGCAAAGCCGTGTTTCTGCTTGCCCCGATCGTCACGGCCACTCTGGCTCTGGCTGGCTGGGCTGTTGTGCCGGTGGCCGATGGCTGGGCTGTTGCCGATCTGAATGTCGGGATCCTCTATGTGTTCGCCATTTCCTCGCTGGGTGTCTATGGCGTGATCATGGGTGGTTGGGCCTCCAATTCCAAATATCCGTTTCTGGGGGCCTTGCGCTCTGCCGCGCAGATGGTGTCCTACGAGGTCTCGATCGGTTTTGTGATCATCACCGTCCTGCTGTGTGCCGGTTCGCTCAATCTCAACGACATTGTGAAGGCACAGGATACACAATACGGCCTGTTCGGCTGGTATTGGTTGCCGCTGTTCCCGATGTTCGTGATTTTCTTCATCTCGGCTCTGGCTGAAACCAACCGTCCGCCCTTCGATCTGCCGGAAGCGGAGTCGGAACTGGTGGCCGGTTTCATGGTCGAATACGGTTCCACGCCCTATATGCTGTTCATGCTGGGTGAATATGTCGCCATTGTCATGATGTGCGCACTCACCACCATCCTGTTTCTCGGTGGCTGGTTGCCGCCTGCCAACATCGCGCCTTTTACCTATGTTCCGGGTATTGTCTGGTTCGTGATCAAGGTGTCCTTTGTTTTCTTCATGTTTGCGATGGTGAAAGCCTTCGTGCCGCGCTATCGCTATGACCAGTTGATGCGTCTGGGCTGGAAAGTGTTTTTGCCGATTTCCCTCGTGATGGTGATTGTTGTGGCCAGCGTGTTGCAATTCACCTCTCTGGGAGGTGTGCACTAAGGATTTGCGGCACCAACAAGGGCAGGGACGATGGACAGACTGACGGTTGCGCTGTCTCACCCCGAACTGATTGGTGCGCTGATCGGGTTTGTTCTGGGCTATATCGATTACAAGATTGTGATCGGCGTGGTGCAGATGCGGCTAAAACGGGTTCATGCGGATGATATGGCATCCGATTTGACCCTGTTCGAGCGGAAATTGAAGGTGCTTCGTGTGGTCATTGTGATCATGACCCTCGGAGCCTTTCCGGTGATCGGTTATCTCATGGGATTGTTGCTGTTCAATCCCTGAGCGTTTTGGAAGCGGGCAATGGCGCCCGGTAAGGTGGTGGATGATGAGGCTGGCACAGGCTGCTCAATCGCTGTTGCTGAAGGAGTTCGTTTCGGCGTTCTTTCTGTCGATACGCTATTTCTTCAAGCCGAAAGCGACCATCAACTATCCGTTTGAAAAGAATCCGGTGTCGCCGCGCTTCCGTGGTGAGCATGCCTTGCGCCGCTATCCCAACGGGGAAGAGCGTTGCATCGCCTGCAAATTGTGCGAGGCGATCTGCCCCGCACAGGCCATCACCATCGAGGCGGCTCCGCGCGGCAATGACGGCACACGCCGCACCACGCGCTACGACATCGATATGACCAAATGCATCTATTGCGGTTTCTGTCAGGAAGCCTGCCCGGTGGATGCAATTGTCGAAGGCCCTAATTTCGAATTCGCGACCGAAACCCGCGAGGAATTGTTCTTCGACAAGCAGAAACTGCTCGATAACGGGTCGCGCTGGGAGCGCGAGATCCAACGCAATCTGCGGATGGATGCGCCTTATCGTTAAGACGGATTGCCGCTGACAGGCGGCGGGACTATAGACGGCCGTCACACCAGCTGATGACGGATAGATTTTAATTGTTGCCTCCGGGGGCAACTGACAGGAGCCAGACTGATGCAGGAGCGGACCAGATGAGCGTGGCAGCCGCCTTTTTCTACCTGTTTTCCGGTGTCGCGGTCGCGTCGGCCTTTATGGTTGTCGCTTCGCGTAATCCTGTCCATTCGGTGTTGTTCCTGATTCTGGCTTTTGTGAATGCGGCGGGGCTGTTCCTTCTGCTTGGCGCAGAGTTTTTGGCCATGATCCTGATCGTGGTCTATGTCGGGGCTGTCGCTGTGCTGTTCCTGTTCGTCGTCATGATGCTGGATGTCGACTTCTCGGAGTTGCGCGAAGGCTTTCTGGACTATCTGCCGTTCGGCGGATTGCTCGGCATTGTGTTCCTGATCGAGTTGGTTCTGGTGCTTGGCACCTATTATACCGCGCCCGATGCCCTTCATCAGACCGCGCAGGCCGCAAAAGCCGCCCATGACGGGATTTCCAACACGGCCGCATTGGGCCGCGTGCTCTATACCGAGCATGTGTTCTATTTCCAGGCGGCGGGCATGGTATTGCTGGTGGCGATGATCGGTGCGATCGTGCTGACCTTGCAGCACAAGCCCGGTGTCAAACGCCAGGATATCGGTGCACAGGTGGCACGCAACAAACAGTCGGCGATGGATATCAAATCCGTCAAGCCGGGCCAGGGATTGTGAGGGAACAATGGTGATCGGGCTCGAACATTACCTGACCGTTGCCGCCATTCTGTTTACGCTTGGCGTGTTCGGTATTTTCGTCAACCGCAAGAACGTCATCGTCATTCTGATGTCGGTGGAACTGATCTTGCTGGCGGTCAACATCAATCTCGTTGCTTTTTCGAGCTTCGCGGGTGATCTGATCGGGCAGGTGTTTGCCCTGCTGATTCTGACCGTGGCGGCAGCGGAAGCGGCCATCGGTTTGGCCATTCTGGTCGTATTTTATCGTAATCGCGGTTCTATCGCGGTTGAAGACATTAACATGATGAAGGGCTGAGCGGGTTCGTCCCGCGCGACATGCACATGGTTCAGGCAATCGTATTCCTGCCG
>CANGOE010000101.1 GCA_947455455.1 Hyphomicrobiales bacterium
GAAGCTGGTGCGGGCGGAGGGAGTCGAACCCCCACGACTTGCATCACCGGAACCTAAATCCGGCGCGTCTACCAGTTCCGCCACGCCCGCACTACCAGCTCATTCGACGTGATCATAACGAAGCGGACGCAGAAGCGCCCGCAAAGTTATGGATGGGGGTCTATAGCATCTTGCGCGCATCGCGCCACAAGAAAAGTGACGGAATGATGATAATTCGCCAGAAAGGCCCGATTTGCTCCGATTTTGGGGGTGTGAGGTGGATCAATGACGGGCCCAACAAGTTGTCGAGCCGGTCAGAGGCCGTCGCCAACCAGCAAATCACGCAAAACCCGACCGATGGCAACGGGCAAATCGTCAGCCGTCAGATAGGCTCCCTCATTCTGCCCTGCTTCGGCGTGACACCAGACAGCCATGCAGGCGGCTTCATAACTGGGCATCCCACCGGCACACAGCGCCGCAACCAGACCGCTCAGCACATCCCCCGATCCGGCAGTCGACAGCCAGGCCGTGCCATTGGCATTGATCGCCGCCCGTCCGTCCGGTGACGCAATCACCGTATCGGCTCCTTTATAAACCAACACACAGCCCAACAGACGGGCCAGCAAACGGGCACGCACGCATTTGGACGGATGATGTTGGTATCCGGCAAGGTCTCTGGATAAATGGGCAAATTCACCCTCATGCGGGGTCACTACCGGCTCGAAACCGGACTTGTAGCCGCTTCCGGCCAGCCACTCTGCCAAAGCAGACCCTCGTCCCCCGAAGGCTGTCAGCGCACTCGCATCCAGCACGAGAGCGCGTTTGGCCTCGATACCGGCCCGCACATAGGCACGGGTCAAATCGGCCTCTTCCCCCTCCACACCCAAACCGGGACCGATCACCAACGCATTGCGTCTGGGATCGGCGAGCAAGGCCACAAATTCGGCAGGATTTTCGCAACAACGCAACATAATTGCATCGGATGAAGCCGCATGGGCCGCCATGGCATCGACAGGAGTGGCAAGCGTGACAAGCCCTGCCCCGCCCCGCAAGGCCGCCTTGGCCGACAGACGCGCCGCACCGCTATATTCCAGCCGATTGGACAGAACCAGAACCGAACCGCGCTGGTATTTATGACTGCTGACCGAAGGCACAGGAGCAAGATCACGCCACAAAGCAGGCGTATTGATCAGGGTTTGCGGCTGGATCACAGCCAAACAGGCCGGATCGATCCCGATATCGGCCACAAAGATCTCCCCGCACAACTGGCGGCCGGGTTGGAGCAGATGGGCGGGCTTTTGCCTGAAAAAGGTCACTGTCTGGGTCGCAGGCGAGGCAAAACCTCTCACCTGCCCGCTCTCGCCGTCAATCCCTGAAGGGACATCCACAGCTAAAATCGGCAAACCGCTTGATGACAGACGCTTGAGACAGTCGGCAATTCCGCCCGACACTTCCCGTGTCAAACCTGCCCCGAACACCGCATCGATGCAGAGGTCATAATGGCCGAACTCCACTGCGGCAAAAGCCAGCACCGAACCAGCCCATGAGCGCGCAACAATTCCCGCATCCCCCCGATCGGGCAGATTGCCGTCAAGCGTTGCAACCTCGACCCGAAACCCGCGCCCAGCCAAAACCCGAGCGGCGACAAGGCCATCGCCGCCATTATTGCCCGGACCGCACAAAATGATGATCCTCCGAGAGGGTCCGCACAGAGGCATGGCCCGATCCGCAACCGCCCGTCCGGCCCGCTCCATCAGGGTGAGAACAGACAGGCCGGAATCAACCATCAGCCTGTCGGCATGATTCATCTCTTGCGGGGTCAACAAACGATCCATCTGGTCTCTTTTCCGGGCATGCCTGCCTTATGGTGCTGGTTTCTTGACCGCCAAACGGTCAAATAAGGGCCAATAAAAAGGCATTTGCCTAAATTTTATTCATTTTCTGCCCAAGGCGTTCGCATTGGAACACACTACCCCATGGCAATTTGTTTCAATATAATGTTAAACGAAATTCGGTAAATCCGGTACCTGTATTGGGGATACCGCTGGACATTTGGAGAAGGTGAGAACGACGATGAAAAAGATTGAAGCGATCATCAAGCCGTTCAAGCTCGACGACGTGAAGGAAGCCCTTCAAGACGTGGGCCTACAAGGCATTACCGTCACCGAGGCAAAGGGTTTTGGCCGCCAGAAAGGCCATACCGAATTGTATCGTGGCGCGGAATATGTTGTGGACTTTCTCCCCAAAGTGAAGATCGAGATCGTCCTTCCGGATGACCTTGTCGAACGGGCTGTGGATGCGATCCGCAAGGCCGCGCAGACGGGTCGTATCGGAGATGGCAAGATTTTTGTATCTACCGTGGAAGAGGCCATTCGGATTCGCACCGGTGAAACCGGACTTGATGCGATCTGACCTGACCCTGCACTGAACCGTCAATCATCCCAACGGCGCAGACTCGCGCCACTGCTTAAACGAGGAAGACACTGATGAAGACCGCCAAGGACGTCCTGAAGTATATCAGCGACAATGATATTAAATACGTCGATTTCCGCTTCACTGATCCGCGCGGCAAATGGCAGCATGTGACCTTCGACATCTCGATGATCGACGAAGAAATTTTCGCTGAAGGCACCATGTTCGACGGTTCCTCGATTGCTGGCTGGAAAGCCATCAACGAATCCGACATGTGCCTGATGCCAGATCCATCAACCGCCACCCTCGATCCTTTCTTTGCCGCACCGACCCTGTCGATCGTTTGCGACGTGCTCGAGCCAACAACCGGCCAGCCTTACGAGCGCGACCCGCGCGGCATGGCCAAGAAGGCCGAAGCCTATCTGAAGTCGACCGGTATCGGCGATGCGATCTATGTCGGCCCAGAAGCCGAATTCTTCGTGTTCGACGACGTGCGCTTCTCGTCCGATCCCTACAACAGCGGTTTCAAGCTCGATGCGGCCGAACTGCCGATCAATGGCGACACCGAATATGAAGGCGGCAATCTCGGCCACCGCATTGCCATCAAGGGCGGCTACTTCCCCGTTCCTCCGCAGGACACCGCACAGGACATGCGCGGCGAAATGCTGGCGGCTATGGCGGCTATGGGCGTGAAGGTCGAAAAGCACCATCACGAAGTGGCTTCGGCCCAGCACGAACTCGGCATGAAATTCGGTACATTGACCGAAATCGCCGACCACATGCAGATCTACAAATATGCCATCCACAATGTCGCCGCCAGCTATGGCAAGACAGCGACCTTCATGCCGAAGCCTGTATTCGGTGACAATGGTTCGGGGATGCACGTCCACCAGTCGATCTGGAAGGCTGGCAAGCCGATCATGGCCGGCAACAAATATGCCGATCTCAGCCAGGAATGCCTGTACTACATCGGCGGCATCATCAAGCACGCCAAGGCATTGAACGCCTTCACCAACCCATCGACCAACAGCTACAAGCGTCTGGTTCCCGGTTATGAAGCACCTGTGTTGCTCGCTTATTCGTCGCGCAACCGTTCGGCTTCTTGCCGTATTCCATACACCAACAATCCAAAGGCCAAGCGCGTTGAAGTGCGCTTCCCTGATCCGATGGCCAACCCCTATTTGGCTTTCGCGGCCATGTTGATGGCTGGTCTGGACGGCATCCAGAACAAGATCGATCCGGGCGCGGCCATGGACAAGGATCTGTATGATTTGCCACCACGCGAGTTGAAGAAGATCCCAACCGTTTGCGGCTCCCTGCGCGAAGCGCTGGCAAGCCTCGACAAGGATCGCGGCTTCCTGAAGGCCGGCGGCGTGTTCAACGACGACTTCATCGACAGCTATATCGAGCTGAAGATGCAGGACGTGATGCGGTTCGAAATGGCTCCGCATCCTGTTGAATTCACCATGTACTATTCCTATTGATCCGACCGGCCTTCGGGCCGCTCTGTGAGATTGAAAGGCCGGGCCAAAAGCCCGGCCTTTTTTTTCGTGGATGACATTTTTTGTCATGATTTGAATGACCTAACGCCGGATCTTCGTTCAATTCCGCAGCCAAAATGCCATAAACCCGTGCAAAACCGACGGGGCTATGTTTATGATCCGTTCCCATTCGGGTTGCGGATGTGCATAATGCCGCCAGTGCGAATCAGTTTGATGACCAAGGGCTCTCATGTCAGGCAATGATGATCTTTTTGGCGCAGGTGCGGCTCCCCGCTCTGGCGCTTCTCCTCAAGGCTCCTCTGCCGGCAATAAGCAAACCAGCAAACCCGCACCTAAACCCAGCTCCGCGCCGGTGGGCGGCACGCCGGGCGAATTGGGCTATACCGCTTCGGCCATCGAGGTGCTGGAAGGGCTGGAGCCTGTCCGTCGCCGTCCGGGCATGTATATCGGCGGTACCGATGAAAAGGCCCTGCATCACCTCTTTGCCGAAGTCATCGACAATTCGATGGACGAGGCCGTCGCAGGCCATGCCAATGTGATCACGGTCGAATTCGATGCTGACGGCTTCCTGTCGGTTTCCGATAACGGGCGCGGGATTCCGATTGATCCGCATCCCAAATTTCCCGACAAATCCGCGCTTGAAGTGATCATGACGACACTGCATGCCGGCGGCAAGTTCGACTCCAAAGTGTACGAAACGTCCGGCGGTTTGCACGGGGTCGGCATTTCGGTTGTCAATGCGCTGTCCGAATTGTGCGAAGTGGAAGTGGCGCGCGGCCAGCAACTCTATCGGCAGGTGTTTTCTCGCGGCCATGCACAGGGTCCTGTCGAAATGGTGGGCCGTGTCGCCAACCGGCGCGGCACCAAGGTGCGTTTCAAGCCTGATGACCAGATTTTCGGCGAACACAGCACCTTCAATCCCGGTCGCTTGTTCCGCATGGCCCGCTCCAAGGCCTATCTGTTCGGCGGGGTCGAAATCCGCTGGTCGTGCGATCCGGCGCGTGTGGCGGGCACAGATGTGCCTGCACAGGCCGTATTCCGCTTCCCCGGTGGTCTGCGCGATTATCTGGCGACCGAGATCGAAGGCAAAAATCAGGTCACCGACCAGATTTTCTCCGGCAAGATCGAAAAAGCCGGTGGTCACGGCTCGCTTGAATGGGCTCTGGCATGGCTGGGCGACGGCGAGGACGGTTTCAGCCATTCCTATTGCAACACCATCCCGACCCCCGAAGGCGGCACGCATGAGCAGGGTTTGCGGGTCGCTCTCCTGCGCGGCCTGCGCGACCATGCCGAACGCATCGGCCAGCAGAAGCGGGCGGCAAGCATTACCTCCGATGATGTGATGCTGTCGGCTGCCAGCATGCTGTCGGTGTTTATCCGCGAACCGGAATTCCAGGGCCAGACCAAAGACAAGCTGGCGACGACCGAGGCCAGCCGCATTGTCGAAGCCGCCATTCGTGATGCCTTCGACCACTGGCTGGCGGCCTCGCCCTCCCAAGCCATCAAACTGCTCGATTGGGCAATCGAACGGGCCGATGACCGCTTGCGTCGTCGCGCCGAAAAGGAAGTCTTGCGCAAAACCGCCGTGCGCAAACTGCGCCTGCCCGGCAAATTGGCCGATTGCACCAATGCGGGCATGAAGGGTTCGGAAATTTTCATAGTCGAAGGTGATTCGGCAGGCGGTTCGGCCAAACAGGCCCGCAATCGCGCCAATCAGGCGATTTTGCCGTTGCGCGGTAAAATTCTCAACGTTGCCTCGGCAACCCGCGATAAATTGGTGGCCAACCAGCAATTGCAGGATCTGATGCAGGCGCTGGGTTGCGGCATGGGGTCCAATTACCGCGAAGAAGATCTGCGTTATGACCGCGTAATCATCATGACCGATGCCGATGTCGACGGAGCCCATATCGCGTCCCTGCTGATCACCTATTTCTATCGGCAGATGCCCAAGCTGATCGATCAGGGCCATCTTTATCTGGCTGTGCCGCCGCTTTACCGGCTCACTTATGGCGGCAAGACCATCTATGCCCAAACCGATGACCACAAAGACAAATTGCTGGCCACCACTTTCAAGGGCAAAAGCAATGTCGAAGTCGGCCGCTTCAAAGGTCTCGGCGAGATGATGCCCGCACAATTGAAAGAAACCACGATGGACCCGACCAAGCGGGTTTTGTTGCGCGTCGATATTCTGCCGGATGAAAAGCTCGACACCAGCAATTCGGTGGAACGGTTGATGGGCACCAAGCCCGAAGCCCGCTTCAGCTTCATTCAGGAACGCGCCGCCTTTGCCGGTGAACTGGTCGATCTGTAACAGACATCCAAGCCTTGATATCGCCTCTTTTGCACTGAACAAATCGGTCCTGAAATTGAAATGAACTTTGGGATCACCACAATGCAGGCACCTGTGACGCAACGCTACTCTCTACTGATGATTGTCATCCACTGGCTGATGGCTGGTGTGATTATATCGGCGGCCATCTCGGCCTTCGTGATCGACGAAATGCCGAATGCGGCGGCCAAAGCCATGATGACCAATCTGCATTTCGTGTTTGGTTCACTGGTTCTGGCATTGGTTGTTGTGCGTGTTCTGCTTCGTCTGGCCTCAACCATTCCCGCTTTGCCCGCTGATACCCATCCCCATGTGGTCAAAGCCGCAATGGTTGGCCATTGGGGGCTTTATGCCCTGATGATCGGCGTGCCGCTGGTCGGCCTGGTCACGGCCTTCTATCGCGGACGCGGGATCGATTTCGGGCTGTTCCAGATCGCCTCTCCCTTCGAGGCCAACCGCCCGACATCCAAATTCTTCAAGGAAATCCATGAGTTGATCGCCTACGGCTTTTTTGCCGCAATCGGCGGACATGCGCTGTTTGCCCTGTGGCACCATGTCATCCTGAAGGACGGTTTGCTGGACCGGATGCGGCCTGCAGCACACGCAAAGCAACAGGGCGAATAGCCCTCATACGAAAAACATTGACTTATCAGGGGTAAGGACTAAGGTGCGCTCACTTGCAGGAGGCTCGGGCGTTCAATACCGTACGCCCCAACGATGGTTGCGCTGGTCAATATGGACCCCGCCCCCATTCGCCGCGATCGAGAGGCGGCATTATTGATGACATTTGCAGAACTCGGACTCAGTCCAAAAGTACTCGAAGC
>CANGOE010000102.1 GCA_947455455.1 Hyphomicrobiales bacterium
AGCTTGGTCATGGCATCGCGCATCGCGGCCAGATCGACCACGGCAGGCACGCCGGTGAAATCCTGCATCAGCACGCGGGCCGGACGGAAAGCGATTTCGCGCTCGGTCTTGCCCTTGTTCGACAGCCATTTGCTGACAGCCATGATGTCGTCTTTGGTGACCGTGCGGCCATCTTCAAAGCGCAACAGGTTTTCCAACAGCACTTTCAGCGAGAATGGCAGGTTTGAAATGCCTTTCAGGCCATTGGCCTCGGCCTCTTTCAAAGAATAGTAATAATAGGTCTTGGTGCCGACTTTGAGCTTCTTACGGCACTTGAAGCTGTCCAATGACTGGGTCACGGCGGAATCCTTTCGGGTTTAGCGTCCATTGGCCAAAGTGCATCATGCACGCGCCGCCTCGGGAGTGCCCGAAACCCCACGTTGATTAAACGTATCGGCGCAGCCAGTGCTTCTATAGAAAATTTATTGCCAAGCCGCTACAGGGACAAAAGTATTCCCTTGAACTTTTTTGCATTTTTATTGACCACACCATTGTGCAATGCACACATAACGAAGCCCATGGAAGTCGGCACGGGGATCGGCTAGGTTGGCCGCAATGAGGATGGAGTGACACCGCTGATGCTGTTGCGCGCTGAGACCGTGGCCTGTATCCGGGCAGAAAGGATGCTGTTTTCCGGCCTGTCCTTTGCCAGTGAACCGGCCCGGGCCATGGCGCTGACCGGCCCGAACGGCGTTGGAAAATCGAGCCTTTTACGCCTGATCGCCGGTTTGTTGCCGTTGCATGACGGCACGATCTCGCTGGTGGACCCCACAAGCGGAGACATTGTGGCGGGCAGTGGCCATGATAGGCCGCTCGGCCAGTATTGCCATTATCTGGGCCATCGGGATGCTCTCAAACCCAGCATGAGCGTGATTGAGACGCTGGCCTTCTGGTCGGATTTTCTTGCCCCTCTCGAACCGCGATTGCCCCGCAAAGCACAACCGGACGTTTCTGGACAACCGCACCGGCATAACCACAACACCGCAACCCCACCCGAATCACCCCGTACCGAATCGCTCCCCCTGACCGCCGTGACGGCTGAAGCGGCGCTCGAACGCGTCGGGCTGGCGCATCTGGCCGATCTGTCGTGCCAGTTGCTCTCGGCCGGACAGCGCCGCCGCCTGACCCTCGCCCGCCTGCTGGTCGTGGCACGCCCGTTATGGTTGCTGGATGAGCCGACCACGGCCCTCGACAGCGCCGGACAAGACATCTTGTGGCAGTTATGCACCAGCCATCTTGCGCAAGGCGGGGTGATCATGGTGGCCACCCATGCCCCTTTGCCCATTCCCGACACTCCTGTCGCACTTGAGCGGGGCCGGTCATGAGCGGATGGATCGCCCTGTTCAAACGCGATGTGATGCTGGCCAGCCGTCTGGGCGGGGGCGGGTTTGTCGGCGTGATCTTTTTTCTGTCGCTGGTGGTGCTGGCCCCTTTCGCGCTCGGTCCGGACCTCAATCTGCTGGCGCGGGTGGGTCCGGCTTTGCTGTGGATTGCCGCTTTGCTGGCCACGCTGATCGGTCTCGACAGGCTGTTTCAGGCGGACGAGGAGGATGGATCGCTGGATCTGATGCGGATGGGGGATATGCCGATGCTGTGGGTGGTGCTGGCCAAAGGGCTGGCCCATTGGCTGACCACCGGCCTGCCCCTGACACTGGCCGCCCCCGTGCTGGGCCTGTTGCTGGCCATCGAGCCCAAAGTGCTGGGCGTGGTGATGCTGTCGCTGGTGATCGGCACCCCGGCATTGACCTTTATCGGTGCGGTCGGTGCGGCCTTGACCGTTTCGGTCCGGCGCGGCGGGCTGTTGCTGGCGGTGATCGTGATGCCGATGATGATCCCCGTGATGATTTTCGGAGTGGCGACCGCCAGCGCCGCCGCGTCCGACATGATGGATTTCACCACCCCTTTGATGGTGCTGGCGGGCCTGTCGCTCGGCTCGATTGTGGTGGCCAGCGCAGTGGCCGCTTTGGCCCTATCTGACCCGTCTTGAACGATTTCCACCGTCGATCTTAGCCTTTAGTCTTGCATGGAAGCTAAAATTCCCTCACATTGATTGCCAAGCAAGCATAGGTTAAACAGTGTGGATGGCTTGAAGGTGCGTTTGCTGTGCCTTGTGCCGTGACACATGTTTGACACATAGGGATAGAGACAATGGCAAGCAACAAAGAAGCCGCCCACTCAGCTCATGCCTCCGGCATGGATTACCCCGAGCACGAGCGCACCTATAACGGTTTTGTGCATCTGGTCACCTACGGTACCATCGTGGTGGTGGGGATTGTCGTGCTGATGGCTATTTTTCTGGTCTGATCGGCTTGGCCCGCCAGTGATTGAGGCCTGACGGCCTCATTCCACCGGCACCCCGAGTTGCAGACACCCGACACTGCCTTTGCTTTTCAATACACCAGACCAACCCGATCCTGCCCATAACCAGATCCTGCAATCAAACAAGACGAGACGATTGTTGCGCCGATCTTGCCGGAGAGTGCCATGAAAATTGCCGTGATCACCGAAACGGATTCACACGAAACGCGTGTGGCGGCTTCTGCGGAAACCGTGAAGAAGCTGGGCGCGCTCGGGGCCACTTTCACGATCGAGAGCGGGGCGGGCCAACGGTCGGGCGTGACCGATGCCGATTATGAAGCGGCCGGGGCCAGCATTGCCAAAACGGCCAAAGCGGCCCTCAAAGACGCCGATATCGTGCTGAAAGTGCGCCGCCCGAACAAGGCGGAACTGGGAAGCATCAAAAAAGGCGCGGTTGTGCTTGCCATCATGGACCCCTACGGCCATGACGAAGCCCTCAAAGCCATGGCCGAAGCCGGTATTGCCGCCTTTGCAATGGAATTGATGCCCCGCATCACCCGCGCGCAGGTGATGGATGTGCTGTCCTCCCAAGCCAATCTGGCTGGCTACCGCGCCGTGATCGAATCCGCCGAACAATTCGGCCGTGCCTTTCCGATGATGATGACGGCCGCAGGCACCGTGCCTGCCGCACGCGTCTTTGTGATGGGTGCGGGTGTGGCGGGCTTGCAGGCGATTGCAACCGCCCGCCGTCTTGGCGCTGTGGTCACAGCCACCGATGTGCGCCCTGCCTCCAAGGAGCAGGTCGAATCGCTGGGGGCCAAGTTCATCGCCGTCGAGGATGACGAGTTCAAGCAGGCCGAAACCTCCGGCGGTTATGCCAAGGAAATGTCGAAGGACTATCAGGCCAAGCAGGCCGCGCTTGTGGCGGCCCATATTGCCAAACAGGATATCGTCATCACTACCGCCTTGATCCCCGGCCGCCCTGCCCCGCGGCTGATTTCAGCCGAGATGGTCGCCAGCATGCGTCCGGGCTCGGTCATCGTTGATCTCGCCGTCGAGCGCGGCGGCAATGTCGAAGGTGTCAAAGCAGGTGAAGTGGCGCTGACTGCCAATGATGTCAAAATCGTCGGCCATCTGAATGTGCCGGGCCGGTTGGCGGCCTCCTCGTCGCAACTCTATTCCAAAAATCTGTTCTCGTTCCTCGAGACCATGATCGACAAGACCAACAAGACGCTGGCCATCAACTGGGATGACGAGCTGGTCAAGGCAACCAATCTGACGCGTGATGGACATGTGGTTCATCCGCAATTCCAGCCCAAAGAGGCAGTGGCTTCGGCCTGATGGAGGTTTTTATGGCGAGTGATTCACCACAACAGATCCTCGAAAAGGCACAAGCTGCCGCGCATACAGCCAAAGAGGCCGCCAATGCCGCGCAAGCCTATGCCGATCAGCTGGCTCAGGCCGCAGGGGCCGCCGCCCATGCCGCAACGGGTGGGGCGATTGATCCTTTCGTGTTCCAGCTGGCGATTTTCGTGCTGGCGGTATTTGTCGGCTATTACGTGGTCTGGTCCGTCACACCGGCCCTGCACACACCGCTGATGTCGGTGACCAACGCGATCTCCTCGGTGATCGTGGTGGGAGCCTTGCTGGCTGTCGGTGTCGATGCGGCCAAGGCCGGTGCCGAGGCACCGCTTTATGCGCAGGGCTTCGGCTTTGTGGCTCTGGTGCTGGCCAGCGTGAATATTTTCGGCGGGTTCCTCGTCACCCAGCGGATGCTGGCCATGTACAAGAAGAAGGGCTGACGCCATGAATGCCAATATCGCGGCTCTTCTCTATCTGGTATCCGGCGCCCTGTTCATCATGGCACTGCGCGGCCTGTCCTCTCCTGCCACATCGCGGCAGGGCAATTTCTACGGCATGATCGGCATGGGCATTGCCATGCTGACCACACTGGCGGTTGCCGCCCCCACAACCCTGTCGGGCTGGAGCCTTCTGGTGCTCGGTCTGGCGGTCGGCGGTGGCGCGGGCGCACTGGTGGCCCAGCGCATTGCCATGACAGCCATGCCGCAACTGGTGGCCTTCTTCCATTCGCTGGTCGGTCTGGCCGCCGTGATGGTGGCCGCAGGCGCGCTCTATGCGCCGCAAGCCTTCGGCATTGGCGCAGCAGGATCGATCAAGGCGGCCAGCCTGGTCGAAATGTCGCTCGGCGTTGCGATCGGCGCGATCACCTTTACCGGTTCGATCATCGCCTTTCTGAAACTCGATGGCCGCATGTCGGGTCGCCCGATCATGTTGCCGCAACGCCATGTCATCAATCTGGCGCTGGCGGGTGGCCTGATCCTGCTGATCGTGCTGTTTGTGACGACCGAGAGCAAAATCCTGTTCTGGGCCATTACTTTGGCCAGCTTCCTGCTCGGCGTGCTGATCATCATCCCGATCGGCGGCGCAGACATGCCGGTTGTGGTGTCGATGCTCAATTCCTATTCGGGTTGGGCCGCGGCAGGGATCGGCTTCACACTCGGCAATATGGCGCTGATCATCACCGGCGCACTGGTCGGCTCATCGGGCGCAATCCTGTCCTACATCATGTGCAAGGCGATGAACCGCTCGTTCATCTCGGTCATTTTGGGCGGCTTTGGCGGCGAGACCAGCGGTCCGGCCAGCGGGGAAGTCGAACAGCGTCCGGTCAAGCAGGGCTCGGCCGATGATGCGGCCTTCATGATGATGAATGCCTCCAAGGTTATCATCGTGCCCGGTTACGGCATGGCGGTCGCACAGGCCCAGCATGCCTTGCGCGAAATGGCCGACACGCTGAAAAAGAACGGTGTGGAAGTCAAATATGCCATTCATCCGGTGGCAGGACGCATGCCCGGCCACATGAACGTGCTGTTGGCGGAAGCCAATGTGCCTTATGACGAAGTGTTCGAGTTGGAAGACATCAATTCCGAATTCTCGCAAGCCGATGTGGCTTTCGTGATCGGGGCCAATGACGTAACCAACCCTTCGGCCAAGACCGACCCGCAATCCCCGATTTTCGGCATGCCGGTCCTCGACGTCGAAAAGGCCAAGACCGTGCTGTTCATCAAGCGCGGCATGGGTTCGGGCTATGCGGGCGTCGAGAACGAGCTGTTCTTCCGTGACAATACGCTGATGCTGTTTGCCGATGCCAAGAAGATGGTCGAAGACATCGTCAAAGCAATGGCCCATTGAACGTCATTCAAGCGTCTCACCAACAAAATGCCCGCCGAATGGCGGGCATTTTTGTATCTGTGCCACAGTCAAACAAACATGCCGCACGGGAATGAAGGAGATCGGCTAAACCGCCACTTCTTATTTAACCCGTGTCAGGCCAGCGCGGGCCACGGACTGGCCACCATCGATACCGACAGCCGTCTGATAGGCTTCGACGGCTTTGGGCTTGTTGCCCATCCGCTCATGCACAAGACCCAATCCTGCCCAGGCATCGGCACTGCGGTTGTTGAGATTGAGGGCGGCGTTGAAATCTTCCAGCGCCAGTGCCAGCTTGTTGACCTGCGTCAGGCATTGGCCGCGCGCCAGATAGGGGGCCGCGACAAACGGATTGCGGTCGATGGCGGCATCGAAATCATTGATGGCCGCCTGCCACTGGCCCTGCCGCTGATAGATCAGACCACGCGCATGCACCAGTTGTGCCGATTCGGGCTTCAGGCGGATGGCGTAATTGAGATCGGCCAGAGCCTCCTCGAAACGGTTGAGCGAACGGTAAAGATTGGCGCGGCCCAGATAGGCCGGATCGTAATTGCCATTGGCGGCAATGGCATTGTTGAAATCGGTCAAAGCCTGATCATTGCGGTTGGTCTGGCGCAGAGCAAGGGCGCGATTGGTATAGGCTTCGGCAAAATTGGGGTTGAGCGCAATCGCCTGCGAGAAGTCGGCAATCGCTTCCTTGTATTGTCCCGTCCGGGCATAGACCGAACCACGGGTATTATAGGCGACAGGATTGGTCGGGCTTTTGCTGACCACTTCGGTCAGCGAGGCAATATTGGCGGCATTGACTTCGGGATTGTCGGTCTGCACCTCGGCAATGCCGGAGGATCCCGTCACACCACGGGTCAGGGAGCCGATATTGATACAGCCGGACACCAGCAAGGCGGCGGCTGTGGTGATCCACAAGGGCGCTTTCGTCAGGGCACGCACACCCCGTGAACCGTTTGCGGACAAGCCTTGATGCGATCCGACAGCCATGCCACTCTCCTGTTCCATCAGCATAAAAGCGCCCTGCGGCCTATCACAGACCGGGGCGCCAGAACGTCTTATGTATAGCGGCTGGCCATGTAGGGCCAACCGTCAGGCAAAGCCGTTGCCTACCAAATCTGGTTTAGCGAACGGGCTTTGGCTTAGGCGCAGGAAGCAAACCTTCGCGCTGCATCTTCTTGCGCGCGAGCTTGCGGGACCGGCGAACGGCCTCAGCCTTTTCACGGGCGCGCTTTTCAGATGGCTTTTCGTAATGGCCACGGAGCTTCATTTCGCGGAAGATGCCTTCACGTTGCATCTTCTTCTTCAAAGCCTTCAACGCCTGATCGACGTTGTTATCACGGACGAGAA
>CANGOE010000103.1 GCA_947455455.1 Hyphomicrobiales bacterium
ATTTGGCCTTGTACTTGGCGACAAATTCCGTGATGCCGGGGGCGGCTGACACGTTGGTCTTGTATTGGGTGAAGTCGACATTCAATGCGCCTTCCATATTGGCCGCACCGACGGCTTCCATGGTTTCACGCAACGAATAGCCACCGCCCGCGCCCATCACGGCCTTGGGCTTGAAGCCCTGCTCTTTGGCCTGACGGAAGAACAGCACCGTGTCGTTCTGGTAGGAGGTCTGCAACACCACATCCACATTGGCGGATTTCAGACGCAGGATCACCGGAGTAAGATCGACCGATTTGGCCGAGTAAGGCAGGGTTTCAACCACCGTCACGCCTTTTTCCTGCGCGCGCTTGGTCTGGTAACCGGCGACTGTCTGGCCGTAGAGCGAATCCTCGTGGATGATCGCCACTTTCAGCGACTTCGCATCAACGCCCAAAGCGGGGGCAATCGCCTCGCCGATTGCGTCAACCATGCTGGCGGCAAAGTCACGTGCGGTCGGATTACTGCGGAACAGGTTCTTGAAGCCGCGCTCGGTGATCGGATCGGAAATCGCACCCAGCTCGAAATAGGGCACGCCCGCCAGCTCGGTCACCTGCGTGGCCGCCAGTGACAGCGAGGACGAATAGGTGCCGAACACCACATTGACCTTGTCCACCGAGGTCAGACGACGTGCCTCGCCCACCGCCTGGTTGGGATCAACCGCATCGCCTTTGACGATCTGCAAAGGCTGGCCCTTGATGCCGCCTGCGGCATTGCGCTCTTCGGTCGCCAGTTCCAGACCACGGAAGCTCTCGTCGCCCAACAGCGCGAGACCACCGGAGAACGGATAAAGCGCACCGATTTTTGTTTGGGCATTGACCGCGCCCGTGGACAAAGCAAGTCCGGTTGCAAGAATTCCAGCGGCACAGGCCGCACGCATGACCAGTTTCATAAAGACCTCCCGAAAGGATTAGCCAAGGCTTCAGATGCCTCTTCACTCGCGACCTGCGATCGACGATGACAAATAATGCACATAACCAAGTTGCCTGACAAGATGGCAACTGATAAATTGACGGCATCGTCAACAACGGGTGTTTGGCAATTCAGAACAACCGTCATAAAAAAACAATCCGAAGAATCCGATGCCCTCAAACCTATCAAGGGGGCATCGACGTCCAGTCAAATGAGGAAACGCCATCATGTCCCTGCCTGCATCCATGCGCCAAATCCGTTTTTCGGGAGCCGGTGGCCCCGAAGTGATCAGCCTTGAAACCGGCCCCGTGCCTGTGCCCGGCGCTGGACAGGTGCTGGTCGAAGTGGCGGCCGCCGGTGTCAACCGGCCTGATTGCCTCCAGCGCGCAGGCGGTTATCCACCGCCCCCCGGCGCAACCGATGTCCCCGGCCTCGAAATCTCGGGCAAGATTGTCGCTCTTGGCGAGGGTGTCACCGGCTTGCACATCGGTGATGCCGTATGTGCGCTGGTGATCAGCGGCGGCTATGCCGATTACTGCATTGCCGAAGCCCCGTTATGCCTGCCCGTCCCCGAAGGATTGAGCCTGCTGGAAGCCGCCGCACTGCCCGAAAACGTGTTTACGGTCTATGACAATGTCATCACGCGCGGGCGGCTGGCCAAAGGCGAAACCATTCTGATCCATGGCGGGTCGAGCGGGATCGGCTATACCGCTATCCAGCTTGCCAAGCACTTCGGTGCGCGGGTCATTGCCACGGCAGGATCATCGGAAAAATGCGATTTCTGCCTGTCGATGGGTGCGGATGCCGCCATTGATTACCGCAAGCAGGATTATGTCGCCGAAGTCAAAGCGCTGACCGACGGGCGCGGTGTCGATGTGGTGCTGGATATGGTCGGCGGGCCGTATATCCAGAAAAATCTTGCCTCTCTGGCCTTCGAGGGACGCTTGGTGCAAATCGCCTTTTTGCAGACAAGCCGTGTCGAATTCGACTTCATGCCCCTGATGTTGCGCCGTCTGACCATGACAGGCTCGACCTTGCGTCCGCGCTCGGTGGAATTGAAAAAGGCCATTGCCGACAAATTGCGCACCGATGTCTGGCCGCTTTATGCGTCGGGCCAGTTGCGCACGGTGATCCACAAGACCTTCCCGCTGGAACAGACCCGCGAGGCCCATGCCCTGATGGAATCGAGCCATCATCTGGGCAAGATCATGCTTGGGGTGCGCTGATGAGCGGCCATCCCGACACCCATACAGGGCGTGTAGCCCTTGTGACCGGATCGGGGCGCGGCATTGGCCGCGCCATTGCCGACAGGCTCGGACTGGCCGGCGCCATCGTGGCCTATCTGGACCATGATCCGGAGCTTGCAAGACAGGCCGCCGATGAGGCGGTCAAAGCGGGCCGTGTCGCGCTCGGTGTCTCTGCCGATGTGGCGGATGCGCAGGCTGTGGCACGCGCTGTCAAACAGGTCGAAGCCACGCTGGGGCCGATCGATATTCTGGTCAACAATGCCGGGATTTCGCCCAAATCGGGAGCGGATGGCAAGCGGGCTTTGACATGGGAAATGGATATCGACGAATGGCAACGCGTGGTCGGTGTCAATCTCACCGGTGCGTTTATCTGCTCGAATGCGGTATTGCCCGGCATGGTCGCCCGCCAGCGCGGGGCCATTGTCAGCACCTCGTCGGTGGCCGGTAAAACCTTTTGCGACATTGTCGGCATCCATTATGCCGCCACCAAAGCGGGGCTGATCGGCTTTACCAAACATCTGGCAGGCGAAGTCGGCCCCTATGGCATCACGGTCAATGCGGTCGCACCGGGGCGGATCGATACGCCCTTGATGCGCGGCACCGCCAGTGCGGCCAACGAGGCGGCCAAACAGGCCACGCCGATGCGCCGGTTCGGCACCCCCGACGATGTGGCAGGCACAGTGCTCTATCTGACATCCGGCAATGCCAGCTTTGTCACGGGTCAGACCATTGATGTGGCTGGCGGATGGCTGATGACATGACACGCGCGCAGTATGACTACTCATCACACACGCTGGTGCTGACCGGAGCCTGCGGCAGTATT
This sequence comes from Hyphomicrobiales bacterium, assembly GCA_947455455.1. Lineage (GTDB taxonomy): Bacteria > Pseudomonadota > Alphaproteobacteria > Rhizobiales > Beijerinckiaceae > CAIYZJ01. The sequence goes on from CANGOE010000103.1 coordinate 3,019, forward strand.
GGCCGGGCGATTGCCCAGCGGTTTTTCGACAGCGGGGCCAACTGCGTCCTGACCGATCTCGATCAGGACAGTGTCAGCGCTTTTGCCGACAGTCTTGATCCGACAGGGCAACGCGTGCTGGCGCTGGCACTGGATGTGACCGACCCCGCCAAGGTGGATGCCGTCATGCAGGCCAGCCATGACCGGTTCGGGCCGATCCATGCCCTTGTGACCTCGGCAGGGCTGTATGACGATGCCATGGTGGCCGATATGCCCGATGCGCAATGGCAACGGGCCATCGCCATCAATCTCGACAGCGTGTTCTATACCTGCAGGGCGGCCATTCCCTTCATGGCGGAGCAGAGCGCGATTGTGAACATCGCCTCGCTGGCCGGCCATCGCGGCAGTCGCGCCCATGCCCATTATGCGGCGGCCAAAGGGGCCGTGCTGTCGTTCAGCCGTTCGCTGGCGGTGGAATTGGCCCCGAAAATCCGCGTCAACGCTGTCTCTCCCGGCCTCATCGATGGTCCGATGGTGCAAAACCTGTTAAGTCTGACAGGCTCGCATTTCATCGACCAGACCCCGATGAAGCGCTTGGGACAGCCCGAAGAAGTCGCCTCTGCCATTGCCTTTCTGTGTTCGGCGGATGCCTCCTTCGTGACGGCCACAAGCATGCATATCAATGGCGGTCTCTATATAGCGAGTTAGCAGTTCATGAGTGCCCCCTCCCATCTCGACCGTGCTCCTTCCCTTGCCGATGTGCTGGCCCACCGTCTGGAGCACGATATTGCACAGGGCCATTATGCGCCGGGTGAAAAGCTCCCCAGCGAACAGCAATTGGCCACCACCTACGGGGTCAGCCGCCCGATTGTGCGCGAGGCGATCGGACGGCTCAAACATGACGGACTGGTGACCTCCCGTCAGGGCTCGGGGGCCTTTGTTGCGGAATCGGGCGGGGCCAGCGTGTTCCGGCTCGATGTCTCCAATTTCAAGGACCGTCAGGAAATCGAATCCCTGATCGAATTGCTGATGGCCATTGAATCCTCGGCCACGGAGCTGGCCGCCCAGCGGCGCACCGATCAGGATCTGATTGCCATCGGCAACCAGCTTGAAGCGATGCAAGCGGCCATCGAGCGCGGCGATTCAGGGGTCGACGAGGATGTGGCCTTCCATCAGGCCATCGTGGAAGCCACCAAAAATCCGTTCTTCATGGATCTGTCGACCTTTCTGGACCGGCGGGTGCGCCATTTCATCCGCACGGCGCGCGCCAACACCGCCAAATTGCAAACCGGACATATGATGGCGGTACAGGACGAGCACCGCGATATTTTCAACGCAATCCGCGACCGGGATGCACAGGGTGCGCGGCAGGCGGCCGAAAACCATTTGAAACAGGCCGCCCAGCGCTTGGCAATCTATATGAAACCCGTCTAACCTGACGGTCTTTGCCACCTCACGCCCCAGCACAGGACTCAGCCCCCATGTCGACGCATCCGAAAAACCTTTTCAAAAGCCGGTTGGGCAAGCAACAGCAAATCGGCTATTTCGCCACCCTCGGCTCGCCTTCCCTGACCGAGATGCTGGCCGGATGCGGCTTTGACTGGATTTTGATCGACACCGAACATTCCCCCGTCGAATTGCCGAATGTGATCGACCATATGCGGGCGATTGCCCATCCCGATGTGGCCACCTTGGTCCGTCCTGCGTGGAATGACATGGTCACCATTAAACGTTTGCTGGATCAGGGGGCGCAAACCATTCTGATCCCTTATGTCGAAAATGTGGACGAGGCCCGTCTGGCGGTTTCCCATACCCGCTTCCCGCCCAAAGGCGTGCGCGGGGTATCGGGTGCGGCGCGCTCCTCCAATTACGGGTTGAGCACCGACTATTTCACCGCTGTCGAACAGGAATTATGCGTGATCGTCCAGATCGAAACGCTGGAAGCCCTCAAGGACATCGAAAAGATTGCGGCCGTCGACGGCGTGGATGCGGTGTTTATCGGCCCCTCCGATCTCGCCGCCTCGATGGGCCATCTCGGCAATCCGCTCCACAAGGATGTTCAGGCCGCCATTGATGACGGCTTTGCCCGCCTCAAAGCCATCGGCAAGCCCGCCGGCTACCTGACCGGCAACGAGGACGAGTTCCGCCGCCGTCTGGCCGATGGTGTCGATTTCATCAGCTTTGCCACCGATGCGGTATTTATCCGCAATGCGGCGAAAAGCCTGGTGGCACGGCTGAAATCATAAGCCGCACAGCGCAGATTTCGGTGTGAAAATCATCTGTGCTGATCCTATACTCACCGGACATCGCATCATGGCGATCATCGGTGGGGAGAGTGATTGTGGATGAGTTTGATTATGTGATTGTCGGCTCGGGTCCGGCAGGGTCGGTGCTCGCCAAACGCTTGTCTGCGGATGGCAAAACAACCGTCTGCGTGCTCGAAGCCGGCATATCCGATAGCCACCCGATGATCCGCGTGCCGGTCGGCTTTGTCAAAACCCTCTACAATCCCCGCTTCACATGGCCCTTTAAGAGCGTGCCGTCGGAGGCCACCAACAACCGCGAAATCGGCTTGCCGCAAGGAAGGCTGGTCGGCGGGTCCAGTTCGATCAACGGGCTGGTTTACAGCCGCGGCCAACCCGAAGATTTCGATGATTGGGCTTTGACGGGGGTCAAAGGCTGGTCATACCGCGATGTCCTGCCCTATTTCAAACGCTCGGAACGGCGGATCGGTCAGGCCGACGAGCGCTTCCGCGGGCGGGACGGCGAATTGCCGATCACCAATCCCGATTGGAAAAGCCCCTTATGCGATGCCTTTATCAACGGTGCGGGCGAAATCGGCATCCCCAAAAACCCCGATTACAATGGCGAATTCCATGACGGCGCAGGCTATTTCCAGCGCTACATCGAAAAGGGCAACCGGATCAGCACCGCACAGGCTTTCCTCTATCCGGCAGTGGATCGCGGCAATGTGATCTTGCGGATCGGGGCCGAGGCCACCTCGATCCTGTTTGACGGCAAGCGGGCCGTTGGCGTGGCCTATGACCATGATGGCGAAGCGCGGCGCGTGATGGCGCGGCGCGAGGTGATCATCAGTGCGGGCACGGTCAACTCGCCCAAACTGTTGCAATTGTCGGGGGTGGGCGATCCATCCTTGCTCAACCGGCATAGCATAGCCGTCGTGCAGGGGCTTGCCGGTGTCGGGCAGAATTTGCGCGACCATTACACGGTGCGCATTGCCGCACGGGTCAAAGATGCCGCGACCATCAATGAACGGTCCAGAGGCTGGCGGTTGGGTCTGGAAATCGCCCGCTGGCTGGTCGGCCTGCCGAGCATCATGGCGCTGAGCCCGTCTCTGGTGCATGTGTTCTGGAAATCACGGCCCGATCTGAACAGGGGTGACATTCAAGTCCTGTTCACACCCGCCAGCTACAAGCCGGGCAAGACCTATCAGCTCGATGATTTCCCCGGCATGACCTGCGGCGCGCGCCAGCAACGGCCCGAAAGCGCCGGCACGGTCGAGATCACCTCGGCCGATCCCAAAGCCCTGCCCGCCGTGCAACCGAATTATCTGGTCGATCCGCGCGATCAGGAGGTGATTGTCGCCGCCCTCAAAATCGCCCGCCAATTGCTCCATACCACTGCCCTCAAGCCCTATCTGGTCGAGGAAGTCCTGCCCGGCCCCGATGTCAAAACCGATGCCGACTGGCTGGCCTATGCCCGCGAACGCGGGGGCACGGCCTATCACATGGTCGGCACCTGCCGGATGGGTGTAGCCACCGATCCGATGG
>CANGOE010000104.1 GCA_947455455.1 Hyphomicrobiales bacterium
ACCGAACAGGCCGGAATAATCCGCAAGCAAACTGAGCATCGGCTCACCCTTTTTCTCGAATCCGCGGGCATTATCGCTTAAATCCGATAACGAGCCTTTAACGCGGCAATAATTTTTGCCATCCGGCTGCCGTTCGAGCCTTTGACCATCACAATGTCATGATCACGCAATTGTGGCAGTAATAATGCGGCCATCGCATCCGCATCCGGCGTCCATCCGCCTTGTACCGAGGACGGCAGAGCCTCGAACAGATGCTTCATCAGCGGGCCGGAGGCAAAGACCTGATCGATCCCCGATTGCACGATGTGGGACGCCAGACCGGCATGGAGTTGCGGGCCTTGCGGGCCGAGTTCCAGCATATCGCCCATCACGGCCAACCGCCGCCCGCCGGGGGCACAGGGTGTCTGCGCCAGAAGCGACAAGGCCGCCCGCATCGAAGCCGGATTGGCGTTGTAGCTTTCATCAAGCAGGGTCAACGAGCCGTGATCGCCATGCATCTGCAGTCGCTGGCCGCGCCCGGAGGGCGGCAAAACCTCCTGCATCGCCTCAGCAATGCCTTCCAGATCACAGTCAAGGGCGGCGCACACCGCCATCACACCCAGCGAATTGATCGCCAGATGCAGACCGGGGCTGGCATAACGATAGCTGATCAACCGGCCAAGCACCTGCGCCGTCACCACAGAATGATCGGGTTGCAAATCGAGATCGACCAGCCTGACATCGGCAAGCTCGTGCTGTCCGAAACTGATCAGGCGGCCAGCTTGCGAGGCTTTGGCACGCTGGGCCAGCAGGGCAAAATGGGCATTGTCATGCGGGATCACCGCGACCCCGCCCTCACACAGACCGGAAAACAGCGCCGCCTTTTCTTCGGCAATCGCCGCGACCGAGCCGAAATGCTCCAGATGCACCGCTTCAACGGTTGTGATCAGGGCGACATGCGGGCGGATCTGGCTGACCAGAGGAGCGATTTCACCGGCATGGTTCATCCCCACCTCAAACACACCGTAATCGGTCTCGCGCGGCATCCGCGCCAAAGTCAGCGGCACACCGAAATGGTTGTTATAGGACGCCACCGAGGCATGGGTCCGCCCCTGATGCGACAGGACCAGGCGCAGAGCCTCTTTGGTTCCGGTTTTGCCGACCGAGCCGCTGATTGCGACAATTTTGGCCTGCACCTGTGCGCGGCGCGCAATGCCCAATACTTCCAGCGCCTTCAAGGGATCGTCAACGGCCAAGACAGGCCCGCAAGATTCCAGACGGGCCGCGTGGTCTTTACCGACCAAAGCCACTCCCGCGCCTTTGGCAAAAGCATCTGCGACAAAATCATGCCCGTCACGCTCGCCGCGCAAAGCGACAAACAGATCATGCGGTTGCAGACTGCGCGTATCGATCGACACCCCGTGGACCGGGGCGAACGCCTTGCTGGCTGTCACGGCCAAAGCCTGTTCCAGACTGTCCTGTGTCCAGAGCGCGCCCATTAAAGCCTCCCGTCGGGTCTGATGCGTGCCACCGCCTGTGCGACAGCCTCGTGATCGGAAAAGGGACGCACCTCGGACCCGACAATCTGGCCGGTTTCATGCCCCTTGCCGGCCACAACCAGCACATCACCGGCTTGCAGAAGACCCACCGCATGATCAATCGCCTGCTGGCGGTCTCCGATTTCAAGAGCCCGGGGTGCTGATGCCAGAATGGCGGCGCGAATGGCGGCGGGATCCTCACTGCGCGGATTGTCATCGGTCACGATCACCAGATCGGCAAGGCGCGATGCAATGGCCCCCATTTCCGGACGCTTGGTGCGGTCGCGGTCTCCCCCGCAACCGAACACGCAGATCAAGCGGCCCGTGCATGCCGGACGCAGGGTCTCCAGCACCGCCTTCAATCCGTCGGGCTTATGGGCATAATCGATGACAATCAGGCTATCGGGCGGCGAGGCCACCCGCTCCAACCGCCCCTGCACCCCTGTCAGACGGGACAAGGCCGCCATCACATGGGCGGGCGTTTCGCCCGCCACCAGAGCAAGACCGGCGGCGACCAGCGCATTATCAACCTGAAAAGCCCCTGCCAGCGGCAGACGCACTGTGTAATCCTGCCCGGCATAGGACAAAGCCAGCACCTGTTCGAACCCGTCGATCCTGCGGGATACGAGGGCAAGGTCATCCGAGGGACCACCCACCGTGGTCACGCTCAAACCACGGGCACGTGCCGCGTCGATCACGCGGCGGCTATAGGGGGAGCCGGAATGGACCACCGCATCGGCCCCTTCGGGCAGAACAGCGGTGAACAACCGCAATTTGGCGGCAAAATAATCTTCGAGATCATGATGGTAATCGAGATGGTCATGGCCGAGATTGGTAAAGGCCCCGGCGCTGAGACGCACGCCGTCAAGCCTGTATTGGCAAAGACCATGCGAGGAGGCCTCCATCGCCAGATGCGTCACGCCGTCACGGGCCAGCGCATCCAGACTGCGATGCAGGCTCAAGGGATCGGGCGTGGTCAATGTGCCATAGCTGGTATGGCCGGCGCGGATGACCCCCAAAGTGCCCAGACTGGCGGCATCATGGCCGCAGGCTCCGAAAATCTGGCGGGCAAATTCGGCGACCGAGGATTTGCCGCTGGTTCCGGTCACAGCCGCCACATAAGCAGGCATCGCCGGATAGGCCCGCGCCGCCGCTTGGGCCAGCGCCAGCCGGACATTGCTGACCGCCAGATAGGCCACGGTGTCGGGCAAATCAGCCGGTCTTTCGCCCTCGCCGATCACCGCGACAGCCCCCGCAGATACCGCCGCCGCAATAAAGGTTTTGCCGTCAAGCACCGTGCCCGGCAAAGCGACAAATGCCATGCCGGAGGTGATCCGGCGGCTGTCCGCGCTCAAGCCTGACAGTGCGATTTCTGCCAAGGGTTCGGGCGCATCGGGGAATAGCAGGCCCAGTTTCATTTGGTCCCCCAAGCACCCAATTTCATCATGGTGGGGAACGGGTTGGCCGGAGGTTCAAAGCGCGGTGTCAGGCCCAGCATCGGCGCGGTCCGCTCGATCACCGCACCGGTGACCGGACCGGCATTCCAGCCTGCTGTCTTGTAGCCCATGGTTTCGGGAATAACCTGCGGCTCATCCATCACGACCAGATAGAGATAACGCGGCTTGTCGGCGGGTGTGACCGCCATAAAGGTCGTAAACAGCTTGTCGCCCTGATAATGGCCATGAATGCTTTTGTCGGCTGTGCCTGTCTTGCCCCCGACAAAATAACCCGGCACTGCCGCACGCGAGGCCGACCCCTTGGTGGCGTTCAGGCGCATCACATAGCGCAGGGCTTCGCTGGTTTCGGGTTTCAGCACTGGCCGCGCCAGATCTTTGACCTTTTCGGGCGAGCGCGGCAAAAAGGTCGGCGGGATCAGCAAACCGCCATTAACCGTCGCCGCCGTGGCCATCACCGCCTGAATGGGGGCAACCGCCACGCCGTGCCCGTAAGCAATGGTAACGGTGCTTAATTCGCTCCAGTTTTTCGGCACCAACGGCTCGGCGCTTTCGGGCAATTCGGTGCGCAAGCGGTCGAGCACGCCCATTTTACGCAAAAAAGCCTGATGCGCCGAAACGCCGACCGACAGCGCGATCCGCGCACTGCCGATATTGGAGGAATGGATAAACACTTCCGGCACCGTCATAATGCGGTGCTGGGCATGGTAATCACCAATCGAAAACTTGCCGTATCGCAGGGATGTCCGCGCATCCAGCGTTGAATTGATGTTGAATTTGCCGGAATCCAGCCCCATGGCCGTGGTCAAAGCCTTGAAGGTGGAGCCCATTTCATAAACGCCCACCGTCATGCGGTTCATGCGATTGGGGTCGAGCGCTTGTGACGGCACATTCGGATCGAAATCAGGCAGTGAGGCGAGCGCGGCAATTTCGCCGGTTTCGACATCGATAATCATGCCCGCGGTCGCTTTGGCCTTGTATTTGGTCATGCCTTTGAACAGCTCGTCACGCAAAGCATGCTGGACGGCCAGATCAATTGACAGGCGGACAGGCTTCAAATCTTCGGCCTGCACCGAAAAACCCGCCCCGCTCAAATCGGCAAGACCGAGGCTGTCGACATATTTCTCGATCCCCGCAATGCCGACATTGTCGATATTGACCGCACCGAGAATGTGGGAGGCCGCCGTGCCGTTGGGATAGATGCGTTTGTGCTCGGACATAAAACCGATCCCGGGCAAGCCCAGACTATGCACTTCGGCTTGTTGTTTGGGGGTGATTTCGCGCTTGATCCAGACAAAGCCGCGACGGCCGCTGAACTTTTCGCGCAATTCACGCGGGTTGATCTCGGGGAAGATCGCCGTGATCAATTCCACCGCTTCATCCTTGTCGATCAAGCGCCGTGGTTCGACGAACAAAGAGGTAATTTTCACGTCGGTCGCCAGCACCGCACCGTTGCGATCGACAATATCGGGGCGTGCCGCCGCAATGGCTTCACCCGAGGCCCGCCGCAGGCTCTGTGTGGTTTCGGGATGGCTGGCATAATGGATCAGACGGCTGGCAATCGCGCCATACAGACCCATAAAAATCAGGGCCACCCAGACAAGCCGCTGGCGGCTCTTGTCCATCCGCATCCGGAACAATTGCTTGAACCAGCCTGCCGGCTCTGGATGCGGGCCAGACCCTGCCGAAACGACCCTGTCGGTGCGCTGATCGGGGAAGTCGTGGCGGGTCCTGTCCAGCATCACTGCCCATCCTTCTGGCGGCGGATGGTTTGAGCGGCTGGTTTTTTGGGTGTTGCGAGCGAAGAGGTCACATCGGACAGGCCGAGCATATCGAGCTTCTGACCGATTTTATCATCACTGTCCTTGCGCATCGGCACGTCGGGCCAACGGGCAATTTGCTGGATCTGTAAAGCCTGCAAATCGCTATGCTGTTCGACAAGAGCCTGTATCCGGTCGGGGCGGTTCAAAAATTGCCATTCGGCCTTCAACAGGGCAATCGACTCTTTTTCACGCGCAATCTTGAGCTTGTGCTTGGCGATCTGCTCGGCCAGCACAATGGTTTCGTATTTGACGCTATAGGCATAGACCGCCGAACCCATCAGCACCATGATTGCGAGAAAAGCGCTCAAGCGTCCCATGACTGCACCCTCGCACCATGAGCACCCAATTTGGCAATGGCCCGCAATTTGGCGGACCGCGCCCGCGGATTGCGGAAAATTTCGCTGTCACCGGCCACAACCGGCTTGCGCGTCACGGCATGATAGCGCGGCGCTTGCCTGTCCAGCGCGGGGGCATGGCGCGACGGCAAAGCGGTGCGACCGGCCTTGTCAGCCATGAATTGCTTGACGATCCGGTCCTCAAGCGAATGGAAGGTCACAACCACCAGCTTGCCGCCCTCGGCCAGCACGGAGTCGGCGGCTTCCAGAGCCCGTTCCAGCTCGCCCAATTCATCATTGACCGCAATGCGCAGAGCCTGGAATGTGCGGGTGGCCGGATGGATATCATCGGGCTTGTGATAGACCACCGAGGCAATGATTTCGGCCAGCCGCAAGGTGGTTTCAATCCGTGCGTCCCGGCGTGCGGCGACAATGGCCTTGGCGACCAGCCGCGATTTGCGCTCTTCGCCGTAGCGGTAGATCAAATCCGCCAATTCCCCTTCCGGCAGATGGTTGACCAGATCGGCGGCGGTTTGTCCCGATTGCGCCATGCGCATATCGAGCGGACCATCAAAACGGAAAGAAAATCCGCGTTCGGGCGTATCGATCTGCATCGAGGACACGCCGATATCCAGCACGATGCCATCCAGAGGCGCGGCATCATGGGCTTGGGCAATGGCGGCCAGATCACCGAAACATCCTTCGACCAGTTGCAAACGGCCTGCATAGGCTTTGACCAGCTCCTGTCCGGCCTGCAGGGCCAGCGGATCACGGTCGATCGCCACGACGCCGATGCCCTCGGCGGCATCCAGAATGGCCCGTGTATAGCCGCCTGCGCCGAATGTCCCGTCGAGATAGCGGCCCTGCGGTTGCGGATCGAGTGCGGCCAGCACCTCGGCCAGCAAGACGGGCACATGCGGAGCGCTTTGATCGCGGGAAACGGCACCGATGCTCACGCGTCACCCCCTGCGCCCGGGAGCGGACGCACCGTCGCACCGGGCGCATCCTTGCGGCCCTTGGCGGTCGGCACCGTGATGACATATGGAACGAGCCGGATCATATCGATCAATTGTCCTACACTTTACCGTCTACAGAACCGGATCGGGCATCCGCTTGCGCCGCATCACCTGCCCTTTCAGGCCCGATCTGCGACTCAGCCCACCAAGCCACACTTCGCGTTAATATTCCGTTGCCAAATCGCCAAAAACCGCTGAATCGGCAAGCTCTTTAAGAACGGAAAATGATGTTTTTTCTTGCGGCCGAATTTGCCGGCCCTCGGGGGATAAATGTCAGTCGGCCTGTAAGCCGGGTTCTGTATGGCCACCGCACCGGAATGCGGTGACGTGACGGCCATTCCTCTGGGACGGTTGTTGCCAACCGCCTCTTGCAACCAACCCGGACGATCGGGCTGAAGTGGGCCCTGGGCGGCAAGCCGCC
>CANGOE010000105.1 GCA_947455455.1 Hyphomicrobiales bacterium
CGTGTATCAGCACCGTTCATGTCCCGAAACCACTAACTTAACGGAGCGCGCATGGCTCGCGTGACGGTCGAAGACTGTATCGAAAAAGTTGATAATCGCTTTGAGCTGGTTCTGCTCGCAGCGCATCGTGCCCGTATGATTTCTTCGGGGGCGCCGCTGACTGTGGACCGTGATCGCGATAAAAATACCGTGGTCTCGTTGCGTGAAATCGCCGAAGAAACGATTTCTCCCGACGATCTCAAGGAAGACTATATCCATTCCTTGCAGAAGCATGTGGATGTCGACGAGCCGGAAGCCGAACAGGTTCCGTTGATCGGCAACAGCTCCAGCGATGATTCGTCCGTCGAATTCGACCGGATGACCGAAGAAGATTTGTTGCGCGGTCTGGAAGGTCTCGTGCCTCCCAGCAGCAGTGCGGATGACGATCACGATTGATCCTTGCTCTGCACCAGTGCAACACGACATGACCCGGAAGGATACTTCCGGGTTTTTTCGTTTTTGGGCCAAAAACCATCTTTTTTTGACGGCGTGCGAGATTTCGCTTGATTTGCACCCTGTTTAGACCCGACTCTGTCTCATCATGATGCGACAATATGAACTGGTCGAGCGCGTGAAGCGCTATAATCCGCAGGCTGACGAGGCTTTGCTGAACCGCGCCTATGTCTATGCCATGCGTGCCCATGGCACGCAGGTGCGGGCTTCGGGCGACCCCTATATGTCGCATCCTCTGGAAGTCGCGGCAATTTTGACCGATCTCAAGCTCGATGATGCCACCATCGTGGCCGCCGTGTTGCATGACACGATCGAGGATACCGAGGCGACGCGGGAGGAAATCGACCGGTTGTTCGGGGCCGAGATCGGCGAGCTGGTTGACGGACTGACCAAGATTCGCAGGCTCGATCTGGTGTCCAAAAAGGCCGCGCAGGCCGAAAATCTGCGCAAACTCTTGCTGGCTGTCTCCAATGATGTGCGGGTCTTGCTGGTCAAGCTCGCCGACCGTTTGCACAATATGCGGACCCTGCATTTCGTGCCGCCCGAAAAACGGGCGCGGATTGCCGAGGAAACGCTCGATATCTATGCCCCGCTGGCTGGCCGCATGGGGATGCAGGACATGCGCGAGGAGCTGGAGGAACTGGCCTTCCGCCATTTCAAGCCCGAAGCCTATGCCACCATTTCAAAACGGCTTGACGATGTGGGGCGCGAGAGCGGCCCGCTGATCACCGAAATTGAAAAGGAATTGTTGAACCGGCTGGAGGCTTCCGGCCTGACAGCCGAGGTCAAGGGACGTTTGAAGCGTCCTTATTCGATCTGGCGCAAAATGGAGCGCAAATCGGTCTCTTTCGAGCAGTTGTCGGACATTTTCGGTTTCCGCGTCATCGTCGAAAAGGATGAGGATTGCTACCGCGTGCTTGGCATCGTGCATCGGGCCTGGCCCAGCGTACCGGGGCGGTTCAAGGACTATATCTCGACCCCCAAGCAGAACGACTATCGCTCGATCCACACCACGGTGGTGGGGCCGAGCCGCCAGCGCGTCGAACTGCAAATCCGCTCGCGCCACATGGACGAGATCGCCGATTATGGCATTGCGGCCCATGCGCTCTACAAGGACAACAATTCGGGCGGGTCGGAAGCCCGCGAGAGCCGTGCTTATACATGGTTGCGCCGCACGGTTGAATCGCTGGCCGAGGGCGACAGTCCCGAAGAATTCCTCGAACATACCAAGCTCGAACTGTTCCACGATCAGGTGTTCTGCTTCACGCCGAAGGGACGGCTGATTGCGCTTCCGAGGGGCGCGACCTCGATCGATTTTGCCTATGCGGTTCATACGGTGGTCGGCAATTCGGCGGTGGGGTGCAAGGTCAATGGCCGCATCGTGCCCTTGCTCGCCGAGTTGAACAATGGCGACGAGGTGGAGGTTGTTTGCGCCGACGGTCAGGTGCCGCCAGCGGCTTGGGAATCCATTGCCGTCACCGGCAAGGCCCGCGCCGCCATTCGCCGTTCCACCCGCGCCGCTGTGCGTTTGCAATATGCCGGCTTGGGCCGCAGGATTGTCGAACGCGCTTTTTCGCGAGCCGGCAAAGTCTATGAGGACGAGCGCCTGAAAGCCGCTTTGCCGCGACTGGCGCGGACCTCGCTGGACGATGTGTTGTCGGCGGTCGGGCGTGGCGAGATTTTTTCGGGCGATGTCGTCAGCGCCGTCTATCCCGATTATAAAAGCGAGCGCAGTGCGGGGCCCCAGCCAGCCAAGGCCGAGGCGGGCTGGTTCGGGTTGAAACGCGCCGAAGGTCTGGTGTTCAAGGTGCCCGGTGCGCCCACGGAGCAGGACGGCGAGGACAATGCGCAGGCCATCCCCATTCGCGGCATCGACAGCAATCTGCCGGTCAAATTCGCCCCCAATGGCGGGGCAGTGCCGGGAGACCGGATCATCGGTATTCTGACCAAAGGCGAGGGGATCACCATCTATCCGATCCAGTCACCGAGCCTGATGGATTTCGACGACCAGCCCGAACGCTGGCTGGATGTGCGCTGGGATATCGAGGAGCAGGAGCGTCAGCGCTTTCCCGCACAGATCGCGGTGACCGCAATCAACGAGCCCGGCACCTTGGCACAAATCGCCTCGGTGATCGGTGACAATGACGGCAATATCGACTCGCTGTCGGTGGTCGGCAGTTCGCTGGATTTCCGCGAGATGGTGATTGATATCGAGGTGTGGGATTTGAAACATTTGAACGCCATCATCAGCCAGTTGCGGATGCGTCCGGTGGTCAGCAAAGCCGAGCGTGTGAATGGCTGAGCGAACGGGTGCAGAAATTCGGGGGGCAAGTTGGTGCTCCGGCTTGACGCTGGACCCACCAAAGCGCATCAGAAGCTCATGAGTATCCATTAGAAAACGAGGCCCAACGCATGACAACCCCAGCCATCATGACCCACGAGCAGGTTCTGGAAGAATTCCGCGCCGCAGGGGCTTTGCTGCAAGGGCATTTCATCCTGTCATCGGGCTTACGCAGTCCGGTGTTCTTGCAAAAAATGTTTATCTTTCAAGACCCCAAGCGCACCGAAACACTGTGCAAGGCGCTCGCCGCCAAAATCGAGGCGCGCTTTGGCAAGATCGATATTGTTGTGTCGCCGGCGGTTGGCGGCATCGTGCCCGGCTACGAGACGGCCCGCCATCTCAATGCCAAGGCGATTTTCGTGGAGCGCGAGGATGGCAAGTTCCAGTTGCGCCGTGGGTTCACCATCGAAAAAGGGGCCAAGGTTCTGCTGGTCGAGGATATTGTGACCACCGGCCTGTCCTCGCGCGAATGTCTGGCTTCGATCGCCGATTTCCCCGGTGACATTGTCGGTGCGGCCTGTCTGATCGACCGGTCGTCGGGCAAGGCCGATCTGGGCGTGCCGCTGATTTCGCTGGCCGCTCTTGATATTCCGACCTATTCCGCTGATGCTCTGCCACCCGAGCTTGCGGCTATTCCCGCCATCAAACCGGGAAGCCGCGCATTAAAGGCCTGACACGCATGACCCGACATCCCGGCACACCGCGTCTCGGTGTCAATATCGATCATGTCGCCACTGTCCGCAATGCACGCGGCGGGGCTTTGCCCGATCCCGTGCGTGCGGCCCAATTGGCGATAGCCGCCGGTGCCGACGGCATTACCGCCCATTTGCGCGAGGATCGCCGCCATATCCGCGACGAGGATATTTCCCGCCTGATGGCTGTGATCACCAAACCGCTGAATTTCGAAATGGCGGTGACCGACGAAATGGTGGCGATAGCCTTGCACACCAAGCCGCATGCGGCCTGTCTGGTTCCTGAAAAACGCTCCGAGCGGACAACCGAAGGCGGGTTGGATGTGGTGGGCGGCTATGGGGTCGTGCAACCGGCGGCCGAAAAGCTGAAACAGGCCGGCATCCGCGTCTCGCTGTTTATCGAGCCTGATCCTGCGGCCCTGTCTGCGGCTGTGTCCATGGGGGCGCCTGTGGTTGAATTGCATACGGGGGCCTGGTGCGAGGCCGTGATGCAAGGCCATGGCGAGGAGGCGCAACACCATTTCAACCGACTGCGGGAAGCGGCAACGCTTGGTTTCAAACAGGGTTTGGAAATCCATGTCGGCCACGGGTTGGATTATGCCACTGCCGAGGTGATTTCGGCTTTGCCGGAAGTGATGGAACTCAATATCGGCCATTTTCTGATCGGCGAGTCGATTTTCTGCGGTCTCGAACAGGCGATAGCCGGGATGCGGGCCGCCATAGCGCGCGGCGTTGCCAAGCGGGCAGGCTGATCGGCATGATCATCGGCATCGGGTCCGATCTGTGTGATATCCGGCGGATCGAGAAATCACTGGCACGCTTCGGCGAACGGTTCATCCAGCGTGTTTTCACACCTGTCGAACAGGCCAAAGCCAGACGGCGGCCGGAACTGGCCCCGACACTGGCCAAACGCTTTGCCGCCAAAGAGGCCTGTTCCAAGGCTTTGGGGACCGGTTTCAGCCGTGGTGTGTTTCTGCGTGATATCGGAGTGGTGAATTTGCCCTCCGGCCAACCGACTTTGGCGTTGACCGGCGGGGCCTTGGTTCAACTCAACCGGTTGTTGCCCGACGGACATGAAGCGGTGATCCATCTGACCATGACGGATGAATATCCGCTGGCGCAGGCTTTCGTGATCATCGAAGCCAGACCGGTGATCATTGCAAGCGGATGAGTCGCAGACTAAGGTCGCGCTGAATTAAAGCCTCATTTCCAAAGCGAGAACAGGACCAGACCGATGTCCAGCATCAATGGCGACGGCGAACAGCAGACGGGACGTTGGGCGCAATGGCGCGCCTCGTTTGCGCGGGTGCGTGCCACCGAAGCATGGCAGGAATTTGCCGAAACCGTCTCGGTGGTGTTCCAGGCCCTGCTGATTGCGGTTGTGGTGCGCAGTTTCCTGTTCCAGCCCTTCAATATTCCGTCGGGGTCGATGATCCCGACCTTGCTGGTGGGTGATTATCTGTTTGTCTCCAAATATGCCTATGGCTATTCCAGACACTCGTTCCCCTTCAGTCCCGATCTGTTTGCGGGGCGGATCATGTCGTCCGATCCGGTGCGGGGCGATGTCGTGGTGTTCAAATGGCCCAAGGACAATTCAACCGATTATATCAAGCGGGTGATCGGCCTGCCCGGTGACAAGATCCGGATGATCAACGGGCATCTGCACATCAATGGCGTGGCTGTCAAAAAAGAGATGATCGACCGCAAGGAGATACAGGCCGGCGCGGGCTATCGTGACCGGGCGGTGCGCTATCGCGAGACTTTGCCCAATGGTGTCAGCTTTGTCACGCAAGAGCTTGAAGTGTTCGGCAGTACTCTGGGCCGCAACACGCCGGAATTTCTCGTCCCGCAGGGCCATTATTTCATGATGGGCGACAACCGCGACAATTCCAGCGATTCGCGGATTCCCGTGACCGAAGGGGGCGTAGGCTTTGTGCCCTTCGATAATATCGAGGGGCGGGCCAATATCATTTTCTTCTCGATCGAGGAGGGCGTGGCAGGCTGGCAAATCTGGAACTGGCCTTGGGCGGTGCGCGGATCGCGGCTGTTTTCCGGTATCCATTGAGACAGGCCATGGCACGCGCAAAATCATCCGATATCGTGCTGGAGACCGCTCTGGGCTACCGTTTCAAGGATCGGACCCTGTTGGAGCGGGCCTTGACGCATATCAGCGCTTTGGCCGGCACGCCGTCGGACGGGCCGCATTACCAGCGGCTCGAATTTTTAGGCGACCGCGTGCTCGGTTTGATCGTCGCCGATATGCTGTATCGGACCTTTCCCGACGAGAGCGAGGGCGATTTGTCGCGCCGGCTCGGATCGCTGGTGCGGCGCGAAACCTGTGCGGCCGTGGCACGCGAATGGGAGGTGGCCTCGCATCTGCGGGTCGGCATGGCCGAAAAACGGTCGGGCCTGCGCAACCGCGAGGCGATTTTGGCCGATGTCTGCGAAGCACTGATTGCCGCAGTCTGGATGGATGGCGGGATCGAGGCGGCGCGTGCGGTTATTGAAAAGGCTTTTGCGCCGCGCATGGATGCCGCACCCCATGCTGTGCGCGATGCCAAATCTCTGTTACAAGAATGGGCATTGGGTCGCGGATTGAAAACGCCTGTCTATGAGGCGGTCGAGCGGTCCGGTCCCGATCACAAGCCGATCTTCAGGATCGAGGTTGTGGTGGACGGATTTGCCTCGGCTCGCGGTGAAGGTCCGTCAAAACGTGTCGCCGAACAGGCCGCTGCCGATGTGTTTTTGCAGC
>CANGOE010000106.1 GCA_947455455.1 Hyphomicrobiales bacterium
TCTGTCCCTCACGTGTTGTCTCAAGCTCATAAGGGTCCATCATGGCCGCTCATCAGTTCATCTATCACATGCAGGGTCTGACCAAGACCTATACCGGCGGCAAGAAGATTTTGGACAATGTCCATTTGTCTTTCTACCCCGATGCGAAAATCGGTGTCTTGGGGGTCAACGGCTCCGGTAAATCGACGCTGTTGCGCATTATGGCGGGGATCGACAAGGAGTTCACCGGCGATGGCTGGGTCGCGGAAGGCGCGCGTGTCGGCTATCTGGCGCAGGAGCCACAGCTTGATCCCGCCCGTTCGGTGCGTGACAATGTGATGGACGGTGTGGCCCCGCAAAAGGCGGTGCTGGACCGTTATAACGAATTGGCGATGAACTATTCGGATGAAACCGCCGATGAAATGACCCGTCTGCAGGACGAGATCGAGGCCAAGGGCCTGTGGGATCTCGACAGCAAGGTCGATCAGGCCATGGATTCATTGCGTTGCCCGCCCGATGATGCCGATGTGTCGACCCTGTCGGGTGGCGAACGCCGCCGCATCGCACTCTGCCAGTTGTTGCTTTCGCAACCCGATCTGTTGTTGCTGGATGAACCGACCAACCATCTCGATGCCGAAACGGTGGCATGGCTGGAAGGCCATTTGCGCTCCTATCCGGGTGCGATTTTGATCGTGACCCATGACCGCTATTTCCTTGATAATGTGACGGGCTGGATTCTGGAGCTCGATCGCGGCCGTGGCATTCCCTATGAGGGCAATTACACCACATGGCTGGCGGCCAAGCAGAAGCGTCTGGTGCAGGAGGGCCGCGAATCCGAGGCCCATCAGCGCACCTTGCAACGCGAACAGGAATGGATGCAACAAAGCCCGAAGGCCCGTCAGGCCAAGTCGAAAGCCCGTATCCAGCGCTATGACGATCTGGTGCAAAAGCAGAACGACAAGGGACCGACCACCGCGCAGATCATCATTCCGGTGGCTGAACGGCTGGGCAACAATGTCATCGATTTCGAGGGTCTGTCGAAGGGCTATGGTGACCGACTGCTGATCGACAATCTGACTTTCAAACTGCCGCCCGGCGGTATTGTCGGGGTGATCGGGCCGAACGGTGCCGGTAAAACCACCTTGTTCCGCATGATCACCGGTTCGGAAAAGCCCGATAGCGGCACCATCTCGATCGGGGAATCGGTGCAACTGGGCTATGTTGACCAGTCGCGTGACTCGCTCGATCCCAACAAGAATGTCTGGGAAGAGATTTCGGGCGGCAATGAAGTGATCTATCTGGGCAAGCGCGAAATCAATTCGCGCGGCTATTGCTCCACCTTCAACTTCAAGGGTGGTGACCAGCAGAAAAAGGTCGGCTCGCTGTCGGGCGGTGAACGCAACCGCGTGCATCTGGCCAAAATGCTCAAATCGGGCGCGAATGTGCTTCTGCTCGATGAACCGACCAACGATCTCGATGTTGAAACCCTGCGGGCGCTGGAAGAGGCGCTGGAGGATTTCGCCGGTTGCGCCGTGATCATCTCGCATGATCGCTTCTTCCTCGACCGCATCGCCACCCATATGCTGGCCTTTGAAGGCGACAGCCATGTGGAATGGTTCGAAGGCAATTTCCAGGATTACGAGGAAGACAAGAAGCGCCGTCTGGGCATTGATTCCACCATTCCCAAGCGCATCAAATACAAAAAGCTGACCCGCTGATGGCGGGTGGCTTCAAAGCCATCCGACCGGAAACGGCGGGATTGCTGCTCGGTTTCGTCGGCGTGGTGATATTCGGTGTCACCTTGCCGATGACACGCCTTGCGGTGGAAGTGCTTGATCCTCTGTTCGTCACGACAGGCCGCGCCGCTTTGGCGGGGCTGGTGGCCTGTGTCGTGTTGCTGGTCAGCAAAAAATCGTTTCCGGTCTATCGTGATCGCGTCTCGCTGATGCTGGCGGCCATTTGCCTGTGTGCGGGCTTTCCCGGCTTTACCGGCTATGCCATGCAACATGTCGATGCCTCGCATGGCGGGGTCGTGCTGGGGATCATTCCGCTGGCAACGGCGGTGACCGGATCGCTGGTCAGCCATCAACGCCCCTCGCTCGGGTTCTGGATCACGGCTTTGCTGGGTGCCGCTCTTGTTGTCGGCTTTTCGATGCAGGCGAGCGGCGGCAGTGTCAGCGCGGGTGATCTGCTGTTGCTCGGCTCGGTGCTGAGCGCGGCCATCGGCTATTCGCTGGCCGCCGATGTCTCCACCCGTCTGTCGGGCTGGGAGGTGATCTCGTGGATTGTCGTGCTGGCTTTGCCGGTTACCCTGCCAGTCGCCTTGTGGTCATCGCCGGTTGATCCCTGGGCCGTGTCTTCCCTGCATTGGGGGGCCTTTTTGTATTTGGGATTGTTCAGCCAGTATTTTGGATTTTTCTTCTGGAATGCCGGTCTGGCGCTGGGTGGCGTGGCCAAAGTGTCGCAGGTGCAACTGTTGCAAACCTTTGTCACGCTGGCTTTTGCCGCACTCATCAATGGTGAAACCGTTGGCCTCACGACGTGGCTGGTGGCCTTGGCGGTGGTGGGATTGGTCTTGCTTGGCCGCCGGATGCGGGTCGAAAAAGCGGGTTTTGTCGGCAACAAGACAGAAAAGTCATTGACTTAATCATATAAACATATCTTTATGTGGCTAGATTTTGATCCGCTTTTCCTCTGCCTTGCTCTGTCTGAAAGCTCCCATGTCGCCAACCGCGCACCCTGCTTTGAGGTTGAATGCCGTTCTTGCCGGTTTGCGGGCGGCGGGGGAGGATACGCGCCTGCGCTTGCTGGCTTTGCTGAGCGAGGGCGATCTGACCGTGTCCGATCTCACCGACATTCTGGGGCAATCGCAACCGCGCATATCGCGTCATCTCAAGCTGATGGTCGATGCCGGCTTGGTCAGCCGCCACCGCGAGGGCGCCTGGGCGTTTTTCCGTCTGGCGCAGACGGGCGAGGGCGCGGTACTGGGCCAATGGCTGGCCGCACAACTGGATCGTCAAGATCCGGTGATGGCCAGTGACGGCCAGCGTTTGCTGGCGGTGCGTGCGGCCCGTGGAGAGGCGGCGCAAGCCTATTTCGCCCGCCATGCCGCCGAATGGGACCGGATCCGCTCGCTTCATGCCTCCGATAATCGGGTCGAGGATACGATCCGCGATGCGCTGGGAGCGCGGCGCTTCAAGGCGGTCCTCGATCTGGGGACCGGCACGGGCGAGATGCTGAAACTGGTTGCCCCGCAGGCTGACCGGCTGGTGGGGGTAGATGCCAACACCTCGATGCTGGCGGTTGCCCGCGCCAATCTGTCGGCGGCGGGTTTGTCGCGTGCCGAATTGCGGCAGGCCGATCTGTATGCCCTGCCGGTCGACCGGCAGGCGTTCGATCTGGTGATCTTGCATCAGGTCTTGCATTTTCTGGATGATCCGGCGCGTGCGATCCGCGAGGCGGCTCTGACTCTGGCCCCGCAGGGCCAGTTGTTGGTTGTCGACTTTGCCCCGCACGACCTTGAGTTTTTACGCGAGCAATATGCCCATCGCCGTTTGGGCTTTGCCGATGCCGATTTGCGGCAGTGGCTGTCGGATGCGGGGCTTCATTGCGACCGCATCACCCATCTCGAACCGCCCCATCAAGGGGGCGACGAGCTGACAGTGACACTCTGGCTCGCCCACAAGCAGGAGACACTTTGATATGGTTGGCCCCATTCGCCATTCACGCCGTCAGGGCAATCGTGATCTGACCATTTCCTTCGAATTCTTCCCTCCCAAAAATGCCGAGATGGAAGAAGGGCTGTGGGACTGCGTCGCACGCTTGCAACCGCTCAATCCCTCCTTCGTCTCTGTTACCTACGGGGCGGGTGGTACCACGCGGGAACGGACCCATGCGACAGTGGCGCGGCTGGCGCGGGAAACCGCGTTGAACCCTGCGGCCCATCTGACCTGTGTCGGGGCGAGCCGCGAGGATATCAAGGACGTTTTGCATTCCTATCTCGATGTCGGGGTCAACCATATCGTGGCCTTGCGCGGTGATCCGCCCGCAGGACTTGGCACCGCCTACGAGCCGCATCCGGATGGGTTTGCCTCGACCGCAGAACTGGTCAGGGCGGCGCGGGACATCGGTGATTTCGAGGTGTCGGTGTCGGCCTATCCCGAAAAGCATCCCGAAAGTGCCAGCATCGATGCCGATATCGATGTGTTGCAGGCCAAGATCGATGCCGGGGCGACGCGCGCGATCACCCAGTTTTTCTTCGATAATGATGTCTATTTCCGCTATCTCGACCGCGTGCTGGCGCGCGGGATTTCGATCCCGATCGTGCCGGGGATCGTGCCGGTGCAAAATTTCAAGCAGACCCGCAATTTCGCCCTGCGCTGTGGCACCACCGTGCCGCAATGGCTGGCCGACCGGTTCGACGGGCTCGACAATGACCTGCAGACCCGCCGTCTGATTGCCGCGGCTGTGGCCGCCGAACAGGTGATTGACCTGCTTGATCAGGGCATCGAGCAATTCCACTTCTATACCATGAACAAGGCCGATCTGGTCTATGCGATCTGCCATCTGATCGGGCTTCGTCCTGCCCCAACTCCCGAGACCCCATCATGAGCCAGTATGACCGAGTTGCCGCGCTGTCGGCTTTGCACAAGGCCGCCGCCAGCCGAATTCTGGTGCTTGACGGGGCCATGGGCACTGAAATCCAGAACCTCAAACTGGATGAAGCCGCTTTTCGCGGTCAGCGCTTTATCGGCCACAATCACGACCAGAAGGGCAATAACGACCTGCTGATCCTGACCCAACCGGAGGCTGTGCAGGCCATCCACCTGCGCTATTTCGAAGCGGGTGCGGATATTGTCGAAACCAACACCTTTTCCTCGACCCGTATCGCGCAAGCCGATTACGGGCTGGAGGCGCTGGCTTACGAGCTGAATCTGGAAGGAGCGCGGCTGGCCCGTGCCGCCGCCATACAGGCCGAACAACATGATGGCCGCCCGCGCTTTGTCGCTGGCGCGGTGGGACCGACCAACCGCACCGCCTCGATCTCGCCCGATGTCAATAATCCGGGTTTCCGCGCCGTGACTTTTGACGATCTGGCGCTGGCCTATGGCGAACAGATCGAAGGACTGGTCGACGGCGGGTGCGATCTGATCCTGATCGAGACGATTTTCGACACGTTGAACGCCAAAGCGGCGGTATTTGCCGCCCGCCGCGTGTTCGAAAGCAAGGGTGTCACTCTGCCTTTGATGATTTCGGGCACGATCACCGATCTGTCGGGACGGACCCTGTCGGGGCAAACCCCCACCGCATTCTGGCACGCCTTGCGCCATGCCGAACCTTTGTCGATCGGCCTGAACTGCGCTCTGGGAGCGCGCGAAATGCGCGCCCATATTGTCGAGCTGGGCAAGGTGGCCGATACGCTGGTCATGGCCTATCCCAATGCCGGATTGCCCAATGAATTCGGTCTCTATGATGAAAGTCCCGAAGCCACGGCGGCTTTGGTCGGCGAATTCGCCTCCTCCGGTCTGGTCAACATTGTTGGCGGCTGTTGCGGCACAACGCCGGCCCATATCAAGGCGATTGCCGAAGCCGTGAAAGGGCTGAAGCCCCGTAAAATCCCGACCCTTGTGCCGCAAATGCGGCTGTCGGGACTGGAGCCGTTTATTCTGACCCCCGACATTGCCTTTGTGAATGTCGGCGAGCGCACCAATGTGACCGGCTCGGCCCGCTTCAGAAAACTGGTAACGGCCGGTGATTATCCTGCCGCGATCGAAGTGGCGCGCGATCAGGTGGCCAATGGCGCGCAGATCATCGACATCAATATGGATGAAGGTCTGCTCGACAGCGAATTGGCGATGGTGACCTTTTTGAACCTGATTGCCGCCGAACCCGATATTGCGCGGGTGCCGGTGATGATCGATTCCTCCAAATTCTCGGTGATCGAGGCGGGCCTGAAATGCGTTCAGGGCAAGCCGGTGGTCAATTCGATCTCGATGAA
>CANGOE010000107.1 GCA_947455455.1 Hyphomicrobiales bacterium
CCCGTGCCGACAGTCAAAAATTGCGGTTTGCGCTCAGTCATTCTACATCTAGTCCTTGATTGCCGATTCACCGGCTGATCATGAAGCAGGATGCACACAGTGCCAAGCCGTTCGGAACACCCTCCATCAGGGTTTTTCAAACGGATCAGGAGCGGGTGCCGATTGACGAGGAAGAGATAAAGTCCGGATGCGCTATGCCACATCAACCAGTTTTGCCCGTTCCAGCGCCTCGCCTTTGAGCGGCAGAACGATTCTTCAGGTGGTGCCCGAGCTTGATGCAGGGGGCGCGGAACGCACAGCCATCGATATCGCCGCAGGGCTTGCCGCTGTCGGTGCGCGGGCACTGGTGGCCAGTCAGGGCGGGCGCTTGGTGGCAGAATTGCAGGCCAAAGGCGGGATTTCCGTGATTTTGCCGGTCAAATCCAAAAATCCGGTGACCATGGCGCTCAATATCATGCGCCTGTGCAATCTGTGCCGGGCCGAAGGGGTGGATCTGATCCATGCCCGTTCGCGTGCTCCGGCGTGGAGCGCGCTGGCGGCGGCACGGATTCTGGGTATTCCCTTTGTCACCACCTATCACGGCAGTTATTCGGGCCAGTCATCGATCAAACGCTTTTATAATTCGGTGATGGTGCGCGGCGATGCGGTGATTGCCAACTCCCATTATACCGCCGGACTGATCCAGCAGGCGCACGGGGTTTATGACGAGCGCTTGCGGGTGATCCATCGCGGCACCGATCTGCAGGTCTTCACGCCGGCCGCCATCCAGCCCGAGCGGATCGACCGGTTGCGCCGCGCCTGGAACATCCAGCCCCATCAGCGGGTGGTGTTGCTGGCCGCCCGTCTGACCAACTGGAAAGGCCAGTTGGTTTTGATCGATGCCATGGCCAAGCTGAAACAGCAGGGACATGAGGATGTGGTCGCGGTGCTGGCGGGTGATCCGCAAGGCCGCGACAATTATGTGCGGTTGCTGGACCAGCGAATCAGCCAGTTGGGGCTTGAAGGCCGTGTGTTGCGGGTCGGCCATTGCGCCGACATGCCTGCCGCTTTCATGGCCGCCTCGGTGGTGACGGTGCCGTCGATCGAACCCGAAGCCTTTGGCCGTTCGGCGGTGGAGGCGCAGGCCATGGGTACGCCGGTGATCGTCAGCGAATTGGGCGCGGTGCCCGAAACCGTGCTGGCTCCGCCCGAAGTGTCCGCGCGCGAGCGTTCGGGCTGGCGTATTCCACCCAATGATGCGGATGCTTTGGCCAATGCCTTGACCGAAGCCCTCATTCTGGGCGCTTCGGGCCGCGACGCACTGGCCAATCGGGCCCGCAAACACGTCGAAAAATACTTTTCGCTTGATCGGATGGTTGGTGATACTCTGGCCATCTATGCAGAACTTTTTGGCTCTTGACCAACACGGGTGTTGACAACGTCAAAACTTCTGCGAATTTCCAAAATTGATAGAAAAATTCAGGGTGAGCGGTCATCCCTCCACAATGGAGCCTCCGCAGCCTGATCAGAGGAGATAAAGGCCATTCGCAGACCGATAAGGACAGCGCCGGTTCCACAAAAGGACGGCCCCCGCGCTAACCGCGACATCCGTGGCGTACGTGATGTGCAGCTGATTGACGAGACAGGTGCCAATAAAGGTGTCGTGTCTTACTTTGACGCACTGAAATTGGCGGAAGAGGCCGGACTGGATCTGGTCGAGATTTCCCCCAATGCCGTACCCCCCGTGTGCAAGATCCTGGACTACGGCAAGTTCAAATTCGAACAACAGAAAAAAGCCGCCGAAGCCCGCAAGAAGCAGAAGACGGTCGAAGTCAAGGAAATCAAGCTGCGTCCGGGCATTGATGACCATGATTACGAAGTGAAGATGAAGGCCGTTCGCCGCTTTTTCGAGGAAGGCGACAAGGTCAAGATCACTCTGCGTTTCCGTGGCCGCGAAATGGCGCATCAGGAATTGGGCACGAAATTGCTCGAACGCGTGAAGGCCGAGATGGTCGACGTGTCGAAAATCGAGACCGAACCGATGCTGGAAGGCCGCCAGATGGTCATGATCATGGCCCCGCGCTGATCCGATAGCCTCATCACTTCGTCTAATGCGCATGAAAAAGGCCGGGTTTCCCCGGCCTTTTGTCTGTCCGCTGTATCCCTGGCCCTGCTTACTGGGCAGGCAGGGGAGCCGGATTGTCCGAAAGCGAGCGCAGGTAAACCACCAGATCGGCGCGCTTGGCGGGGTCTGCCAGACCGGCATAGCCCATCAGAGTCCCAGCCACATAGGCTTTGGGGTTGGCGATAAAGGCATCGAGAGATTCATAATCCCACTTCTCGCCCTTGCCGGCGCGTTCCTTGATCCCGGCTGAATAGTTGAAGCCTGCGGCAGAGCCTTTGGCCTTGTCGAGAATGCCGTACAGCGCTGGGCCGACTTTGTTCGCGCCGCCCTTTTCGAAGGCATGGCATGCCGTGCAAGCCTTTGCTGTGGCTTCGCCTTTTTTCGCATCGCCCTTGGCCAGACGTACAGGCAGAGGCTCGGCGGGTGCGGCGGCGGCGGCAGGTGCCGCCGATCCTGCGGCTTCGGCCGCGGGCAGGGCATAGCCTGCCACCAATGGTGCTTTCGGCTTGAAAAGGACGTCGGCGACAATACCGATACCCATGGTAAACAGAAGGGTTGCCAGCAACCCGCCAGCGATCTTGTTCAGTTCGAACGAATCCATGCTCAAGCTCCGCAACGTCCCCGCGCATCCTGCCACTCATTGGCGATGCGACATTTCAATTATCACACTTTATTTTTTGGTCCATGTTTTTTGATCATGGACTGATTACCCGCTTTGCCGTCTGCTTGGCAACTCGTATAAGCATTTCTACCGTTGATACTTATGCTGAACCCCCGAATCAACCTTTTTGGACAAAAGATGTCAGATCCGATTGTGCTGATACCGGCCAGAATGGCCTCGATGCGCCTTCCCAACAAGCCGATGGCCGATATTTTGGGCGAGCCGATGATCGTTCATGTATGGCGGCGCGCTGTCGAAGCCGCGCTCGGTCCTGTGGTCGTGGCCACCGATGAACCGGAAATTGTCAAGGCAATTGAAGCCGTTGGCGGAATAGCAGTGATGACCCGCTCCGATCATCCTTCCGGTTCCGACCGTATTTTCGAGGCGATCGAGCAATTCGACCCCGCTGGCTATCATGATGTGATCGTCAATGTGCAGGGCGATTTGCCAACCATCGACCCCAAGGCGATTGCCGCCTCGATTGTGCCGCTGTCCGATCCGCATGTCGATCTGGCGACGCTGGTGGTTGAAATCACCCGCGACGAAGAGCGGAGCGATTCGAATGTCGTGAAGCCGATTCTCAGTCCCAACGGCGAGCGCACCTTCAGGGCGCTGTATTTTACCCGTGCCACCGCCCCGTGGGGCGACGGTCCACTCTATCATCACATCGGCCTCTATGCCTGGCGGCGCAAGGCACTGGCGCGGTTTGTCAGCCTGCCGCCCTCGACCCTTGAAAAGCGGGAGCGTCTGGAGCAGTTGCGCGCGCTTGAAGCCGGAATGCGGATTGATGCCGTGCTGGTGGATGATGTGCCTTTGGGCGTGGATACCCCGCATGATCTGGAGCGCGCCCGCGCTATTCTGGCCGCCCGCCCCAAAACACATTGAAGTCTGCGCGTGGATCGAGAAATCCCCGCAGGTGCTGACCATAAGGACTTGCCGATGACAACCAATCGCATGATCGCCTATCAGGGCGAGCCGGGGGCCAATTCCGATATTGCCTGCCGTGATGTCTATCCGGACTGGACACCCTTGCCCTGCGCCTCGTTCGAGGATGCGTTTGCCGCCATTACCGATGGTTCTGCCGCTTTGGGGATGATCCCGATCGAAAATTCGATTGCCGGACGGGTGGCCGATATCCACCATTTTCTGCCGCGTTCCGGCCTGCACATTGTCGGCGAATATTTTTTGCCGATCCATTTCCAGTTGCTCGGCCTCAAAGGCGCAACCCTTGCGGGGCTCAAGTCCGTTCACAGCCATGTGCATGCGCTGGGCCAGTGCCGCAAGATCATCCGGCAATACGGGCTGAAACCGGTTGTGGCCGGCGACACCGCGGGCTCGGCGCGTGAAGTGGCTGAATGGGGCGATCCCGCCAAGGCCTCGCTGGCGACAGCCCTTGCCGCCGAAATCTACGGGCTGGATGTGCTGGCCCACAATGTCGAGGATGAAACCCACAACACCACCCGCTTTGTGGTGCTGTCGAAAACCCCCGATTGGGCGCCGCGCGGGGATGAGCCGCTTGTCACCACCTTTGTGTTCCGTGTCCGCAACGTGCCGGCCGCGCTGTATAAGGCCTTGGGCGGCTTTGCCACCAATGGTGTCAATATGACCAAGCTGGAAAGCTATATGGTGGAAGGCGAATTTGCCGCCACACAGTTTCTCGCCGATGTCGACGGCCATCCCGATGATCCGCATGTGAAGCGGGCGATCGAGGAATTGGCGTTTTTCTCGAAAGAAGTGCGTATTCTGGGGTGCTATCGCGCCCATCCGTTCCGGATCGAGACGCAGAAGAAAGCCGCCGAACAGGCGGGGTGAGCGTCTGGCCCGTCATGGCCGGTTGTATCCGCCAAGTCGTGGATGACCGCCACAAGGGCGGTCATGACAGGATTGGTTTTTTGGCGTTTCGCTGTCCAAAGCCCAAATACCCAATTACAAAGGCATAGGCTTTTATGGTGTTTCGCCATCAAAAGCCCATGCCTGCATCAGGCTGTTGGCAATGGCGATGGGGGGCGGGCAGATCAGGCCGTCGGGATGGGTGCGGGTCAACATGCCTTTGACCTCGTCGCGGCTGAACCAGCGCGCATCTTCCAGTTCGTCATAATCGATGGTCAGTGTCTCGCTGATCGCTTCGGCAAGACAGCCGATCATCAGGGATGACGGGAAGGGCCACGGCTGGCACGAGAGATAGCGGACTTTGCCGGTCTCGATCCCCGCTTCCTCGAACAATTCGCGGCGCACGGCATCTTCGAGTGTTTCGCCCGGTTCGATAAATCCGGCCAGACAGGAATAGGAATTGGCGACAAAACGCGCCTGCCGTCCCAAGACACAGCGGTCACCCTTGACCAGCAACATGATGGAGACCGGATCGGTGCGCGGGAAATGCTGGGCCTGACAACTGGTGCATTGGCGTTTCCAGCCTGCCGAGGCTGATTCGGTTCTGGCTCCGCATTGCGAACAGAAAGGGTGGCTCTTGTGCCAGGACAACAGGCTTTTGGCCTGCGCCAGAATTCCCAATTCGTCGGGCGGCAACAAGCCCTGCACGCCTAAAGAGCGCAAATCGAGCGACAACAGGCCGTCATATGTCTGGCCCGTATCGGCCGGACGTGGCGGCAGGTTCAGGGCAAACACCGGTGTTTGATCAAGGAGGCCGAGAAAGATCGTTTCCAGCGAGGGGCTCAGGCCTGCGACCTGCTGATCATTGAAAAACGGCGAATGGCCGCCATCGACCAGCCGCAACAGCGGAATATCGCCTTCAAACACCACCAGATGTTTGGCGGGATCAGCCCAGAATTCGGCATGCTTTTCCGGATGGTCGCGATATTGGCCCAAACGGTCGAGCGGATTGCTGGCATAGCCCAAACCCGCAGAACGTTCGACGCGGTGGCTGTTGTGCGGACGGATGATCATGCCGGCTTCCTCTTTCCATCGTGGTCCGGAATCGGACCCAACTGCCGTTTTCGACAGGCTGATGCGCTTCTTGTCGTAAAAAACTGCGGCTGTCATCTGTTTTTGTTGGGAGGAAACCGCTGAAACCAGACGGAAAAAGCATCTCGGTGCTTGTTTTTGGGCGAGGCTTCGCCGATATAGAGAGCGGGAGGTTGGTGGTGGACGTTCCACTCGCCAACCGGGTCAGATCCGGAAGGAAGCAGCCCTAACGAGATCG
>CANGOE010000108.1 GCA_947455455.1 Hyphomicrobiales bacterium
AATCGGCAATCAAGGACTAGATGTAGAATGACTGAGCGCAAACCGCAATTTTTGACTGTCGGCACGGGCGACCATGCACGCCAAATTGCCTATCGCACCCATGCCGGACAGGGCCCGACCGTGGTGTGGATCGGCGGTTTCCGCTCGGATATGCAATCGACCAAGGCCATGGCGCTGGACCATTGGGCGCAACAGCGCGGACAGGCCTATCTGCGCTTTGACTATTCAGGCAACGGCGAATCAGGCGGTGAATTCGAGCGGGCCACCCTGTCGGACTGGCTCGAGGAGGCACTGGCCGTCATCGAACACGCCACCAGCGGCCCGCTGATACTGGTCGGCTCCTCGATGGGGGGATGGATTTCCCTGCTGATCGCCAAGGCCCTGCAGGCCCGGGCGGACCATCGCCTGAGCGGGTTGGTACTGATCGCGCCTGCGGTGGATTTTACCGAATTGCTGATGTGGGATCTGTTCAGCGCCGAGATCAAACAGACCATCGAGCGCGACGGCTTTTTCATGCACCAGTCCGAATACGGGCCTTATCCGATCACCCGTGCCTTGATCGAGGACGGGCGCAAGCATCTGATGTTCGGAGCGCCGATCCAGCCCGGCTGTCCGGTCCATATCCTGCAAGGGATGAAGGATGATCCGGTGCCTTGGCCGCATGCCATGACACTGGTCGAGCATCTGCCCGATGCCGAAACGGTCCTGACCCTGATCAAGGACGGCGACCACCGTCTGTCGCGCCCGCAGGATCTGGAAAAATTGGTCGCGAGCATCGAAACACTCGCGACCGGTTCTTGATCTGCTTAATGCAGGCTGAGGGTTTCCAGATCATTGTTCCAGGCATTGACCTTGGCGGCATCGGCTGAGTCGGTGATCACCAAAGGCGTGCCATTGGCCGACAACAGCACAAACAGCTCGAGTCCGGGTGCAATGGCCGGCGCATTGGGGAACAAAGTGCCGATATCGTCGGACCGGACGGCTTTGACATAGGCTACCTTACCATCGCCCAGTTGCGCCAGAGCCTGTTCGGAGATCGTGATATCGGCGGTGTTGGCTTCGGACAGGCCAAGCCCGTTTAGTGCGAGGTCGGCCAATCCGTTCGAGTGATTTTTATTCATCATTCTGAATCGTCCTCTGTTCGGGGGGAAGGCGTGATCGCCTCCGGCCCCCATTGGTTCGCTGATGCCGTGTTTGAAACCGCATGCGGCTTCAGTCTTTGGAAGCGATCTCGATCCGTCGCTGGATCCGTTGCGGTTCGGGCCGCACCAGATCGACGCAAAGCAGGCCATGCGACAATTCCGCGCCCAGAACCTCCATGCCATCGACCAGCAGGAATGTGCGCTGGAACTGGCGGGCGGCAATGCCGCGATGCAGGTAATGGCGTTCTCCGGTCTCGTCCGACTGGCGGCCATGGATGATCAGCTGGTTTTCTTCCAGCACAATATCGATCTGCTCGCGCTTGAACCCGGCAACAGCCAGAGTGATGCGCAGGCGCTCGGGCGAGTTGTCCTCTTTGGGGAGCCGCTCGATATTATAGGGGGGATACCCATCGGTGGTGGATTTGGTCACGCGATCCAGAACGCGTTCGATTTCATCAAATCCGAGCAGTAAAGGGGATGACAGCGGTGATAATCTTGACATGATGAAGCCCTCTCTTTGGCACTTCGACTGTGAGACGCAGAACAAAACTCCAAGGAGACCCGAGACAGTGGCATCTCCTTGAGGCTTGATATGGCGAGCCGATCCCGCTCCCGCAAGGGGGGCCAGGCGGGATAGGGTCAATTTCATGATAGAGAAAATTTAACGGATTATTGCTATGGTCAGGATCAAACCCTGACGAGCCACCCAACCGGACGATACGCCATGCCGACAAGCACTCCAGCCCTGCCCGTCAAAACCCTCGATATCATCGGCTTTGGCGAACCGCTGATGGAATTCAGCGCCATCACCCGCAAAGGCGAAAGCCTCTATATGCCCGGTCATGGCGGCGATACCTCCAATGCCACCATCGCCGCCGCCCGTCAGGGCGCCAAAACCGCCTATTTCACCTTGTTGGGCGATGATGCATTCGGACGCGATTTTCTGACCCTGTGGGACATCGAAGGGGTCGACCGGCACCATGTGGCGATCCGCGAAGGCACGCGCACCGGCATCTACTTCATCACCCACGGGCCGGACGGGCATGAATTCAGCTATTTCCGCGCCGGTTCCGCCGCAAGCCTCGTCACGCCAGCCGATCTGCCACTGGCCACCATTGCCGCGGCAAAGGTTCTGCATGTGTCGGGCATTTCGCAGGGCATTTCACTGAGCGCCTGCGATGCGGTGTTTGCCGCCATCCACCACGCCCGCCTCAATGCCACCACTGTCAGCTATGACACCAATCTGCGCTTGCGGTTGTGGCCGCTGGAACGGGCCCGCGCCACCATCCACGCCGCCTTGCGGCTGACCGATATTGCCCTGCCCGGTCTCGATGATGCCATCCAGTTGACCGGCCTTCAGCGCCCCGAAGACATTTGCGCCCTCTATCTGTCCTACGGGTGCAAGATTGTCGCGCTCACGATGGGCAAAAGCGGCACCATGGTGGCCACGCCCGAACAGGTGCAGGTGATTGCCGCACGGCCCGTCAAAGCGCTGGATGCCACGGGTGCGGGCGATACGTTTGACGGGGCGTTTCTGGCCCAATGGCTGGTCGACGGCCATGATCCCTTTGCCGCCGCCGCCTATGCCAATGCCGCCGCCGCTTTGTCGACGCTCGGCTACGGGGCGGTCGCTCCCATCCCGCAACGCGCGGCCGTTGAGGAATTTATCACGGCATAACGGCATGATTTGGCCATATTCAGGCCCATAATCCGATCCCGATCCTGTGTCGTAACCAGTCTGTGTTCGTGTTAGCCTTCCCTCTTCCCGCGGCCATCGGCAGAAAGACCACCCCATGACACAGTTCCGAATTGCTCCCCCCGATATGCCGCTGATCCGCGCCAGCGAGATCACGCCGAAAGAGGTGTTTCTCAACCGCCGCCAGTGGCTGGCCGGAGCCGGCGCGCTGACATCCGCCGCCGGCTTGTTGGCTCCATCGGCCCAAGCCGCACAGGTGATCGAACCGCTCGCCGCCAAGCCGAACAAAGCCTTTGCGCCGTCCGATGCCCCTACCGACAAGAAACTGGCGACGACCTACAACAATTACTACGAATTCGGCACCTCCAAATCCGCCCCCGCCAATGAAGCCGCCACGCTGACCGTGCGTCCCTGGAGCGTCGAGGTGACCGGCGAAGTGGCCAAACCGCGCCGGATCGATCTTGAAGAGCTGATGCGCCTGCCTTTGGAAGAACGGATCTACCGTTTCCGTTGCGTCGAAGCCTGGTCGATGGTGGTCCCGTGGATCGGTTTTGAATTCCGCCATCTCGCGGCTCTTGTCGAACCGACCAGCAAAGCCCGTTTCGTGCGCTTTACCAGTGTCGCCCGCAAGGAAGAGATGACCGGTCTGCGCACCGCCGTTCCGGTGCTCGACTGGCCCTATACCGAAGGACTGCGCCTCGACGAGGCCATGAACCCGCTGACCCTGATGTCGGTGGGCATGTATGGCGAAACCCTGCCCAACCAGAACGGCGCGCCGATCCGGCTGGTGGTGCCATGGAAATATGGCTTCAAAAGCGCCAAGTCGATTGTCAAAATCGAGTTTCTCGAACAACAACCGACCAGCTCATGGACCAAATCGGCCATGCATGAATATGGCTTCTATTCCAACGTGAATCCCAATGTGGATCATCCGCGCTGGAGCCAGAAACGCGAAAGACTGTTGCCCTCCCTGTTCGCCAGCCGCGAAACCGAATTGTTCAACGGCTATACCGCACAGGTCGCAAGCCTCTATAGCGGCATGGATCTGAAAGCCAATTTCTGATGGCCGACACCGACAGCCTGCCTCACCTTGCGCGCTGGATCGATGTGGAACTGCTCGGCAAATCACGGCAGTTGATGGCCAAAGCGCTGGTCTTTGGCCTCTGTCTCTGGCCGATGGCGCAATTGGGCTTTGCTGTCGTGTTCGATCCGCTTGCGCTGGGCGCCAATCCGGCAGAGACCATCATCCGTGCGCTGGGCGACTGGACCATCCGGTTTCTGCTGATCGGACTGGCCGTGACCCCGTTGCGGAGCTGGACCGGCATCAACCATCTGATTGCCTTCAGGCGGATGCTCGGCCTGTTCGCCTTTGCCTATGGCAGTGTGCACCTGATGGCCTATCTGGCCTTCGACCGGCTGTTCCAGTGGGGCGAGATTGTGCAGGATGTGATCAAGCGGCCCTTTATCGCGGTCGGTTTCATCAGTTTTTGCCTGATGGTGCCGCTGGCGGTCACCTCGACGCGGGGATGGGTGTTGCGGCTGGGCGGGGGCCATTGGGCTTTGTTGCACCGGCTGGTCTATCCCCTCACCTTTCTGGCCGTTTTGCACGATTGGTGGCTGGTTAAACGCGATCTGACATGGCCGATCATCTATGCCGTCATCCTCGCCCTCGAAATGCTGGCCCGATACAAGCCGGTCAAAGCCCTGTTAAAGCGCCATTCACCATTTCAGCATAACATTGCAGGGCGATGAAAAACCATGTTTGAATATGTTGGCTTTCGATTAAACTATCGTCTCAAATCTGGTTTGTTGCGCGTTGAAGGATAAAGTGATTGTGGAAGGCATAACGCCGGTCAATGACATCCAGCAGGTCGGAGCGATCCCGCTGATCCGCGATCACGAGGGGCATTTGTGCATTGTGCTGGTCACCACGCGGGGATCCGGGCGCTGGACCATCCCCAAAGGCAATATCATGGCCAAGCTGGAAAACCACAAGGCCGCCGAGCGCGAAGCCCGCGAAGAAGCAGGGCTGGTCGGCCGGATCACAAAAAAGCCGATCGGCTCCTATCAATTCTGGAAACGCCAGAATGCCCATTGGTCGCTGGCCGAGGTCACAGTATTTGTGCTTCTCGTCGAAGGCCAGCTTGATGAATTCAAGGAAAAAGGCCAACGCGACATCAAGGCCTTCAGGCCCGAAGACGCAGTGGATGCGGTTTACGAGGCCGGACTTGGCGCATTGATCCGCCAAGCCGTGACGCTGTCGCCTCCCGACCAGACATATGCGGACGAACCGGCTTAGCTTTTGGCCGGTTCGACAGGAGCCGCTTCGACCGCGTCATCCGATGACAGAACCGGATCGAAAATATCGGAAACCAATTGATCAAGCCGGACGTAATCTTTGGGGAACAGGAAATCCCTGATCTTTTTGGTCAGCTTCTTGTTGTCGGTCGCCTCGTATGGGGCTAGCAGTTTGAACAAAGCCTGCACACCGATCACCCGCACATCGGCGAAGAAGCGGCTTCCCTTGATGTGGCTTTCAATATCCCAGGTGTCCTGCTTGCCTGTAACAATCAAACCGTAAAACGACACGCCGGATTTATCCGAGCCATCGCGCTCAAACGAGGCCATCAGGCGGTCAATGTTGATTTTATAGTCATCGGTGGTTTTCGAGACGACGACCAACTGCTTTTTGCCCGCCGCCCAGATGCCGTCATAGCCATCGGGTCCATGCGAGCCGCGATATTTGCCGGGCACCACGTTGAAATCGAGACGGCGGCCGAACTCGTTGACCAGATCCTGCAAAATACAGGCATGATGCTCGTCAATGTGCGAGAGACAGAATTTGCTATAGCGGACGATGGTTTCGGCCGTTTGATATTTGAGAAAATCGCGGAATTGCAACGAACATTCGCTGCCATCGATCAACTTGCCATCGGCGGCAATCGACACGATCTGGTCGACCGTCTTTTTCTCGAAAGCCTCGGGATTATTACGCGCGAGAGTTGTCAGATCCATACGAGCCACCACTCAACAAAACAAACCAATGACCACTAGAACCAGCC
>CANGOE010000109.1 GCA_947455455.1 Hyphomicrobiales bacterium
ATCATCCTTGAAGTGCTGGATCAGAGTTCCCGGTTCAGGGCCTTCATAAAGGACCTTGGCCTTACCCTCATATATCCGACGGCGACGAGTCATCAGCGTGTACCGTATGTTTGGTGGTCTCGGGGTGTCGGTTGCCTGTCCCTCTCGCATCACGAGGGCGGAACGGACAACCGTTCGGATGCTTACCCCTTACAAATCCTTGTTGTGACGACTCACAACAAGCTCCTGTCACGATAAGCTCTTTGTTCCTATCCGATCCTGACCCCAAGCACAACTTGCATCAAGCACTATCCCCTATTGTGTAGGATCGGGGCGTTTTGTCGCAGGAGACGCTCCAAACCCGTGGCTGGTCTCATGCAACCCAATTCCCTCCGTCACCGTCATGGCAGGGCCTGTCCCGGCCACCCACGGTTTGTCTGCAACTGCGCAAGAAAGACGTGGGTACCCGCCACAAGGGCGGGCATGACAGGGTGGTTTGTGAGCGTGCACGGCTGGCATGCGCTATAGCGGGCTGTCACGGGACATTAGAGGCTTGCCGCGTGGCCTGTCCTGCCATTAGGCTGGTCCCAATAAACCCGCCGGAGCCAGAGCGGGTATCGGGGCAGGACACACTACACAACAAGGAGCCATGATGAGCGCACAAGCAACCGTTGGCGGTTTATCGCACCGTCTTGCCACACGATCCCGCGAGAGCGGAGCGGCCCTGCTCACCGCATGGACGGGAATTCCCGATGCCCTGCTGGCAGGCGTGCTGGCGCGCGAAGATTTCGATTGTGTCACGCTCGACATGCAACACGGAGCCCATGACATTGCCTCGATCATCCCCTCGATTGCCCAGGTGGCACTGGCGGGCAAGCCGAGCATTGTGCGGATACCGGTCGGCCAGTTCGAAACCGCCTCGCGCGCACTCGATCTGGGCGCGGCGGGCATTATCGCACCGATGATCAATTCGGGCGCGGATGCCAAAGCCTTTGCCTCTTTCACCAAATATCCGCCGATCGGCGAACGCAGTTGGGGTCCGGCGGTCACACTCGGCCTGACCGGACAGACGGGCGGCGATTATCTGCATCAGGCCAACACAATGCAGGTGTCGATTGCCATGGTCGAAACCCGCGAGGCGCTGGCCGCTCTTGATGATATTCTGGGCACCGAAGGCATTGACGGCGTGCTGGTCGGTCCGTCCGATCTGTCGATTGCGCTGTCGAATGGCGGCCATGTCGACCCCACCCACAAGGACGTGTTTGCCGCGCTCGAGCATGTGCTGGCGCGTTGCCGCGCCCATCACAAGGCCGCAACGGTGTTTGCCACCACCTCGGCCATGTCGGCCAAGCTGGCGCGTGACGGGTTCGATATGATCGCGCTCGGCACTGACATGATGCAGTTGCGGGCGGGCATCAAAGCCACGCTGGATGGCCATAAAAACGGCTAGGCAGACGCTTTACGATTGCTGGGCCTGCTTCAACGCATCAGCAAGCCGCATCTGGGCCGAACCGGGTTTGAGCGGCTTCTGCTGGCTTTCATGCGGGACCCAGCCCGAAAACCAGATGATCTCGAAACTGGCCCTGATCCGGCCGTCGGGATCGCTGAAGCGCTCCTTATACAGTTCGGAGGCGCGCAACAGCGTGGCCTTGTTCATCGGCTTGCGTTGGCGCGCCAAGAGCGGATTGGTCGCGCCCATCGCGCGCAAATCGGCAATCAGGCCGAAAATATCCTTGTAGCGCACGGTGACCTGATCGCTGTCGGTGACAGGCAGAGCGAAACCGGCGCGTTGCAGGAGCCCGCCCATATCCCTGAGATCAACAAAGGGCGCGACGCGCGGCGACAAACCGCCTTCGCAGTCGATCTCGGCGGCGGCCATGACCTGGCGCAATTCCGTCAGCGTCTCGCCGCCCAAGACACAGCCGACCAGCAAGCCATCGGGCCGCAACACCCGCCGCAACTGCACCAATACACCGGGCAGATCATCGACTATCTGCAAAGCCAGCAGGGAGGAGACCAGATCAAACGTCTGTCCGCCGAACGGCACCAGACCGCCATCGACAATCACGCTCTGCCAAGGAGCAAAATCCGGGGTAAACCCTGTGACATCGGGAACAAGCGAGGCCCGCACCACCTGATCGATCCGATCGGAGGTGGCCAGCACTTCCGCGCCATGCGGCCCGCAACTGGCCCAATCAAGCGCCACGGGAAAGCGCTTGGTCAGCACCGCCAGACGATCCACCAGATCATCGGCAACCCGCGCCAGCAAAAAATCGGCAGGGCCTTGTCGAAGACACCGTTGCAAACGCAAGCGAATGGCTTTTTGATCGAACAAAGCAGGTGCGGATGGGGTGTGTGGCGTGTCGGTCATCCCGCGCTTATCGACCGATTGAAGGATCAGGTCAAAACTTTTGTTCAACCCACCATCCCTGATCGGGGCCGGACCATGACCGACACGACACCCGCAGACGAGATTGACGCACCCGCGCAGGCGCCGCCCGCTTTGCTGGCACGCTGGTTGGCACATCTGCTCGATGCGCTTTATCCCCCGACCTGTCTGGCCTGCAGTGCGGCAACGACCGGACATGACGGACTGTGTGCGGCCTGCTGGCGGCAGATGGCTTTCATCAGCGAACCGGTCTGCGACAGGCTCGGCATTCCCTTGCCGTTCCAATCGGTTGGACCCGCTTTGTCGTTGGCCGCACTCAGCCACCCGCCGGTGTTCGGGAAAGCGCGTGCGGTGGCGCTCTATGACGGGGTGGCACGCGACATGGTGCATCGCCTCAAATATGGCGACCAGCTCCAGCTCGCCCGCCCGATGGCCCGTTGGATGAGCCGGAGCGGACAGGCGCTGATCGAGGATTGCGATGTCATCGTGCCGGTGCCGATGCATGGCTTGCGGCTGTTGCAACGCCGGTTCAACCAGGCCGCGACACTGGCGGGCGAGGTGGCAAGGTTGAGCGGAAAGCCATTGCTGACCCAAGCCCTGCGCCGCGTCAAACGCACCAAGCCGCAACCGGGCCTGAGCCGCACCCAACGGGCCGACAATCTGCAAGGTGCCTTCAGGGCCGATGGCCGCGAGGCCTTCAGACTGGCCGGTCAACGGGTTCTGCTGATCGACGATGTGCTGACCACAGGCGCGACCGGCAATGTCTGCGCGCATGCCCTTTTACGTTGCGGTGCAAAAAAAGTAGACCTGCTGTGTTTTGCCTGCGTGGCTATTGACCAGCAAACCCATTATATAACGGCCTGACAATCGGCTTTCCCTGTTGCTTGACGGAGCATCGATATGACCCAAGTCACCATTTACAGCAAATCCTGGTGCCCCTATTGCCAGGCGGCAAAAGCGCTTCTGAATCAAAAGGATGTTCCTTTTGTCGAGATCGACGTGACCGCTGATCCAGAAGGCGAGCAGGCGATGATCACCCGCGCCAACGGCCGGCGCACCGTGCCGCAGATTTTCATCAACGAGCATCATGTCGGCGGCTGTGACGATTTGCATGCGCTCGAAGAAGCAGGCAAACTCGACGCTTTACTGGCGGAATGAGATCACGATCATGACAAAAGCCCCCTTCGTTGCGGCCTGCATCCAGATGCGTTCGGGTACCGACCCGCTTGCCAATACCGATTTTGCGGTCAAAACCATCCGCGAAGCGGCCGCCAACGGGGCTGTCTATGTCCAGACCCCGGAAATGTCGAACGCGGTCAACCGCAGTCGCGACGGCTTGCGCAACACGCTGGTGACCGAGGAGCGGGACGGCATGCTGGCGGCGTTGCGCGATCTGGCGCGCGAGAAGCAGTTGCATATCCATATCGGTTCGCTGGCCATCGAAGTCGGCGACAAGGTGGCTAACCGTGCCTACATCATCGGGCCGGACGGGGAGATCACCGCACGTTACGACAAGGTGCATCTCTATGATGTCGATCTGCCCAACGGCGAAAGCTGGCGGGAATCGCGCACCTATACCGCAGGCAGTGAGGCCGTGGCGGTGGAGCTGCCATGGGGGCGGCTTGGCGTTTCGATCTGCTACGACATCCGTTTTTCGCATCTCTATCGGCAGTTGGCGGAGGCGGGATGCGATTTCCTGTCCGCTCCGGCCTGTTTTACCAAGCAGACCGGCGAGGCGCATTGGGTGGTGTTGCATCGGGCGCGCGCGATTGAAAACGGTGCGTTTTTCATGTCTGCCGCACAGGCAGGCCATCACGAGGACGGCCGCGATACCTTCGGCCATTCGATCATCGTCGATCCGTGGGGCCGCGTATTGGCGGAAGCCGAGGCCGAACCGGGCTATATCATGGCAAGTATCGATCCCGCATTGGTCAGCGATGCCCGCGCCCGCATCCCGACGCTGGTCCATGCCCGCACGGTGCCGGTGCATGTGGTCGAACGCGGCTGAGCGACCGGCCTTACGCCCGTTTGGCGACCAGCATGTAATTGACCGACATATCGCGTGACAGCGACCAGACATCCCGCAAGGGATTGTAGACCACGCCGCTGTCATCGAAGGCCTCGAAGCCGCTTGTCTCCAAAGCCTGATCGAGCTCGTCCGGTGTCACGAATTTATCCCATTGATGGGTCCCGCGCGGCAACCAGCCCAGCACATATTCGGCCCCGACAATCGCCAGCGCAAAGGCTTTCATGGTGCGGTTGAGGGTGGCGAGAAACAGCAATCCACCCGGTTTGACCACCTGACAGCAACTGGCAATGAACAGATCGACATCGGCGACATGCTCGACCACTTCCATCGCCAGCACCACATCATATTGCTCGCCTGCCGCCGCCAATTCCTCGACCGTGCGCGAGTGATAGGCAATCTCCAGCCCGCTTTTTTCGGCATGCAGTGAAGCCACTGCAATATTGGTGGTGGCCGGATCAATGCCCGTCACCCCCGCACCAAGCCGTGCCAGCGGCTCGCACAACAGCCCGCCGCCACAGCCGACATCCAGCACCGTCAGGCCTTCCAGCAGGGTCGGACCGGCAGAGAGGCCGAAATGCTGGCTGACCTGATCCCTGATATAGGTCAGCCGCACCGGATTGAATTTGTGCAGGGTCCGCATCGGTCCCGTCGCATCCCACCATGTCTGCGCCATCCGGTCGAAACGGGCGACCTCGGCGGCATCGATCGTGCCGTTTGAAGGGGGGGCGGAATGTTCTGCAGTCGTCATGATCTGGTCCTCTTGTCCGAACTCTCTATAACCTGCTTGTTGACAGCAGGCGATGGTGCCGCCATGAGAGATCGCCTGTTTTTTTGGAAGACGGGCATATTTCGGCGACTCGCGCGTGACGGAACACATTTCTCTTGCTAGAGAGAAGCACAATTTTGTGACCCACGCTCAAGATCAGGGATGAAAAGGCGCGCATGGCACGTCTCGTGATGAAATTCGGCGGCACATCCGTCGGGGATATGGACCGGATCCGCAATGTTGCACGGCATGTGCAACGCGAGGTCAATGCCGGATATGAGGTCGCGGTTGTGGTTTCGGCCAT
>CANGOE010000110.1 GCA_947455455.1 Hyphomicrobiales bacterium
CGGAACCTTAAGATTGATTGTCATCGTTCTGGCCTCTCGATTATGGTGCAAAGCACCTCGTCACTCTTGTGTATCCCGACATCCCCGCTTGCGCGCTTCAGCCTCTTAAAAACTTTCTTTGAGCCAACGGCCCATCCTGTGCAAATAGCCATCCGTGCCCGTGGCCAGATAACCGCCTTCCACAGGCTCGAACCGCTCCAACCCAGCCACTTGCGGATAGACCAGAAGCCCGATGGTCGCGGCAAAAGCCGGTCCCTTCATGGCATCGGGAAGCCCCTGCACACCCAGAGGACGGCCCACGCGCACCTGTTTTGACAGAATACGTCGCGCCAGATCTGGCATGCCCAGCAATTGGGCTGTGCCGCCTGTCAGCACGATTCTTCTGTTCATCACACCACCTAAACCAGCAGCATTGAGTCGATCACGCACAAATTCAAGAATTTCTTCAACCCTTGGTTTAATAACGCGAACAAGATGCGATTTGGGCACATGATGAACGGCATTGCGATCTTCATCATCAACAGATTCGACGGCAATTGTCTCCCGGTCATCTGAAGCAGAAGCGATAGTCGAGCCATAAAGTGTCTTTAAACGCTCGGCATGGCTCAAAGTTGTCGTAAATCCGCGGGCAATATCCATGGTGATGTGGTTGCCGCCGACAGCGACCGCATCGGTATGGACCAATGCCCCGCCGTGGAACACACCGACACTGGTGGTCCCCGCTCCGAAATCGACCACGGCGACACCCATTTCGGCCTCGTCATCGACCAGAACCGACAGACCTGCCGCATAGGGTCCGGCCACGACAGCCTCGACTTCCAGATGGCACCGCTCGACAGCCAGCATCAGATTGCGCACGGCATATTCGTCACTGGTCACCACATGCATATCGACACCGAGCTTGCGGCCGATCATGCCTTGCGGATCGCGGATCCCGCGTGCGCCATCGAGGCTGAACCCTGTTTCCAGCGCGTGCAAGATCGTCCGTTGCGGCATGACCGCATTGACGCTTGCCGCACCGAAAGCGCGATTGATATCGCCCGTGGTGACCGATTCACCGCGCAAACCGACCTCTGCATTCAGACTGCGTGAGCCCAAGCGACCGCCTGTGGTGCTGACGATCACGGAACGGATTTCAACCCGCGCCATGCGTTCGGCGGCATCTACTGCCTGGCGGATCGATTGTTCGGCGGCATCCAGATCGACAACCGCCCCGGCTTTCAAACCACGCGAACGCTGGTGGCCGATCCCGATGATCTGGGCGCGATGGGTCCGGCCGCGCAACAGATCACTGTCGCCGGCAGGATCAAGACGGGCAATCAGACACACGACCTTGCTGGTGCCGACATCAAGCACCGAGACAATCGAACTGCGACGCGGTGACACCGGCTTCATCCGCGGGGTGAGATCGGTATAGCGGCTCATGTCGTGCTCCCTTTGACTTTCGAGAGCTTCTTCTGGGTCTCAAGCCGTTCCGCCAATGCTTCCTCGGTCAAGCGCAGGACAACCCGATCGGGCATGCGCAAATCAACCGCCAGAATGGCGCGATCCAGCAATTTCTGCTCTTTGATCAGAGCGGACAACCGCGACAACGCCTCGGCCTCGCCATCTTCGGGCAAGCGGGCCTCGATGCCGCGATCAAGCCGCAGGGTCCAGCGACGCGCCCCCACCAGAGTTGCGGCAGTCACGCGCGATTTCAGATCGGGCTGGGCTTCCAGCATCTTGAACAAAGCGGCGGCGCGCTTGTTTGCCCCCTCGCCGACCACCAAAGGCACACCGGCAGGAACATCACCCCTGAATTTGTCGATCACGGCCCCATCGGGTGCAATCACGCTCAAGGCGCCGTGATTCTGCCACAGCGCAAACCCCTCGCGCTCGGTGACGTGGATGGCCAGACCATGCGGATAATTCTTGCGGATTTCGACATCCTTGATCATCGGCACGGCCAGCAGACAATCACGCACCGCATCGATATCAATGAACGGCAAAGCCTGCCCAACGGCCAGACCGGACGACTTCAGCACGTCGGCCTGCGACAGATCGCCAAGGCCCGACATGGTGATGTGCTGGACTTCAAACCCCAGATAGCGGCCCACCGCATGGAACGGATCGCCATAGGCTGACAGGAAAGCATCGGCATGGCCACCGCGCACAATGCCGTAGGAAAAGGACAAACCGACAAGCACCGTGGCCAGAAAACCGCCCAGACCATGGGGCGTGGCATCGACAATCTTGCTTGCAGATTCCGTGACACGCGAGCGGCCCGAACGCCAGCGGCGACGATGCTGTGCAGAGGCCAAGCCGAAACCACCGGCAAAGCCCCGTTCTTTTATCTGTCGCAGGAGGCGTCTTCCACCATCCATCGTACCAACTCACCAAAAGAAAGCCCTGCATGGGCGGCCAATTCCGGCACCAAAGAGGTCTGGGTCATACCGGGTTGCGTGTTGACCTCAAGGCAAACAAGCCTGCCGGACCCATCCGGTTGCTCGTCAAACCTGAAATCAGCGCGACTTACACCACGACATCCCAATGCCTTATGTGCCGTCAGAGCCAATTGTTGAACAGTTTGGTAAATAAAAGGTTTAAGATCTGTCGCGTGGACGTGGATTGATCCACCTTTTGAATATTTCGCGTCAAAATCGTAAAAAATTCCTGAAGATGGCCGGATGTCGATCACCCCGAAGGCACGATCATCCATCACCGCACAGGTCAATTCGCGTCCGGGAATGAACTCTTCGACCAGCACTGATTCGCCATAGGGCCAGTCATCGCGCGACAATTCCTGCGGCGGATGACTGCGATCCTCCCGGACAATGATCACGCCGACCGATGACCCTTCACTGACCGGTTTGACCACATAAGGAGCAGGCAACACATGCTGTTTGGCCGCTTCAAACCGGCTGACCGTGACCCCATGCGCCACCGGTACACCGGCCGCCGCCATCACGGCTTTGGCGCGGTCTTTCTGCATGGCCAGCGACGAGGCCAGCACGCCCGAATGGGTATAGGGGATTCGTTGCATTTCCAGCACGCCCTGCACGATGCCGTCCTCGCCGAACCGGCCATGCAATGCGTTGAACACCA
Source organism: Hyphomicrobiales bacterium (assembly GCA_947455455.1). GTDB lineage: Bacteria > Pseudomonadota > Alphaproteobacteria > Rhizobiales > Beijerinckiaceae > CAIYZJ01. The sequence goes on from CANGOE010000110.1 coordinate 3,085, forward strand.
CATCGGGGCGCAAATGGGCCAAGGCATCGGCAAGATCATGCCCGACATCGATGCGGGTCACCCGATAGCCCTCGCCTTCCAGCGCCGAGGCACAGGCCGCACCCGACCACAAGCTCACCGGACGCTCGGCCGACAAGCCACCCATCAGCACTGCCACATGTTTTGTCATCCGACCAACCCACTTTGTGTCACACGGGGATCGGGCATACCGATCCGGCGAATTTCCCATTCAAGCGCTACACCCGACCGCTCCAGCACCCGTTGCCGGACGGCCTCGCCCAGAGCCTCGATATCGGTGGCGGTTGCCCCCGCATCGGCCACCAGAAAATTGCAATGCAGGGTCGACACCTGTGCCCCGCCACAGCGCAAACCACGACAGCCCGCCTGATCGACCAATTCCCACGCCTTGGCGCCTTCGGGGTTTTTGAAGGTCGAGCCTCCCGTGCGCGTATTGACCGGCTGGGTGGCGGCGCGTTCGGACGAAATCTCGTTCATGCGCGCCAGAATATCATCCTTGCGGCCGGCAACGCCGCGCAACACGGCCTGGGTAAAAATCCAGTCCTGCGGGGCATGGCTGTGGCGATAGCCGAAATCCATGATGGCAGGCGTGACCTGATGCAGGCGGCCGCGACGGTCAATCGCCCGAGCGGATTCAAACACCTGCGCGATATCTCCGCCATAGGCCCCGCCATTCATGCGCAAGGCCCCGCCGATCGTGCCGGGGATCCCGCGCAAGAAGCTCAACCCGTCAATGCCATGATCGGCCGCCAGACGCGCGATTTTGACATCGACTGCTCCCGCTCCCACCCGCAGGCGATGGTTGTCGAGCAGTTCGGTCTCCTGAAAGCCGCGACCCAACTGGATCACCACACCATCCACCCCGCCATCACGCACCAGCAGATTGGATCCCAAGCCGATCACGCAGACCTTGATGTCATCAGGCAGACAGGACAGAAACAGCGCCAGGTCGGCCTCGTCTTCCGGTGTAAACAGCACCTGTGCCGGACCGCCCGTGCGAAACCACGAATAGGCGGCCAGCGGAGCATTTGCCGTCATTGTGCCACGCAAATGCGGCATCAAAGCCTGCAACGAGGGCACAATATCGGCAAAGCGCATCATGAGGGCTGGTCCAGTGCGGCCAGCTCTGCAGGCAAAGCATAGGCCCATTGGGTGATCGTGCCTGCGCCGAGGAAGATAATATAGTCGTCCGGCTTGGCTTGGGCATGGATCAGTCGGGCCAGCGATTCAGGCTTGTCGAGTGCGACCACCTGCCGATGGCCATGCGCCTTCAGACCCAGAACCAGACTGTCCCGATCGGCCCCGGCAATCGGCTGTTCCCCAGCGGCATAGACATCGGATACGATCACACTGTCGGCATCGTTGAAACAGGTTGCAAATTGCTCGAACAGCGCCGACAGGCGCGAATAGCGATGCGGTTGCACCACCGCAATCACCCGCCCGGTTGTGGACGCGCGCGCGGCGCGCAAAACGGCGGCAATTTCAACAGGATGATGGCCGTAATCATCAAAAATCACCGCCCCGTTCCAGTCCCCCGTGCGGGTAAAGCGGCGTTTGACACCGCCAAAGCCTTTCAGGGCCTCGCGGATTGCATCGGCCGGCATGCCGAGGTGGAAGGCCACCGCGATGGCGGCTGTGGCATTCAGGGCGTTGTGATGACCGGGCATCGGCAGGCTCAAACCGTCTATCACGGTCAATTGTCCGCTTTTGCGCTCGCGGATTGTCACGGTGAAGCGCGACCGGCCTCCGCTGAGATCGATATCGGATAGCCGGACATCGGCTTGCGGATTTTCGCCATAGGTGATGACACGGCGATCCTCGATCTTGCCGACCAGTTCCTGCACCGTCGGATGATCCAGACACATCACGGCGAAGCCGTAAAACGGCAGATTTTCCACGAATGAGCGGAATGCATCCTTGATCGCATCGAAGGTTTTGAAATGGTCGAGATGTTCGGGGTCGATATTGGTGATCACGGCCACATCGGCAGGCAGTTTGAGGAAGGTGCCGTCCGATTCATCGGCCTCCACCACCATCCATTCCCCCGCACCCAGCCGCGCATTGGTGCCATAGGCATTGATGATCCCGCCATTGATCACGGTCGGGTCGAACCGTCCGGCATCCAGCAAAGTGGCGACCAGCGAGGTCGTGGTGGTCTTGCCATGGGTTCCGGCAATCGCCACGCATTGCTTCAACCGCATCAATTCGGCCAGCATTTCGGCGCGGCGCAC
>CANGOE010000111.1 GCA_947455455.1 Hyphomicrobiales bacterium
AGCCCTATCTGGTCGAGGAAGTCCTGCCCGGCCCCGATGTCAAAACCGATGCCGACTGGCTGGACTATGCCCGCGAGCGCGGCGGCACCGCCTATCACATGGTCGGCACCTGCCGGATGGGGGTGGCCAGCGATCCGATGGCGGTGGTGGATGAAACCCTGTCGGTAATCGGGCTGGAAGCCTTGCGGGTGGTCGATGCCTCGGTGATGCCGCAAGTGCCTTCGGCCAATACGCTGGCGGCCACTTTGATGGTGGCTGAAAAAGCCGCCGATATGATACTGGCCGCGCGATGAAGCGGCCTCAACCGTTCTGCGCGATGGCTTGCAACTGGTCGATAATGGTGTCGGCCACGTCGATGGTGCCGCGTGCCACGATCTGCTTGCGGATCTGGGCCGAACGGTCGAACGGCATGCGGACCTGATCATCGGGATTGACGGGACGGGCCGCGCGCACTGCCTCGGCATAGGCATGGATGCGGGTTTTGAAGTCCGCCAGATCCATGAACAGATCGGGTTTGACCGCCAGAAACACAAAGCCGCAATCGCGGTAATCGGCGGGCATGGCCCCGCCGCCCATCAAAATCCCCATCATCTGCACGACAAGCGCCAGACCGCTTCCCTTATGCCCGCCCCAAACACGGATGGCACCGGACAAGGCGGCCATCGGATCGGTGGTTTCATGCCCTTGCGCATCAAAGGCCTGATGCTCCGGCAAAGGTTTGCCCAGACGATGCGCCAGCACCACTTCGGCAATCGGGGTAATCGAGGTGCCCAGATCGAGGATGATCGGTTGCCCGTCGGCGGGAAAGCCGAAACCGATCGGATTGGTGCCGAAACGGCCTTCGCTTGCGCCATGCGGGGCCACGCGCGGAGCCGACGAGCCCATCACCATGGCGATCATGCCCTCATTGGCGGCGATCTCCAGATAATGGGCATACATGCCGCTATACCAGGTATTGTTGGCCCCGATCAGCGCCAGCCCGCTGGTCTTGGCCTTGTCCAGCCCCATCCGCATCGCCTGATAGGCGACCAGATAGCCGTTCTGGTCCTGCCCGTCGATCAGGGCGGAAATCGGGGTTTCGCGGGTCACGACGGTCGGGCGGCGCGGACTGAGGCGTTGCCGGTCGATCAGCGACAGCGCGCGCGACAAGCCGCCGAACGACACACCGCGCAATTCACACCCCATCACATGATCGGCAATGATCACCGCTTCATCGGGTGAATAACCGATCCGTTCCAGCGCGGACCGGACCAGCGCATCGGCCTCATCGATCGCAATCAACATCCCGTTCACTCCCCCTAACACAAAGCCGGACCTGACCAAGAGAGCGATGCAGGTGCCGGTCTCTTATTGGTCCGGATGCAATTGCTTCCAGCCGCTCTTGATATGGTCAAGCATGGCCTGCACCGCTCCGGCCTCGTTGCCTGCCGCCACCTGTTCCAGAAAATGCTCGTGCTCCTTGCGCATCGTATCGGGGCGCGAAGAGGTTTTATCCTGACGGGTGAACGGATATTGCGCCCACAGCACGCGGACGAATTTGAGCGTTTGCGGACGTTGCGCCAATTCATACAGCTTGAAATGGAAGCGGTAATTCTCGGTCCGCACCGCGTTGATGTCTTTGTTCTGGATGGCCTCGTTCAACTGCTTCTGGATCGACTGGATCAGTTTGAGATCTGTCTTGGCCATGTTTTTGATGGCATGAAGGGTCAGCTCTTGTTCGAGATTGAGGCGCAGATCGAAAATCTCCTGCTGGCGCTCGGCCACCAGTTCGGGCACCAGAACCCCTTTGTGGGCGAGGCCCTGCACATAGCCTTCGGCCTCCAGCATTTGCAGGGCTTCACGCACCGGCGTGATCGAGACCCCGAGTTCAGCGGCAATATCGGCCTGCTTCAGCTTGTCCCCGCGCGCATAAATGCCTGCAATAATGCGCTCGCGGAGAATTTCCGCCACATGGTCTTGTTTGGTCTGGAAAGCCATGACGACCCTTTATTATCTGTTGTTACACGCCTTTCGCCCTAAGGCAGCGGGATTTTCACCCCCCGTGAAGATCCCGCTGGACAGCGGCTTAACATTACAAAATCCCTTGTTCAACCAAATCAGCAATCTCGCTATCGCTAAAACCGAGCATATCCTGCATAATTGCATGGTTATCTTCGCCGTAACAGGGTGCCCCCCGATCGATCGGCCCGCCGGCATAAGCGGGTGTTCTGGACAGATGGACCGGAAATTCGACCACCGGCCATTGACCGATTTTGGTGCCTTTGACCTCGGTCAGCCAATCCAGCGCGGCCAGTTGCGGATCGCGGTCATAGCGGTCAGCCGCATTCTGGCACACGCCGGCCCCCACCCCTGCCCTTTGCAAGGCATGCATGGCCTCGAAGGCATCCACCGTCTGCGTCCAGCCCGTGATTGCGGCATCGAGCGCATCCTGATGGGCCAGACGGGCGGCAAGCGTGGCAAAGCGGGGATCATCACGCAGGGTTTGCAGGCCCGAAACCCTTGTCAAAGCCAGCCATTCGGCGTCGCTGAAACAGGCTATTGCCAGCCAGCGGTCATCACCCGCACAGCGATAGGCCCCGTGCGGCGCGGCAGGTTTGTAGGGCGAGCGATTGCCGATGCGTTGCCAAGGCCGGTCATTGGCCGACCAATCCAGCACCGGCACCACGGTCTGGAATATGCCCGCCTCGCATTGGGAGGAATCAATCCACTGCCCCTGTCCGGTGCGGTTGCGGTGATAGAGTGCGCCCAAGGTCGCCAGCGCAAAACCATAGGCTCCCGCCCAATCGAGATAGGAATAGCCCCACCCCGCAGGCATGGCGGGTTCGGGCAGGCCCGACATATCGGTTGTGCCCGCAAAGGAAGCCGCCACCGGGCCCACCGTTCGGAAACGGCCATAGACACCGCGCGCCCCCATGCCCGATTGCTGGACATAGATGATATCGGGCCGGATGGATTTCAGCACGTCATAACCAAGCCCCAGCCGGTCCAGCACGCCGGGCGAAAAGCCCTCGGCCACAATATCCGACATGCGGATCAGGTCTTTGGCGATCTGCAAGCCTTTCGGGGTGCGGATATTGAGAGACAGCCCGCGCTTGCCCGCATTCTTGTTGTTGAATTGCCCGCCCATGTCGGAATCGGTGACCCCTTGCATCGGGCCGGTGGCCTGTTGCCGGGCCGCACGCCCGCCCACCGGAGCCATGGCGGCCAAACGGGTATCGGGATTGGCTTTCCATTCGACCTTCAGGCTCTCGGCCCCCAAAGCGGCCAGAAACCGCGTGCCACCGGCCGATGCCAGAAACCACGAGAAATCAAAAATACGGATGCCCTGTAACGGAAAGGCCTTGCCGTGGGGTGACAGGGTTGGCGGCTTGGTAGCCGCCTTGGCCGTGGCCGGCACCTTTGGCGGGTACGCCTTCAGGCCCCCAAGCACGGTTTGGCTGTGCTCGCCGATGAACGGGGCGCGGCAACCGGGTTGCCAAGCGGTTGCATCGCTCAGCCATTTGCTGGTCGGATAGCGGAAACTGCGGCCCAATTCGGGATGGGCAATATCGGAAAAGGTCCGGCGCGACAGCCAGTGCTCATCGGTAGCATTTTCATGGGGCTTGCGCACGGGAGCCCATAACAGGCCCGCATTCTGCGCCTCGCGCCAAGGCACATCCTGATAGCAAAAAGCCCTGACAAAGCGCTGGACGACATCCAGCGTGTGATTGGCTTCCTCGTCACGGTCTGCGGTGCCGGGGATCGAGCGGGCCGACAGATCGACATCCGATCCGGGCGGTTTGAGATCGGCCGCCATGCCATAACCATCGAGAAACGGCACAAGCTGTGCCTTGTCCTTGGCCGACACGCCCCAGCTCATCACCCAGCGCCCGTCTTTGGTGTGGCTGATATTGGGGGTCCGGCTCGGCTTTTCGGCGGCATGGCGTGCTGTCTGGCGATAGAGCGGGGCATGGCGCATCACCCATGACATCAAATCCAGCTCGGTATTGATGGCCACAGATTGATGGATCGCGCAGGCGACATCCTGTCCCTCGCCGGTCTGCTGGCGGTGCAGTAAAGCGGCGACAATGCCGCAGGCCAGTTGCTCTCCGGCAATGTGATAGGCGTGCCATAATTGCGGGGCAATCGGGGGCAGGTCATAGCGGCCATCGGGCGCGCTGTCATAGCCGCAATTCATCATCACCCCGCCCAGAGCGAGATGGATCAGATCGGAGGCTTTGTAATCCTTCCAAGGCCCGTCATCCCCGAAAGGCGAAATCCGCGCGGTCACCAGTGCCGGAAACCGCGTATTCAAATCCACATCCAGCCCGAAGGCTTTCAGCCCCTCGCCCTTGAGACTATCGAGCACCACATCGGCCCCCGACAGCAAAGCCAGCATCTCGTCGTGCGACTGGATGGTGACCGATTGCTTGCCGCGATTATAGGCCCAGAAAAACAACGAGCGTTCGGGATCGGGTCTGTCCTCGTAAAACGGTCCGATATGGCGTGACGGCGAACCTTCCGGCGGCTCGACCTTGATGACCTCGGCCCCTAAACCTTGCAACAGCAATCCGCAATATTCGCCCAGTTCATCGGCAAATTCGACAACCCGAAGTCCTGCCAGCATGCCGGGCTTCAGAGTCTCTGCTGTGTGCTCCATCATGCACCCCGTCTCTTCAATGGTTATTGCTGGGGTGGTCGGTCAGGACGATTGCGGGATCAACCGCATTTTGGGCACGGTGCCGATTGCGACATCCTCGCCGTAACAAATCTCGACCCGATGCCCCACCCAATTGCCGTCCGGCTCCGGTCCCACCAGATTGCTCATCACAATCGGGCCTTCATCGAGTTGGACGGCCACAACATTGTAAGGGGGAGGGAAATTGTCGAAATATTGGCGATGGTAAATCACCCAGGACAGGATGGTGCCTTGTCCCTTCAGCGGTTTCCAGTGATAGTCCATCGACAGGCAATGCGGACAGTTGGCGGCCGGCGGATAGCGGAATTCCGAACAGTCGTCGCATTGTTGCAACTGCCAGTCATGGGCGCGGATGCTCGCCCACATCGGTTCGTCATAGAGTGAAATGACAGCTTGTGAATTGGCCATGGCGTGCCCCTATGATCCGTAAATAATGGAAACGGCTTTGCCTGCCACATCCGAATTGTAATGGACAAAGCGGCAGTTTTCGACCTGACGGCCCCCGCCTTCACCGCGCACCTGACGCACGGCTTCAACCTGATGGTTCCAGCCCTGCATATAGGTTTCCGACAAATGGCCGCCGCCGGTATTGACGGGCAATTTGCCTTTCAGCGAAATGCC
>CANGOE010000112.1 GCA_947455455.1 Hyphomicrobiales bacterium
TTGCCTGCGCAGCCGCCGGCCGTCGAAATCGCATTTTCAGGCAAGTCTATAATCAGCTTGAGGAAACGGTAGTCACGCTCAAGGCCAAGTCATCTGGCCGTCTATCGACTTGTGCACCATGCGCCACATTATTCAAGAACACAAGACAATTTTTCACGCAAATATCCACGGTGTCGTTTCTGCGTCATGTTTTTTTCGTTTGATGGTCATTGCAAGCAAAACGGGCGAAAAGCTGTGCCTTTCGCCCGTTTTGCGGATGTCTTTTATGGTCTGTTTTGATTCTAAAAGGTCAGACCAGCTTTTTCCAGGCTCTATGCTCTTTGCCCAGCAGATCATCGGCTTCTTGCGGGCCGTCGGAACCTGCGGCATAGGTGGCCAGCGGGGCCTTGTCGCCATCGGCCCAGTAGTCAAGCATCGGCTGGACGATCTCCCATCCGGCAATCACCGCATCCGAACGCTGGAACAGCGTCGCATCACCAATCATGCAATCATAGATCAGGGTTTCGTAGCCCGTGCTCGGCGCGTTCTGGAAGTAGTCCTTGTAATGGAAATCCATATGGACCTGCCCGATATGGATGGCAGGGCCGGGGATTTTCGCACCGAAACTCAAGGCCGCCCCTTCATCGGGTTGCAATTTCAGCAACAGCGAATTCGGGGTCAGCTCCTCGGTGGCCGTATCCTTGAACAGCGACAAAGGCGGGCGCTTGAACTGGATCAGGATTTCCGAATTGCGCAGGGCCATGGATTTGCCGGTGCGCAAATAGAACGGCACACCCGCCCACCGCCAATTGTCGATGGTCAGCTTCATCGCCACATAGGTTTCGGTTTTGCTGGCCGGGGCCACACCTTCCTCGTCGCGATAGGCTTTGAGCGGCTGTCCGGCCCGCTCGCCCGCACCATACTGGCCGCGCACGCTGTCGGTGGCGGCATTCATGGGATGGACGGCGGTCAGCACCTTGGTCTTTTCGGTCCGCACGGCATTGGCCGAAAGGCTGGCAGGCGGTTCCATCGCTGTCAAAGCCAGCAACTGGAACAGATGGTTCGGCACCATATCGCGCATCGCACCGGTGGTCTCGTAGAAACCGGCACGACGTTCCACCCCGACCGTTTCGGCCACGGTGATCTGGATATGGTCGATATGGTCGCGGTTCCACAACGGCTCGAAGATCGTATTGGCAAAGCGCATCATCATGATGTTTTGCACGGTCTCTTTGCCGAGGAAGTGATCCATCCGGTAAATCTGTTGTTCGGACAGGCTCTTGCGCAATTGTGCATTGAGGGCTTTTGCCGATTCAACATCATGGCCGAACGGTTTTTCAACCACCACCCGCCGCCAGCGATCCTGTGTTTCTGTCACAAGACCCGCTTTGCCCAACTGATCCACCACAGGACCGAAAAAGCGTGAGGCCACGGCCAGATAGAACAGCACATTGCCGCTTTTGCCTTGTGCCTTGTCAATGCCGTCGAGCTTGGCACCGAGACGGGTAAAGGTCTCGAGATCGGCAAAATCACCCGACAGATAGGTGATCTGGCTCAGCAGAGCGGTCCAACGCTCCTCGTCGAGCTTTTGCGCATAATGCTTGTCATTGGCAAAGGCGCGCAAGGCGGCATCGATCTGGGCGCGGAAATCCTCGTCCGACATGTCGAGCCGGTCGACACCGACCAGCGAGAATTTCTCCGGCAAGAGATTGGTTCTCGCCAGATTGTAAAGCGCAGGGATCAGCAGGCGCTTGGTGAGATCGCCACCCGCGCCGAAAATGACCATCGAGCAGGCGGGCGCACGCTCGCCATGTGCGATGGTTTTGTGTTCAATGTCCTGGGCCATGATGAGCGATCAACCTTTTTTGGTTTCTTGGTGACCGCCGAATTGCTTGCGCATCGCCGACAGCATTTTTTCGGCAAAGGTATGGTCCTGGCGCGAGCGGAAACGGGTATAAAGCGCGGCCGTCAGCACATCGGCAGGCACGGCCTGTTCGATGGCGGCATTGATGGTCCAGCGGCCTTCGCCGGAATCATCGACATGACCCGAGAACTGCTTCAATTCGGGGTCTTCGGCCAGTGCAATCGCACTCAAATCCAGCAACCATGACGATACGACCGAACCGCGACGCCACAATTCGGTGATGTCGGCCAGATCGAGATCATAGCGGCGTTCTTCGGGGATAGCGGGCTGGTTGACACCCTTGAGGATATCCAGACCTTCGGCATAGGCCTGCATCAGGCCGTATTCGATGCCGTTATGGACCATTTTCACAAAATGTCCGGACCCTGCAGGTCCGGTATACAGATAGCCTTCTTCGGCTGTCGATTTGCGGTCCTCGCGGCCCGGTGTCTTGTCGATGGTGCCGATGCCGGGGGCCAGCGTTTTGAAAATCGGATCCAGATGGTTGAACGCGTCGCGGTCGCCGCCGATCATCATGCAATAACCGCGATCAAGGCCCCAGACCCCGCCGCTGGTGCCGACGTCGATATAGCGGATCCCTTTGGGCATCAGCCCCTGGGCGCGGCGCACGTCATCCTTGAAATTCGAATTGCCGCCGTCGATGATGATATCGCCCGCTTCGAGCAGGCCGCCCAATTCCTCGATGGCATGTTCGGTGATTTCGCCCGCCGGCAACATCACCCAGACAGCGCGGGGCTTGGCGAGTTTTTTGACCAGATCGGCAAGGCCGGTGCTGGTGACAGCACCTTCCGAACCCAATTGCGCCACGGTCGCGGGACTGGCATCAAACACCACACAATCATGGCCATGACGCATCAACCGCCGAACAATATTGCCGCCCATGCGGCCCAAACCAATCATGCCCAATTGCACAGTATCACCTCGTTGTTACGGATCAGGATTACAGGTCATGACATCGCAACTTAAGCGTGTCCCGCGTCATGTTTCTTCGTAAAAAGAGTATTACCCGAGATCGTGGCAAGATCAAACCACCAAACCATTCCGCAATTTAACGCGATTCTATGCCGTGTAATCACCCCGCCGGACGCACAGGTCATATTCCCGTAACCCCGTCGGGACGGGGCGGGCGAGAAGCGCGGGCAGTGGCAACAAGGGTTTGTCATCGCCTGACAGACTCCTGTTGAGGCGTGACGATGATTATTCGATGTCGGCTTTGGTCAGAACCGGGCGGGGAGCCTTCGGGGCTTTGGCCGCTTTGACCGTTTTGGCAGGCTTTTCTAAGGGTTTGGTTGTGGTGCCGGCAAGTTTTTTGACTTTTTTGACAGCAGGAGGCGGGGCGTTGCGGGCCAGTTCTTCATCGCGCGCAATGCGCAGGGCGCGCAGACGTTCGATCTTGCTGGCCAGTGCCTTGGCATCATTGGTCTGGTCATCGATGCGTCGCAGGATGGCATTCTTTTTCTGGTCGGCCATGTCGGCTTTGCGTGCCTGCGCTTGATTGGCTTCTTCGGTGGTCCGGACTTTGGCTGGCATGGTTCGCTCCGTAAAAGATTTGAACATGGATGAAAAAACGGTGACACGCAGGAGCGGGCCTCCCTTGCCGCAAGCGGCAAAGGCGCAGAAATCGGCAAGATATGAACAAAAAGACTGATGCCACTATCCCTTGCGGGATAGCGGCATCACAGAATGATCACAGGGTTGGATCAGACCTATATCAGGCGCGCGAACCGGCCGCAGGCTTTTTCGCATTGCGGTTCCAGGTCCGGCGTGGGGCCTGGCCGTTCGGCTCGGAACGGTTGAAGTCTGAACGCGGACGATCATTGGGCTTGTGATCGGGGCGCTTGTGCTCGGTGCGGGCCTGTTCTGGCCGTGCTTCCGCGCGCACTGCATCCGTCTTGACGAAATCGGGGCGTGCTTCGCGCGCGGGATGGGTGCGCTGTCCTTCGGGACGGCCCTGCGGGCGACCCTGTGGACGGCCTTGCGGACGACCCTGCGGGCGACCTTGCGGCCTGCCATGTTCGGCACGCTTGCCACCCGAGGACCGTTCAGGCGTTTCACCCAGATCGGTCCGGACCGGCACATTCGCCACCATCGGAATGACCTTCAGGTCAGGCAGAGGCAGAACCGTGATCTTGTGCGAGGTCAGGCGCTCGATGCCGCGCAGGGCACCGCGTTCACTGCCGTCACAGAAGGAGAGAGCCACACCGGAGGCACCCGCACGCGCTGTCCGGCCGATGCGGTGGACATAGCTTTCGGATTCAGTCGGCATTTCATAATTGATCACATGCGTCACGCCGGCGACATCGATCCCGCGCGAGGCCAGATCGGTGGCAACCAGCACGCGGGCGCGGCCACGGCTGAAATTGTCGAGAGCTTTCTGACGGGCATTCTGCGACTTGTTGCCGTGGATGACTTCGGACACCACGCCAATCTGGTCGAGGCCGAGCGCAACCTTGTTGGCGCCGCGCTTGGTGCGGGTAAACAGCACAACGCGCTTGAGGGCTTCGTCTGCCAGCAGATTGTGAAGCAACTGCGCCTTGGTCGCCGCATTGACCAGATAAACACCCTGATCGATTTTATCGACAGTGCGGCCCTGCGGGGCAATTTCGACCCGCTTGGGGTTTTTCAGGATTTTGGCGGCCAGCTTGCTGACTTCGGGGGCCATGGTGGCCGAAAACAGCAGGGTCTGGCGGTTCTGGTTCACCAGAGCGGTGATTTTCTGCAAGGGACGGATGAAGCCCATGTCGAACATCCGGTCGGCTTCATCGAGCACGAGGAAGCTGACATTCGACAGTTTCACGTCATTGCGATCGACCAGATCGAGCAAACGGCCCGGCGTGGCAATCAGGATATCCACGCCACGGGCCAAAGCCTCGCTTTGCGGACGATAGCTCAAGCCACCGACAACAGTGGTATAGCGCAGGCCGAGGCCCTTGCCATAGGTGTCGAAACTGCGGGCGATCTGCACAGCCAGTTCACGCGTCGGCACCAGAACCAGTGCCCGTGGGGCACGCGAAACGGTCGGGATCTTGTCGGTGAACAGCTTGTGCAACAAAGGCAGTGCGAAAGCGGCGGTTTTGCCTGTGCCCGTCTGGGCAATCCCGAGAACATCCAGACCTTCAAGCAGGGAGGGAATGGTTTGCGCCTGAATGGCGGTCGGGGTTGTGTAATTGGCATGGCTAAGGCTTTTGAGCAGCGGACTGGCCAAGCCAAGGCCCGCAAATGTCATATCAGTCATTTTAAAAATATTCCTCATCGTCGCGTGGCAGGCCTCGGCCTGTCCGACATCGACAACTATCGGCCCGGCCCTACGCATCGCTAAGGCGGCCCTCGTTTCATGAGTTGTCTCGTGATAAGCCGCCGTTAAACAAAA
>CANGOE010000113.1 GCA_947455455.1 Hyphomicrobiales bacterium
CTGATCCTTGAACACCGGATAGTTGTTCATCTGGATATGGCGTTCCTGGATATCGAAATCGCCGGCAATAGCGGCCAGATTCAGAGCCTGTGCATCGGCGAAATAGGTGAAGCGGACTTCATCCAGATAAGGCAGTTGGTTTCCGTCCTTGTCGACCCCGATATAGTAAGGGTTGCGACGCAGGGTGAAGACCGGATCGCTGACGCGGCTGGTCGGCACCCATGTGGCCATCGAGGGACGCTCGGCATTTTCGGGCGGAGCGTTGCGCGAGGCAAACAGCTCGGTCCAGGTCTTGAAGCCTGCCGCGGCAACGGCCTTATCCAGCTCGTCCTTGTTGGCATAGGCGGCATGGAACTTTTTCAGGTAATGCGCCGGCAGAAACGCCGCATAGGTGCGGTCGCCGCCATCAGCGGCCACCAGAGCCGTCAGGAACATGGTAGCAGGAGCCTGGAAGCTGAATTTCACAGCCGTATCACTGAGCTTTTCAACCAGAGCAGGCGAGCCATCGGCATTTTTCATCCAGCCCGGCAGGGTCGGTGTCAGATCCTTGTTGAGCAGAACATCCTTGTACCAGAACATGATGTCATCCGCCGTCATCGGCGCGCCATCGGACCAGCGTGCGCCTTTGCGCAGATTCACGGTCCATGACTTGAAATCGGCTGAGGGCTCGGCGCTCGAAGCAATCTTCGGCTCGATCTTGCCGCCATCGGGCGAGAACCGGAACAGCGAGTCAAACACGACGCGCACATAATTGTTGGCATCTGCCGGACCCAGGAAGGCGCGGCGCCAGACACCGCCGTATTGGCCTACCGAATCCGTGACCGGAACCAGCAAAGGCTGTTCGGGCAAGCGGGCTTCAACCGCAGGCAATTTGCCCGCCTTGACCTGATCGGCCAAAGCAGGGGCTTCCTTGTATTTTGATTGCGCATAGAGCGGGGATGCAAACCCCATCCCTGTCACCATCAGGCTGCCCATCAAAGCTGCCGTGATGAATGGTCTTTTCGTGATCATCGTCCTCGTCCTCCCAGGATCATCCCTCAAGCCAGAATTAGACATGATTCTGTCATGCCGACTGGCTGTTATTGATCGTTATGCACCCTTGACCGACCGACACACGAGCCAACCGGCACCTTGATACAGCAAGACATAGACCTTGAGAGGCTCATGACAAAACCGCAAGGCCGCATACATCTTAAGTCGAAGCATCAGCCATTTTTTCACATTAATCAAGCGCAAGAATTGCACGGCGTGCCTTTCATTCCCTATACGTACAATACTTGAATTTGTTCATGGAACTATTCACCTTCAATTCAAGGACACATGGGCAATCCAAGCATAGCCGACCGGACAAAATTGCAAGCAGATCGGCTATCGCTTTTGTTTTTCCTCGGCCATGATGGGCCGCAAAACTGCGTCGATGATTTGCAAGGGAAGGACACGCCACATGCTCGAGGCATCGCACGGGCTGATTGCCATTACGGGAGCCGCCGGTCTGGTGGGCACCGGCCTGCGCCGGCAATTGCGTGAACAAGGCTACCGGCTTGTCCTGCTCGACCGCAAACCGATCACCGATTGCACGCCGGAGGAACAGGCTGTTCTGGTCGATATCACTGATCAGGCGGCTGTCACCGCACATCTTGCGGGCTGTGATGCCGTTGTCCATCTGGCCTCCTGCACCACCGATGCACCATGGGCCGAGCATGTCCGACTGAGCATCGAAGGCTCGATCAGCCTGTTTGAAGCCGCCCGTGCCGCCGGTGTCATGCGGGTGATCTATGCCAGCTCCCACCATGTGGTCGGCTACCACCCCCGCAGTCTCGTGCTCGATGAGCACGCTGTGTTGAAACCCGACAGCCGCTACGGGGTCGGCAAAGCCTTCGGGGAGAGCATCGGGGCCATGATGGCCTATAAATACGACATGCGCGTGCTGGCGATCCGCATCGGCAATGTCAACACCAAGCCGATCGACCGGCGGCGCCTGGGCAACTGGATCAGTTGGCGCGATCTCGGCCAGCTTGTCAGCCTCGGCATCACCCATCCGTCCCTGCGCTTTGAAGTGGTCTACGGTATTTCGGATGCGACGGGCCGCGATTACGACAATCAAGCCGCCTATGCGTTGGGTTATCGCCCGCAAGACCAATCCGAACCGTTCGAGGCTGAGGTGCTGGCGCTTGATCCTGTGCCTGTCCAAGACAGTCCGCAGGCCCGCGCCCCGTCCGAGATCACCAAAGGCGGTGTATTCTCGGACAATGAATTCACCGGCTCCTCCGAGCGGCTGTTGCCCCGTTCATCCCACTGAAAGACCCATCATGAGCATTGCCCCCGATCCGATCACCCAGATTGAACCGATTGTCCTGCGCATCCCGTTCGATGACGGCGGCAAAGGCCACGGCATCATGCCGACGCGCTGGAATGCGCTTGATATCATGATGCTCAGGGTCGAGACCGCCTCGGGACTGGTCGGATGGGGCGAAGGGTTCGGCTATCTGTGCCAGCATGTGACAGCGCGTGCGGTCAAGGACATGATCACCCCCTTTGCCATGGGGCGCGACAGCCGCGATCCGGCCCAACTCAACCGCGAGGCCCAACTGGCTTTGCATCTGTTCGGCCGTTTCGGCATCACGATGTTTGCCATTTCGGCTCTCGATATTGCCTTGTGGGATATTGCCGCCAAGCGCGAAAAACTCTCTTTGGGCCGCCTGCTCGGCGGGCGAAAACGCGATGCGGTGCAGGCCTATGCCTCGCTGGTCCGCTATGGCACGCCGGATCTGGTCCGCCACTTCACCGACAAAGCCACCCGCGAGGGCTATACATCCATCAAATTGCACGAGGTCGAGGAGGCCTGCATTGCCGCCGCCCGTTTGGCCGCCCCGTCGGCTGAGATCACCGTGGATGCCAATTGCCAGATCAGCCTCGACAAGGCGCTGGCCATGGCCGATTTTCTGAAAGAACAGCGGATCGAATGGCTGGAAGAGCCGACGTTCCCGCCCGAAGGCACTGCGAACTGGCAGGCGCTGGCCGCCTGCGGCATCAACATTGCCGCCGGAGAGAATGTCTCGACACTTGAAGGATTTGCCACACTCATCCCCTCGCTGGCCTATGTACAGCCAAGCGTGACAAAAGTCGGGGGTGTAACGGAATTTATGCGGGTGGCAGAGGCGATCAAGACCAGCGGCAAACGCATGGCCGCCCATTCACCCTATTTCGGGCCCGGCTATTGGGCCTCACTGCAATTGGCAGCCACCCTCGAGAATTTCAATCTGTTTGAATATCTCTATGTCGATCAAGAGGCCTGGTGCGGATTGAACCCGCCCAAGCCCGTCAACGGCATGATTGCTATTCCCGATACGCCCGGCTTGGGGTTTGAACCGGATCCATCCGTGATCGAACGCTATCGGGTAGCCTGAGGACGCAATCCGGACAACCGGCTTGCTCCATGCTGTCTTCAGCGCGACAGAGCGGTTGTGCGCACCCAGTCAAAACCACGGGCAACAAGGGCGACGGCGGTGATCAAAACAACGAACATGGTCTTATCCTTCAGGCTTGGGCCAATCGGGAGATGGTTCTCCGTGGCCAATTGATGCAGTGCATATAAAATTATGGTGCAATGCACCGCAAGCCGGCAAAGCCAATGCCAGCCATGCGTTAAACGCATAAATAAGCCCAAATCAACCCTGACCTGAGCAAAAAAAGGGCACCGGAACTATCCGATGCCCAAATTCATACCCGTTGACAGAGAAAAGCGCTCAGCCCTGTTCTGCCAGATAGGCAATAGCGGCATCGACACCGCCGGAAGCATGCGGCACGCCGTTGATCTTGAGCGCCATTTCGACCACCGACAGGGTACCCAGAATCATCGGTTCGTTCAGATCGCCCATGTGCCCGATGCGGAACACCTGCCCCGACAGCTTGCTCAACCCGCCACCCAGCGACACGTTGAAGCGGCCAAGCGCGGTTTTGCGGATATCCTCGGCATTGAAACCGTCAGGCATTTTTACCGCGGTCACGCTGTCGGAATAGCGGGTCGGATCGGTGCAGAACAGGCGAGGCCCCTGATTGCCGGACCAATGCTGGACCGCACGGCGCACGGCCTCACCCAAACGGGCATGGCGGGAGACGACATTGTCCATCCCCTCCTCTTCCAGCAACAGACGCAGGGATTCTTTCAAACCGAAGAAGAACGAGGTCGGCACCGTGCCCAGAAAACTCTTGTGTGGGCGCGCCAGCATCACGGTCCAGTTAAAGTAATGTTTGGGACAGGTGGAAACCGCATGGGCCTTCATGGCCTTGTCGGAAATGGCGGTGAAGGACAGGCCGGTGGGCAACATCAAGCCCTTCTGGCTGCCGCCAACCGCGCAATCGACACCCCATTCATCCATGCGGAAATCAAGCGAACCGAGCGAGGAAATCGTATCGGCCAGCAACAGCGCCGGATGTTTGGCGGCATCCATACAGCCACGCACACGCGCGATATCCAGCACCATGCCCGTCGAGGTCTCGTTATGCACACAGCACACGGCTTTGATCGCATGACCGCTATCGGCCTCCAAAGCGGCCTGCACGGCGGCATAATCAATGCCCTTGTTCCATTCGGCGGCCACTGTCTGCACATCCAGACCGAGAGCGGTCGCCATTTCACCCCATTTGTCGGAGAAATGCCCGGTTTCCACGATCAGCACCCGGTCCTTCGGCGAGAACAGATTGACGAGGCTGGCTTCCCAAGCCGCATGGCCCGATCCGGCATAGAAGAACAAATGCTGGTTGGTTTTGATGACCTTCTTCAGCGCATCGAAACAGTGGTTATAGAGCGCGATAAAATCGGCATCCATGAAATCCACGGTGTGGTGGGCTTGCGCATGCAAAATGCTGTCGGGAATATTGGTCGGGCCGGGATTGGCAAAAAACAGCCGTCCGCGTGGTTTTTTCGTGCTCGTCATTGTGTCGTTTCCGCCTGAGGTCTGAAGCTGGAGCGTGGTGATTGGCAAGATGCAACAATCAACCGCTTGCGCCGATCATGCAAGTTTTGTCGGAGAAATCAAAGGGGGCCGTTTAACCGCGCCCGACCAGCGGCATTTTGCTGGCCATCACGGTGATGGTCTGCACATTGGCCTCCAGCGGCAGGCTGGCCATATAGACCACGGCACTGGCCACATGTTTGACATCCATCAGCGGCTCGGGGGCCATGGTGCC
>CANGOE010000114.1 GCA_947455455.1 Hyphomicrobiales bacterium
ACAGTGGCGAAAACCGTGTGTGAACTGTGTGGAACGGTATTAACCCGCCCGAGCAACGCTAAACTACTGTTTCTATTGTCAAAAATGGTAGCGAAGGAGAGATTTGAACTCCCGACACAAGGATTATGATTCCTCTGCTCTAACCAGCTGAGCTACTCCGCCCCAATATCTGCGCCGATCAAATGGGTCAACGCGTTTGGACGTGCAGGGTATAAGCCAGCATGGCTGCCAGTGTCAATAATTTGATGCAAGAGAATATGGAACCTGTGCAAAAAGCCGTTCAGACCCGAATAAAACCATAAGCCTCATGGCGCTGATGGCGCTCACTGCGTCCGCCCAAGCACGGCAAAATCCTTGCCGACCCTTGCACACCCTGTGCTGACCCTGTGCTGACCCCTTGCCGACGCTTGGAAACCCCTTGCAGTCCACGGGGTAGAACTTTGCTCACAATCAGGCCCTTCACTGGGCAGAGCCCTTCCAAAGCATCCGGAACCACGGTGAGGCCCGTCAGCGGCCTCCTGCCGCACCTTAAACAGCAACAATCCCTGAGCCTGTCTGGCTGTCTGCCGACAGGCTTACGGGAGGCTGGACAGTCTGTGACATGACAGCATCGGGCATGACAGCATCGGCCATCACAGCATCGGCGAGCCCGATCCGGCTGTTGATGGTGCCGCCGCCGAGCACGCGGGCATGGGTGTCCTCGCTGTCATAGACCACGCAGGCCTGTCCGGGGGATACGCCCATTTCGCCGTTGAGCAGTTCCACCTTCACCACGCCCTGATCATAAAACAGTTTTGCCGGTTGCGGCGGGCGGGAGGAGCGCACGCGGACGGCCACATCCAGCCCCTCTGGCGGCAAGGCGGCGAGCGGGGTGGTCTCGAGCCAGTTGACATCGCGCAAGGCGATCATGCGGGTCGCCAGCGCCTCGCGCGGGCCGACCACCACCTGTGCCTTGGCGGCATCCAGACGCAACACATAGAGCGGATCACCCACCGCCAGCCCCAAACCTTTGCGCTGGCCCACGGTAAAGTGGATCACGCCCTCATGGCGGCCCAAGACCCGCCCGTCGAGATGGACAATCTCGCCCGCCGTCTTGGCTTCTGGACGCAGTTTTTCGATCAGATCGGTATAGCGGCCATTCGGGACAAAGCAGATATCCTGACTGTCGGATTTTTCGGCCACCACCAACCCGAAATCACGGGCAATCCGGCGGGTTTCGCTTTTGGGCAGGGTGCCGAGCGGAAACCGCAACAGATCAAGCTGGTCCTGCGTGGTCGCATAGAGAAAATAGCTCTGGTCACGGTCGGGATCATGCGCCCGATACAGTGCGCGCTGGCCATTGGCCATGGCGCGGCTGGTCACGTAATGGCCGGTGGCCAAAGCCGAAGCGCCCAATTCACGGGCTGTCGCCAGAAGATCGCGGAATTTGACCGTGCGGTTGCAATCGATGCACGGCACGGGCGTTTCGCCTGCCAGATAGGAATCGACAAACCGGTCGATCACCGCATCGCGGAAACGGCTTTCGTAATCAAGCACGTAATGGGGAATACCGAGCTTTTCGGCAACCCGCCGCGCATCGTGGATATCCTGCCCCGCACAGCAGGCCCCTGCCCGATGCACCGCCTCGCCGTGGTCGTAGAGTTGCAAAGTCAGACCGACGACATCATAGCCGGCCTGCGTCAGCAAGGCCGCCACCACCGAGGAATCCACCCCGCCCGACATCGCCACGACCACGCGGTTATCCTGCGGCCGCCCCGGCAAATCCATGCCGAGCGACACCTGGGCAAATACAGCGGGATCAAGCGTCAAAGTCATCGGATTGCTTCACCTTGTGTGAGCGTCTGCAGGGCGTGGCCAGACCAGCATCATATCCCCTCTTTTACGGTGTCCGGCGCTGTCATGCCAGAGCCAATTTTGGCGTTAACTCCTGTCCCAGTTTGAGACAAAACCGCCGTTTCGACTTAGCACAATGTTAAGAGACATCAATTATAACAAGGACATACTTCCTGTGGCATGCATCGAAGAGCGTATCAATGACGGATCCCTATCGCCCGAAGGCCAAATTTGTGACCGGTCCGGATGGAGCCCCTTTGACGGTGGCCGATCTGCCGCCCTCCAACACCCGCCGCTGGGTCATTCGCCGCAAGGCCGAAGTGGTTGCCGCCGTCCGCGGTGGCCTGCTGAGCCTCGAAGAAGCCTGCTCGCGTTACACACTGACGGTAGACGAGTTCCTGTCGTGGCAATCCTCGATCGACGAGCACGGTCTCGCCGGATTGCGCACCACCCGCATCCAGCTCTATCGCTGATCAGGCGCGGATGGATTGTTGAAAAGCGGGCCTTCTGGTCCGCTTTTTTTGTGGGTTCAAGAGGGTTTGCGCAAGGTTTCGGCCAATCGCGCGCGCTCGAACAGCGCCACCATCACAATGGCAAACACCAGCGGCACGATCAGATAGAGCAAGCGGAACACCAGCAAAGCCGCCACCACATCGGCGCGGTCCAGCGTCGGCAAGACTTTCACGAACACATATTCCAGCACGCCCAACCCGCCCGGCGCATGCGACAGCAAAGCCGCCGAGAACGAGGCGACAAATGCGCCCGCAACCGCAAAGAAACTGACACCGGCATCGGCAGGCAGGGCGAAATAGATAATACCCGCCGCTCCCAGCAGTTCCAGCGGAGCGGCCAAAAGCTGGCGCACGACAATGGCCGGACGCGGATAGAAAATCTGGAAGGATCCGATATGGAACGGTTTGAAATGCAACAGCGATCCGGCCACATAGAGACCAACCCCTGCCAGCATCGCCCCCCCGACAGCCCGCGCGGTCCATAATGGCGTATCAAACAATGCCAACACCAGTTCGGGTTCGAACAACAGCACGAAACTGCCCAACAACACCGAGCCGAGCCCGAAGGTAAACGAGCACAAAGCCACCAGCACGCCGACTTCGGGAGCGGTCAGCCCTTTGCTGGAATAGGCGCGATAGCGCACTACCGCGCCCGAAAACACCGAGGCGCCGATATTGTGGGACAGCGCATAGGTGGAAAAAGAGACGGCCGAGATAAAGCCCCAACCCAATTTATGGCCGAGATGAAGCAAGGCAATCCGGTCATACCAAGCCAGCGCGCCATAAGCGACCATCGTCGACAGCACCGCCAAGGCCCAGCGCTGTCCGGGGATTGCGGCCAGCGAAGCCAGCACGGCATCCGCCGAAATCCCCTTCAATTCCTGATACAAGAGCCAGCCGGAAAAACACACAGCCGCCAAACCGGCCAGAGGCCAGAAAAAATCCTTGATGCGTTTCATGCGTAACAATCAGCCCCGCTAATCCGTCTTGTCAATTATCACTGCACGGCCCTTTGACGTTTCGCAAGGACAATTGCCAACAAACCGCACAGAGTGCAAAAAGAGTCCGATCAAACCCGCCCCGATCAATGCGGCCGTTTATGTTCTCACCGCAAAGAGAGTCAAAACCATGACCAATGCGCCCGATCACTCCTTCTTCGACAATGCCATCACTGTGCTCCCCAAGGGCAAGCTGGCCACTCTTGTAACCTATCTGGCACTGGAGCCGGTTGCACGCCTGCCTTCAACCCCATTGTCTTACGGGCTGGATTTTGAACGGATCACGGGGACAGATTATGCCCGATATCTGGCTATTTTCAGGCAGATCGGTGCGCCGTGGCTGTGGTTTTCCCGTCTCGCAATGGCGCAAGCCGAGGTGGTCGCCATTCTCGATGATCCGGCCAATCAGGCTTACATCGTCAGGCGCGACGGGCAGGATATCGGCTTGTGCGAAATTGATTGCCGCAACCGCCAAGAGGCCGAACTGGCCTATCTGGGACTGATCCCGAAAGCCTGCGGGCAGGGCTTTGGCCGGATCATGCTGGATCACGCGATTGACTGTGTGTCCGGACAGGGCATCGGGAGGATGATTGTCCATACCTGCCAGATGGATGATCCGCGCGCATTGGGCTTTTACCGCTCCTGCGGCTTTGTGCCCTATCAACTGGCCTTGGAAGTGATGGATGATCCGCGCGCCATCGGCTTGTATCCTGCCGAGTGCGCGCCGCAGATCCCGCTTTTGCTGGACTAGGCCGTTCAGGCCTGTGCGCGGATTTCGCCGCGTTCGCGGTCGTCGCGCTGTTCAAGGGCTTTGAGCTCCTCGAGCGCATCCTCATAGAGCAAGCGGGCATCATCAAGCTGGCCGCGCAATTCCTCGGCCGAACATTTGAGATTGTCCCGACGGGTGGCGGCGGCCCGCGCATAGGTGGGATAGGCAAAGTGGCTGAGATCGCTGATGCCACTGCGCTCTTCCTCGGCCTTGATCTCGCGTTCGAGATCCTGGGCCATGCGCTCGAAATCCTGAATCATCAATTCGATCTGGCCCAAACGGCGACGGCGTTCGTCAACCTGGAACCGTTTCAGACGAATGAGGCTATCACGTGCTTTCATGATGGCATCCTGACTTTCATTGTATCATCGGGCTTGGCGGGACTATTGCTCGCCTGATGCCGCCATCATTGCAGGGATGTTCTTGATGTTTCGTTACCAAATGCACTGATTTTGAATAAAAAAATGATTTTATGGCTTCCATCATGCTCAAAATACATCGACGACGGACCGAGGATCACCTCCAGAACATATGCGGTCTTGTCCGGCCATTAACGAGTGTGAAGACATGTTATTACTTTTCTTGTGAATATGCCTCATTTTGGACTTGATGAAAAAAAATTCGCCTCGACAAAGATTAAGACTTGCGGCGCAGAATCACCCTTTGTTAACCATTAGCGACATAAGATCGAATCACCGGACACATTGTCGCGGACAAAAACATAAATCGCCTCTGATATGCCTTGTGTATGTTTGATGGCTTAGCTTGGGGATATGATATGCGCGTTTTGCTGATTGAAGACGACAGCGCAACCGCACAAAGCATCGAGTTGATGTTGAAGACGGAGAGCTTCAACATCTACACGACCGATCTCGGCGAAGAGGGCGTCGATCTCGGTAAGCTTTATGATTACGACATCATCCTGCTGGATCTGAACCTGCCGGATATGTCAGGCTATGAAGTGTTGCGGACCTTGCGCGTGGCGCGGGTCAAAACACCGATCCTGATTTTGTCGGGTCTTGCGGGAATTGAGGATA
>CANGOE010000115.1 GCA_947455455.1 Hyphomicrobiales bacterium
AGTTTGCTTGCGGATTATTCCGGCCTGTTCGGTGGCCTGAATGTGTTCCGCTACATCACGTTCAGAACGGGTGGCGCGACGATTACCGCCTTGTTGTTTGTGTTTTTGTTCGGGCCGCGCATCATCGCCACGTTGCGGGTGAGGCAGGGCAAGGGCCAGCCGATCCGTTCGGACGGGCCGCAGTCGCATCTGGCCAAGCGTGGCACGCCGACCATGGGCGGCCTGATGATCCTGTCAGGCATCGTTGTGGCCACATTGCTGTGGGCCAATCCCTTCAACCCGCATGTGTGGATCGTGATGGCGGTGACGCTCGGTTTCGGCGCAATCGGCTTTTACGACGACTATCTCAAGGTCACCAAGCAAAGCCATAACGGTTTTTCGGGGCGGGCGCGTCTGGCGCTTGAATTCCTGATTGCGGTTGTGGCCTGCTATGCGATTTCATCCATCGGTTCGACCCGTCTGGCGACAGGTCTGACGGTGCCGTTCTTCAAGGAAGTGGTGATCGATCTCGGTCTGTTTTTCTTTGCCTTTGGCGGTTTTGTCATTGTGGCGGCCGGCAATGCCGTCAATCTGACCGACGGTCTGGACGGTCTGGCGATTGTGCCGGTGATGGTGGCCTCGGCGACGTTCGGGCTGATCGCCTATCTGTCGGGCAATGCCTATTTCGCCAATTACCTGCAAATCCACTTTACCCCCGGAACCGGCGAATTGGCGGTGGTGTGTGGTGCGATGCTCGGTGCGGGCTTGGGTTTTCTGTGGTTCAACGCCCCACCGGCCCAGATTTTCATGGGCGATACCGGCTCGCTGGCGCTGGGCGGCATGTTGGGCACGATTGCGGTGGCCACCAAGCATGAAATCGTGCTGGCGATTGTCGGCGGGCTGTTTGTGGTCGAGGCTCTGTCTGTGATCATTCAGGTGGCCTCCTTCAAATTGACGGGCAAACGTGTGTTCCGAATGGCCCCGATCCACCATCATTTCGAGCAATTGGGCTGGTCGGAACCGCAGGTGGTGGTCCGTTTCTGGATCATCGCGGTGGTGCTGGCTCTGGCCGGTCTTGCGACATTGAAACTGAGGTAAGCATGACCCCTGTCACCTGCTTTTCGGGCAAGACGGTTACCGTGTTCGGGCTTGGCGGCTCCGGTTTGGTGACGGCGGAAGCCTTGCGGGCAGGCGGGGCACGGGTTTTTGCGTGGGATGACAAACCGGCCGCACGCGACAAGGCCGCCGAAGCCGGTTTTGCAATAGCCGATCCGTTGGTGGAGGGGTTGGGCGGTCAGGATGCCTTGATCCTGTCGCCCGGCGTGCCGCTGACCCATCCCGCCCCGCATCCGGTTGTGCTCAAGGCGCAGGAAGCGGATGTCGAGATTATCGGGGATATCGAACTGTTCTTTCGCCAACGCGCCCTGCTGGCCCCCGGGTCACCCTGTGTGGCGATTACCGGCACCAATGGCAAATCCACCACCACCGCATTGATTGCCCATCTGTTGCACGAGGCCGGTCGCGATGTCGCCATGGGCGGCAATATCGGAACAGCCATTCTGGCTCTGCCGCCACCCGACAGCACCCGTGTGCATGTGATCGAATGTTCGACCTTCCAGATCGATCTGACCCCCTCGCTGGCCCCGAGCATCGGTATTCTGACCAATCTTACGCCCGATCATCTCGACCGCCACGGCACCATGGCCCTTTATGCCGCCATCAAACAGCGGCTGGTGGCGGCCTCGGGTCTGGCGATCATCGGCGTGGATGATGCCTATTGTGCCGCTATTGCCGATCAGCTGGAGGGGCAGGACCATCCGCTTCTGCGTCTGTCGATGGATCACCCCTCGCGGGACGGGATCAGCCGCGAGGGCACAAGGCTCGTGCTTGACGGACCGGACGGCCAGATGGTGCTGGCCGATCTGGCAGGCATAGCCTCGTTGCGCGGTGTCCATAATGCCCAGAATGCGGCGGCGGCTCTGGCGGCGGTGCGGGCTTTGGGCGTGGATGGGGATACCATACGGCGCGGGTTGCGCTCCTTCCCCGGTCTGGCGCACCGGATGCAACCCCTCGGCCATGTGGGGCGAGCGCTGATTGTCAATGATTCCAAGGCCACCAATGCGGAAGCCGCCGAAAAGGCTTTGGCGAGCTTTGCAGGCGGGATCCACTGGATTATCGGCGGTGTCGCCAAAGAGGGCGGGATTGCCGGATTGCATCCCTATTTCAACCGGATCGAGCATGCCTATCTGATCGGCAAATCCACCCCCCTGTTTGCCGGACAATTGGCGGATGCTCTGCCGTTCACTGAAAGCGGCACGCTGGAACAGGCTTTTGCGCAAGCCGTGGAACGCGCCAATGCCTCCGCTTGTCCCGAGCCGGTGGTGCTGTTGTCGCCCGCTTGTGCCTCTTACGACCAGTTTGCGAATTTCGAGGTGCGCGGGGCGCGCTTCAAGGACATGGCTGAAGCCATGACGGAGTTTAGACCGATGCGGAAGGACGCCTGACATGCCGTCACGGGTTGAACGATCACCCTTTATCGATTGGTGGTGGACAGTGGACCGGGTGATGCTGGGACTGATCTTCGCCCTGATGCTGGCAGGCATTATCCTGTGTCTGGCGGGTTCCCCGCCGGTTGCCGACCGGTTGGGCCTGCCGCAATTCCATTTCGTCAAACGCCAGATCTTGTTCATGATCCCTGCGGCTTGCGTGATGTTGGTGATAAGTTTTCTCACTCCCCGTCAAGTGCGCCGTGCGGCTTTGATAGTCTATCTGGGCAGTTTGGCACTGGTATGTGCCGCCTTGCTGTGGGGTATGGAGGTCAAGGGAGCGCGTCGTTGGGTCAATCTGGCGGGGATGAGCATCCAGCCTTCGGAATTTCTCAAACCCGCCTTTGTGGTGCTGGTGGCCTGGGCTTTCTCCGAAGGCGGACGGCGCAAGGATGTGCCCGGCAATATCATCGGTTTTGCCTTGCTGATTGCAACGCTGGTGCCTGTCGCCATCCAGCCGGATATCGGGCAGACGGCCCTGATGGGCATGGTCTGGGGCGGGGTGGTGTTTCTGTCCGGCCTGCATATCTTCTGGGTGGTGGGCCTGACCGGCGTGGGCTTGGGCGGGATGACAGCGGCTTATCATCTGTTGCCGCACGTCAAAGCGCGTATCGGCCGTTTCATGGACAAGCAATCGGGCGATACGTTCCAGGTCGACAATGCGATGGAAAGTTTCATGCAGGGCGGCTGGCTCGGCAAGGGACCGGGGGAGGGCACGGTCAAACGGATCCTGCCCGACAGCCATACCGATTTTATCTTTGCCGTGACCGCCGAGGAATTCGGCATTGTGGTCTGTCTGCTCATCCTGTTGCTGTTCATGGCGGTGGTCTTGCGCGGGCTGGTGATGGCGCGTCGCAGTGACGAGCCGTTCTGCCGGTTGGCGGCGGCGGGTCTGGTGATGCTGTTCGGTGTCCAGTCCTGCATCAATATGGCCGTGAATGTGCAGTTGATGCCGGCCAAAGGCATGACCCTGCCATTTATTTCCTATGGTGGTTCCTCGCTGATTTCGCTGGCTTTGGGCATGGGCTTTCTGTTGGCTGTGACCCGCAAGCGGCCGCGCTCGGAATATGCGCCGCCACGCGCCTTTGTCCATCATGAGACGCTGGATGACCAAGCCATGAAAACGGGAATGCGGGCATGACGGCCAAAGCGCCGATATTGCTGGCGGCAGGCGGGACGGGGGGGCATTTGTTCCCCGCCGAAGCCCTCGCCTCGGTGCTGACAGCGCGCGGCTGTGATGTGATGCTGGCCACCGATGAACGGGTGTTGCAACACAGCACCCATTTTGCGCCCTCCCATGTGTTCATGATCCCTTCGGCAACCTTCAAATCCCGCCACCCGCTGGCTTTGCTGGCGACAGCCTTCCGGCTGGTGTCCGGTTTTGTGACGGCCATCAAGGTGATCCGGCGCGTCAAGCCTGCGGCGGTGGTCGGCTTTGGCGGGTATCCGACAGTCCCCCCACTGCTTGCGGCATGGCTGTTGGGCGTGCCGACCCTGTTGCATGAGCAAAACGGCGTGCTGGGACGCGCCAACCGCTTTCTGGCGGCACGGGTCAATGCCATCGGCACCGGGCTGGAGCGGGTCAAGGGACTGGAAGGCGCGCTGGCAGGCAAAGCGCGCTTTGTCGGCAATCCCTTGCGTCCTGCGGTCGTACAGGCGATCAGTCCCTATCCCGTATTGGCTGAACAGGGGGTGTTTGAACTTCTGGTCACCGGCGGCTCGC
Organism: Hyphomicrobiales bacterium; assembly: GCA_947455455.1. GTDB lineage: Bacteria > Pseudomonadota > Alphaproteobacteria > Rhizobiales > Beijerinckiaceae > CAIYZJ01. Next base: position 4,249 of record CANGOE010000115.1, read on the forward strand.
AAGGCGCTCGGGTGATGAGTGATTGCGTGCCAGAAGCCATTGCCTTGTTGCCCGACCCTTTGCGCCAACGCCTGCATATCGTGCAACAGGCCCGCGCCGAGGATGTCGAACGGGTCCGCACACGCTATGCGGCATCGGGCGTTCAGGCCGAGGTTGCGGCCTTTTTCACCGACTTGCCGGAGCGGATTGCCAAAGCCCATCTGGTGATCGGGCGGGCAGGTGCATCCACCGTGGCGGAGCTGGCGGCCATCGGCAGGCCCTCGATACTGGTGCCCTTGCCCCATTCGCTCGACAATGATCAGGCCGCCAATGCGGCTTTTCTATCCGAGGCGGGGGCGGCGGATGTGATCAACCAAGCGGCGTTTACCCCGCAATGGCTGTCGCAACGGCTACAGCACCATATGACGGATATAAAATCTTTGACCGATTCAGCGCAAAGCGCAAAAAAGCGCGGCATCACCGACGGGGCGGAACGCTTCGCCGATCTGGTGCTCGAGATTGTTGGAACAGAAGGCGGGTTGTCGCAATGAAATTGCCGAGTGAACTGGGGGCCATCCATTTTGTCGGAATTGGGGGTATCGGCATGTCCGGTATCGCCGAGGTGTTGCATAATCTTGGCTATCTGGTGCAAGGCTCGGATGCGTCCGACAATGCCAATGTCAAACGTCTGCGCGGACTGGGCATGACGGTGTTTGTCGGCCATTCCGGCGACAATATCGGCAAGGCCGAAGTGGTGGTGGTGTCCACCGCCATCCGCCGTGACAATCCCGAATTGATGGCGGCGCGTGAACGGCGTATTCCGGTGGTGCGCCGGGCCGAAATGCTGGCGGAGCTGATGCGGTTGAAGCAATGCGTCGCC
>CANGOE010000116.1 GCA_947455455.1 Hyphomicrobiales bacterium
ACGCGAATGCGGCGGGTTGAACCTCTTGCGGTGCCAATCTGCGGACGGCCATGCCGATCCCCTTCCCTCAAACCACTGACCGGACGATCAGCGGTCCACTTCTCCAAACACGATATCAAGCGATCCAAGAATGGCAGACACGTCTGCCAGCATGTGACCACGGCACATAAAATCCATTGCCTGCAAATGCGCAAAACCGGGAGCGCGAATACGGCAACGATAGGGCTTGTTACTGCCATCCGAGACCAGATAGACGCCAAACTCGCCCTTCGGCGCTTCGACAGCGGCATAAACCTCACCCGCAGGCACATGGAAGCCTTCGGTATGCAGTTTGAAATGATGGATCAGTGCTTCCATCGAGCGCTTCATCTCGCCGCGCTTGGGGGGCACAACCTTGCCGTCAGTGGACGAAACAGGACCGCGGCCCTCGTCCGACAGCAATTTGGCCACACACTGCTTCATGATGCGGACAGACTGGCGCATTTCTTCCATGCGAATGCAATAACGGTCATAGCAATCGCCGTTCTTGCCAATCGGAATATCGAATTCCAGCTCGGAATAACATTCATAGGGTTGCGCACGACGCAGATCCCACGCCGCACCCGAACCGCGCACCATCACGCCCGAAAAGCCCCAGGCCCAGCAGGTGTCCAGATCAACCACGCCGATATCGACATTGCGCTGTTTGAAAATGCGGTTGTCGGTCAACAGGCCTTCGAGATCGTCACAGACCTGCAGGAACGGATCACACCATGCACCGATATCACGGACCAGTTGATCGGGCAGATCCTGATGCACGCCGCCGGGACGGAAATAGGCCGCATGCATCCGCGAGCCGGAAGCCCGCTCATAGAACATCATCAGCTTTTCGCGCTCTTCGAAGCCCCACAAAGGCGGGGTCAGCGCGCCCACATCCATCGCCTGCGTGGTGACGTTGAGCAAATGCGACAGGATACGGCCGATTTCGGAATACAACACCCGGATGAGCTGGCCGCGCTTGGGCACAGTCAGGCCCAACAGCTTTTCAATCGCCAGACAATAGGCGTGCTCCTGATTCATCGGCGCGACATAATCGAGCCGGTCGAAATAGGGCAAAGCCTGAACGAAGGTCTTGGCTTCGATCAGCTTTTCGGTGCCGCGATGCAACAGCCCGATATGCGGATCGACGCGCTCGACCACTTCGCCGTCGAGCTCCAGAACCAGACGCAACACACCATGCGCCGCCGGATGCTGGGGGCCGAAGTTGATTGAGAAATTGCGAATAGCGTGTTCGGTCATTGTCTATGCCCCGCTCAGCTTTGCTTCGCTTTTTCATCGCCGGGCAGAACATAATCTGTTCCTTCCCAAGGCGAGAGAAAATCGAAATTCCGGAACTCTTGTGTCAGTTTGACAGGCTCGTACACGACCCGCTTTTCCTGATCGTCATAGCGCACTTCCACAAAGCCGGTCAGCGGGAAGTCTTTGCGCAAGGGATACCCCTCGAAGCCGTAATCGGTGAGGATACGTCGCAAATCAGGGTGGCCGGTAAACAGCACGCCATACATGTCGTAGACTTCGCGCTCGAACCAGTTGGTGGCGGGATAGACATCGGCCGTCGACGGCACGGGAATGGTCGCGGAGGTGGTCACTTTCACCCGCACGCGCTGGTTCAGGGTCGGCGACAGCAAATGCCACACCACCTCGAAACGCTCCTCGCGGGCCGGCAGATCAAGGGCCGTCAGATCGATAAAGCTGACAAAACGCAATGCAGGATCATCACGCAGAAAAGCCAGGCTTTTGTTGATGCTGTCGCGTGCAACAACCAAAGTCAGCTCGTCATAGGCCACGCTGTGCGACAGGAGATCGCTCCCAAGCGCCGCGCTGGTCTTTTCGATGATGGTTTCATAAGCTGACATGCGCTTGCCCTGCTCTTCTGAAGTCTGGATCAGCGTTCGATGGTGCCGACGCGACGGATTTTCTTCTGCAACAGCAAAACGCCATACAACAGCGCTTCAGCGGTCGGAGGGCAACCCGGCACATAAACATCAATCGGAACAATCCGGTCACACCCGCGCACAACCGAATAGGAATAGTGGTAATATCCGCCGCCATTGGCGCATGAGCCCATGGAGATCACATAGCGCGGCTCTGGCATCTGGTCATAGACCTTGCGCAATGCAGGAGCCATCTTGTTGGTCAGCGTGCCGGCGACAATCATCACATCGGATTGGCGCGGCGAGGCACGGGGCGCGAAGCCGAAGCGTTCCACGTCATAGCGCGGCATCGACAACTGCATCATTTCCACAGCGCAACAGGCCAGACCGAAGGTCATCCACATCAGCGAGCCGGTGCGCGCCCAGTGAATCAGGTCTTCGGTCGAGGTGACCAGAAAACCCTTATCAGCCAATTCATCATTCACATCGGTGAAAAACGGATCATTCGCACCCACCGGCTTGCCGGTATTGGGGTCGATTATGCCGCGAGGCGCAGGCGCAACCATGGTGCGCGCGTCGGCTCCGATCAATCCCATTCCAGTGCTCCTTTATTCCATTCATAGGCGAAGCCGATGGTGAGAACACCGAGAAACAGCATCATCGACCAGAAGCCGAACAACCCGACCTCATGGAAGGATATAGCCCAGGGAAACAAAAAGGCCACTTCCAGATCAAAGATAATAAAGAGAATCGACACCAGATAGAAACGCACGTCGAATTTCATGCGGGCATCATCGAAGGCGTTAAATCCACATTCGTAAGCCGAGAGTTTTTCGGGGTCGGGTTGCTTATAGGCCACAATGAAGGGCGCAATCATCAAAGCGATCGCAATGAATGCGGCAACGCCAATGAACACAACCAACGGCAGATAATCGGATAACAGACTCTGCATCTTTTCCTCTCCTTGCGGTCCCTGCCCGATCCAGACAGGCAAAAGCCCGTACCGATCAAGACAAACGCAAGCCCCTAGCCATAATCCAATCCGGCAAATCACCCCGCAGAAACGGAACCGATCACAGGACTCGATGCGGGGAGGCTTAACGCAGGCTAGATTGCGTTGCAAGATGGAACCCGCATCCAAAGCCCAACAACCCGCATGAAAATGAGAATAATCACGGTTTGGGCCACTCGACCTTCGGCTAGGAAGCAGGATAATAGACTGGACGGGGCATCACCGATGTCCGACCAAATCATGACGGGAGAGACGATCTATGGCCAATCAAATTGATCTGAAGGGCAGAAATGCCGTTGTCACGGGTGGAGCGCAAGGGATCGGCTATGCCGTTGCAGAACGCTTGCTGGCCTCGGGAGCGCGTGTCGCCCTGTGGGACCGTGATCAGGCCCTCGCAGACAAAGCCGCCGCCACACTCTCCTCCCATGGCTCGGCAATCGCCGTGATGGTAGACCAGAGCAACCCGGCACAGGTCGAAGCCGCTGCCCAGCAGACTTTGGCCGCTTTCGGCTCGATCGATATTCTGGTCAACAATGCCGGCATCGCCGGCCCCAACCATCCGGTGGCCGAATATCCGATCGAATCATGGGAACAGGTCATCAATATTGATCTGAACGGCGTGTTCTATTGCTGTCGCGCCGTCGTGCCCTCGATGAAGCAGAACGGCTATGGCCGCATCCTCAATGTCGCCTCCATTGCCGGTAAAGAAGGCAATCCCAATGCATCCGCCTATTCCGCCGCCAAAGCAGGCGTGATTGCCCTGACCAAATCACTGGGCAAGGAACTGGCCGGCCAGAACATTGCGGTCAATTGCGTCACGCCAGCCGCCGCCAAAACCGCCATTTTCGACCAGATGAAACAGGAGCATATCGATTACATGCTCTCGCGCATTCCGCGTGGCCGCTTCCTGATGGTCGATGAAGCCGCCGCCATGATCGCCTGGCTGGTATCCGAGGATAATTCCTTCACCACGGCCGCCGTGTTCGATCTGTCGGGCGGGCGCGCCACCTATTGATCACGGCCTCTTACCGATGGCTGAAAACAACAAAGGCTCCCTGATCGGGGAGCCTTTTTGTTTGGCTGGATACAACAAATGCAATGTTGAATGATCATACGGGTTAAACCCGAAACCCACCATTTCCAGAGTGATGATGATCAACCGTGGAAATGGCGAGAGAGACGGGGCTCGAACCCGCGACCTTCGGCGTGACAGGCCGACGCTCTAACCAACTGAGCTACTCCCCCGCAAGGCAGAACATTTGCGCTCCACGGTGTGCGTGGAATTAAGGGACACCCCCGCCCCTGTCAACCCACCCAAGGAGGCTTTTTAACGCCGCAAACAACAAATCCGAGAGAAACACTCAAAAAATAATTGGATTTTTTTTTACCCCTGCCGGACAGGCCACAAAAACCGATCCTTGAGGCGACCGACAAACAAAAAAGAGAGGGACACAAAATCAATTGTATCCCTCTCTCGAAAATGGTGGGCGATGACGGGCTCGAACCGCCGACCCTCTCGGTGTAAACGAGATGCTCTACCAACTGAGCTAATCGCCCTCTGGCTCCCCTCTTAACGACGGGAGCCCGCACATGCAAGGCACCAATGCAGATGGCACCTGAAAACAACAGGAGCCGTCACCCGAAGGCGAAACGGTGGCTTGACAGCCTAGCCCCCATTGTCATGCACATTAGGCGTTAACAGCAGCCTTCAGGCCAGCGCCAGCCTTGAACTTAGGAGCCTTCGAAGCCTTGGTCTTGATGACCTCGCCCGTGCGTGGGTTACGAGCTTCACCAGCCTTGCGCTGTGTCACAGAAAACGTACCAAAACCGACCAGACGAACTTCGTCGCCAGCCTTCAAAGTGGCAGTGATCGCATCCACAACGGCATCGACCGCATGACCGGCCTGAGCCTTAGTGATATCCGCATGCTCGGCAACAGCCGCAACCAAATCGCCCTTGTTCATTTCTTGTCTCCTTAAAA
>CANGOE010000117.1 GCA_947455455.1 Hyphomicrobiales bacterium
GTTGCCAACCGCCTCTTGCAACCAACCCGGACGATCGGGCTGAAGTGGGCCCTGGGCGGCAAGCCGCCCGCGTCGTCCCTATTCGGTTTTGCTCCCGGTGGGGTTTACCATGCCATGCCCGTTGCCGGACATGCGGTGCGCTCTTACCGCACCTTTTCACCCTGACCGCGACCCGAAGGCCCCGGCGGTTTCCTTTTCTGTGGCACTTTCCCTAAGGTCACCCTCGCCGGATGTTATCCGGCACCGTATCTCCATGGAGCCCGGACTTTCCTCGCCCGAAGGCGCGGCCGTCCGGCCGACTGACCCGACCAGACTTAATGCGCCTGCCCTGTCGATACAAGGGGCAAGCAAAATCGGCCCTGCATTGCTTGCCTTAGCCGGGATTGCGGGCAGGCTGACCAGCGGGGCCCTTGTCGGCCTCGTCTTTGGCGGGATCGTCCTTGAAGGCCTTGGAGCAATAGGCGGGATCGGTGGCGCTGGCAGGGTTGCCCGTGCGATAGATCGCAATGGTGCGGCAAGCATCGCCACGCGCCAGTTGATAGATCCGCCCGAGATAGCGCATGCCGAACCGCAAATTGGTATCGGCATCCAGCAAACCGTCGGCAGTGCCCTGATAGCCGACCGTCTGGGCGGCTTGCAGTTTGATCTGCATCAGGCCCTGCGCCCCCGCATTGGTGACATTGGGATTGAACCCGCTTTCGGACCGCACGATGGCATGGGCCAGCGCCAGCGGCACGCCTTCCGCCAAAGCATGTTTCTGGATCACCGATTGCAGGCTGGCCAATGCGTAAACAGGCCGATCGATCGACAAGGGCTCTTTCACCGATCCTGACTTCAGGGAGCCGGTCACAAGCAGATCATCATTGCGCACCAGCACCTCGTCTTTGGGCGAGAAGCCCCGGGCACGGTTGGAGGCGTATTGGACTTCGGGTGTCAGCACCACTGCTGCAGGGGCCTCGTAGAAGGTCATCGCCTCGATGCGCGCACGCAAGGCGCGATCGGCCTGCATCCGGGCAAGCTCGGCCAAACGGAGGTTTTCGCCCTTCTGGATCGTTTCGGCCATTTCGGCCTTGCGCTTCGCCGCCCGTGCCGAAATGGAATTCGGACTGCTGATCAATTCCTGCGACAGAACCTGCGCAAGGATTGTCGCGATCAAAAGCAGTGCGAAGATTTTGATGCGTGCGATATGCAACCTGACCCCAATCGTTTTAGTGATGACCGCCTCAAAACCCCGGCGGCCTGAACCCAATAAAACACGAGAACGAAAGAACGCTTTCACACAACGCGGGGGATGCTCGAATCATTCGGGCAACCCTTATTCGTATTTTTAATTAAATCTCGAAAATAAGGCAATAGAATGGCAAAAATACTAGGAAAACCCTAGCATTTCCCATGCGTTGTTACCGACATTAAAAGTGCAAAAACTGACTATACAACAAGTGCTGGTTTCAAAACTTAAATCATTGAATTTACAATCAAAATTGTGCACCGCACCATAAAAGGATACAATTCCGCCCAAACAGCAGTCGCTTGATGGATCAATCCGCCGTTCGGTGCTAGGACGCAAAGGCTGGAGACATTGTGCGACGGGAGTGGTAGCCATGGCCGAACTGAGACCGGATAGTCCGCTTGCCACCAAAGTGGTCCCCTCGCCCAATCACGGGCCGCGCAAATCCGGCTCCACGGCCCCGCCCCGCCCGTCGATGATCATTCTGCATTACACGGGCATGGATTCCGGTGTCGCGGCGATGCAGTTGCTGACCAATCCGTTGTCGGAAGTCTCCTGCCACTATCTGGTCTGGGAGGACGGACGGATTTTCCAGCTTGTGCCGGAGGCCGCGCGGGCCTGGCATGCGGGCAAAAGCCAATGGAAGGGCGAAACCGACATCAATTCCCATTCTATCGGCATTGAAATCGTCAATGGCGGCCACCGTTTCAACCTGCCTGCCTATCCCGCCGCCCAGATCGACGCCGTCAAAGCGCTGTGTCTGGATGTGATGCACCGTCACGGCATACAGGCGGCCAATGTCTTGGCCCATTCCGATATCGCGCCCGACCGCAAGGAGGATCCGGGCGAGCATTTCCCGTGGGCCGACTGCGCCGCCAGCGGCATCGGCCTGTGGGCCGCCCCCGCGCCGCTCGCCGACGGGCCGCGCTACCAAGCGGGTGATGAAGGGCAACCGGTGCGGGCCTTGCAGGCTTTGCTGGGGATGCTGGGTTTCGGGCTGGATCTGACCGGCGTGTTCGATGCCCGCACGGTCACCGTCGTCAAGGCCTTCCAGCGCCACTACCGCCCTCAACAGATCGACGGCATTGCCGATCTGTCCACCATGATGACGCTCAAAGCGGTGTTGCAGGCCGCAAAAGGCTGATGGCCTCAGGCCGTTGCGGCCAGAGGTTTCGGCTCGTAATTCAGGATCGGAGCCAGCCAGCGTTCGACCTCGGCCACCGACATGCCCTTGCGGCTGGCATAGTCTTCCACCTGATCGCGCTCGACCTTGGCAACCCCGAAATAATGGGCTTCGGGATGCGAGAAATACAGGCCCGACACGGATGATCCCGGCCACATGGCAAAGTTTTCGGTCAACGAAACGCCTATGCGCTTTTCGGCCTCGAGCAGATCGAACAGCGTGGCTTTTTCGGAATGGTCGGGCTGTGCCGGATAGCCCGGAGCAGGCCTGATGCCGCAATAGGGCTCGTTGACCAGTTCCTCGATCGTATAGCTCTCGTCGGGTGCATAGGCCCAGAATTCGCGGCGCACCCGTTCGTGCATCCGTTCGGCGAAGGCTTCGGCAATCCGGTCGGCCAGGGCCTTGACCATGATCGAGCCATAATCATCATTGGCCTGGGCAAAGCGTTTGGCGATCTTTTCCTCTGCCATCCCTGCAGTCACCACAAAGGCTCCGATGTAATCGGCTGGTCCGCCATGGGGGGCGACAAAGTCCGACAAAGCATAATTGAATTGCCCTTCGCGCTTGACCCTTTGCTGGCGCAGACTGTGCAGGGTGGCGAGCGTTTCGGTCCGGCTCTCGCCCTGATAGAGGCGGATATCGTCGCCGATGGATTGGGCCGGCCAGAAACCGATCACCGCTTTGGGGGTAAACCAGCGTTCCTTGACGATCCGGTCCAGCATCGCCTGCGCATCGGCAAAGGTCTGGCGGGCCGCTTCGCCCTGTTCGGGATCATCGAGAATGGCCGGATAGCGGCCCTTCATGTCCCAGGTCTGGAAAAACGGGGTCCAATCGATATAGGGCACCAGTTCGGCGACATCATAGGTCGAGAACACCCGCGTGCCGGTAAAGACCGGTTTGGGCGGGGTATAACCGGCCCAATCGGGCTTGGGTGCATTGTCGCGGGCTTGTGACAGCGGCAGGCGCTTTTTATCCCATTCGGCTTTGGCATGGGCTTCGGCCACATGTTCGTATTCGGCCCGCAAGGCGGCCATGGTGGCCTCCTTGCCCTCGGGCGACAGCAGGGATGACACCACACCCACCGCACGGCTGGCATCCACCACATAGACCGCCTGCCCCGCCTGATAATGCGGGTTGATCTTGACTGCCGTATGCACACGGCTGGTGGTGGCCCCACCGATCAGCAGGGGAATATCGAAGCCCTGTCTCTGCATTTCGGCGGCCACATGGCACATTTCCTCAAGCGAAGGCGTGATGAGACCGGACAGGCCGATCACATCGACCTTTTCGCGTCTGGCCGTTTCCAGAATGGTCTGGGCGGGAACCATCACGCCGAGATCGATCACCTCGTAATTGTTGCATTGGAGCACCACGCCGACGATGTTCTTGCCGATGTCATGGACATCGCCCTTCACGGTCGCCATCAAGACCTTGCCCGCAAAGGACGAGACCGAGGCATCCGCACCGGCCGCGGCCCGTTCGGCCTCCATATAGGGCATCAGACAGGCCACCGCCTGTTTCATCACACGGGCGGATTTGACCACCTGCGGCAGGAACATTTTTCCGGCCCCGAACAGATCGCCCACCACATTCATGCCCGCCATCAACGGACCTTCGATGACATCAAGCGGACGGCTGGCCGCCTGTCGGGCCTCCTCGACATCCTCGTTGACGAATTCGGTCATGCCATTGACCAGCGCATGTTCCAACCGCTTGGCAACCGACAGGTTACGCCAGGCCAGATCGACCTCGCGCCCCGCTTTGCCCGCGCCGCCGCGATAGCGCTCTGCCAAAGCCAGCAAGCGGTCGGTCGCATCGGCGCGGCGGTTGAGCACCACATCCTCGCAGGCCTCGCGCAATTCGGCATCGATGGTCTCGTAAACCGCCAACTGGCCGGCATTGACAATGCCCATATCCATGCCCGCCGCAATGGCATGGAACAGAAACACCGAATGCATGGCCTCGCGCACCGGCTCATTGCCACGGAACGAGAAAGACAGGTTGGAGACCCCGCCCGAAATATGGACATGCGGCAAGGTCTGGCGGATCACCCGCGTCGCCTCGATAAAATCGACCCCGTAATTGTTGTGCTCCTCGATACCGGTGGCAACGGCGAACACATTGGGATCAAAAATAATATCTTCCGGCGGAAAGCCGATCTCGTTGACCAGCAAATGATAGGCCCGACTGCAAATCTCGACCTTGCGGGCCTCGGTGTCGGCCTGTCCCTGCTCGTCGAATGCCATCACGACCACGGCGGCCCCGTAATCGCGCACCAGACGCGCCTGCGCCAGAAACGCCGCCTCGCCCTCTTTCATCGAGATCGAATTGACCACCGGCTTGCCCTGAACGCATTTCAGGCCCGCCTCGATCACCGAGAATTTGGAGGAATCGATCATCACCGGCACCCGCGCAATATCGGGTTCGGCGGCAA
>CANGOE010000118.1 GCA_947455455.1 Hyphomicrobiales bacterium
CGCATCGAAACCATGAAGATCCCGACCGACAAGATCCGTGAAGTGATCGGCACCGGCGGCAAGGTCATTCGTGAAATCGTCGAAAAGACCGGCGCAAAGATCAACATCGAGGATGACGGCACCGTCAAGATTGCCTCCTCCGATGCCGCTTCGATCACCGCCGCCATCAACTGGATCAAGTCGATCGCATCCGATCCCGAACTCGGCATGATCTATGACGGTACCGTTGTGAAGACCGCCGATTTCGGCGCCTTTGTGAACTTCTTCGGGGCCAAAGACGGTCTCGTCCATATTTCACAGCTCGCTTCACAGCGCGTCAACAAGGTCACCGATGTGGTCAAAGAAGGCGACAAGGTGAAGGTGAAACTGCTCGGCTTCGATGATCGCGGCAAGGTCCGCCTGTCGATGAAGCTGGTCGACCAGACCACCGGTGAAGATCTCGAAGGCAAAGAAGCGCCTGAAGGTGCTCCCGGCACCGGCGAACAGCCATAATCGGATCCAAGAGACAGAAAAAGCGGCCTTCGGGCCGCTTTTTTTATGCCGTCAATCACTTTGAAATCAGGCGTGTACAGCCCAGCAGGCGACCTGCCGCTGGTCCTTGTCCTGCAACACCGGCACATCGACCGAACAGCGACCCAGCACCGCCCGGCACCGTGGATGGAAGGCACAGCCGCTTGGCGGGTTGAACGGCGAAGGCATTTCGCCTTGCAGGACGATCCGCTCTTTCTTGGCCCCAGGATTGGCCACAGGCGTGGCCGACAACAGGGCTTGCGTATAGGGATGTTGCGGATGGGCAAACAAGGTGGCGGCAGAACCGGCCTCGACCGCATGGCCGAGATAGACCACCATCACCTGATCCGCGATATGTTTGACCACCGACAGATCATGGCTGATGAACACATAGGCCAGCCCGAATTCCTGCTGGATATCGGCCAGCAGATTCAAGACCTGCGCGCGGATCGACACATCCAGCGCCGAAACCGGCTCGTCGAGCACGAGAATCTTCGGCCGCAACATCAATGAGCGCGCAATGGCGATGCGCTGGCGCTGGCCACCCGAAAACATATGCGGATAGCGGGTCGCATGTTCGGGCCGCAACCCCACCCGTGTCATCATCGATGCAACAGCCGCCGCCCGGTCCGCCGCCGACATGTCGGTGTTGATTTTCAACGGCTCTTCCAGCGCACCGCCGACCGTCTGGCGCGGATTGAGCGAACCATAGGGATTTTGAAACACGATCTGCACTTCCGAGCGCAATTTCTTGCGCTCCTGTGGCGTGGCATAGGCGAGATCAATACCGCCGATGGTCAGCGAACCGCTGGTGGGCTCCTCGATCATGGTCAGCAAACGCGCCAGCGTGGACTTGCCGGACCCCGATTCACCCACCACGGCCAGTGTCTCGCCGGCCCTGAGATCAAAACTCACATCCACCAAAGCCTGCACCACAGCCGGCTGGGCAAAAAATCCGCGTGACACGTCATAATGGCGCGTCAAATGTCGTGCTTGCAAGACAACGCTCATGCCGCACCTCCCATCAAGCTGACCGGTTGCCCGTCATTGAGCGGTGTATGGCACAAAGCGTGGGCGTGAGCGGCATCGGCCGCTTTCGGTGGTGTTGTCCTGCACAACGCCGAAGCAAAGGCACAGCGGGGCGAAAACAGACAGCCGACCGGCTTGTCGAATTGGCCCGGCACCACGCCGGGAATGGAGGGCAAAACCCCTTTGACGGCCGCACGCTCCGGCAAAGCCGCCAGCAGGGCGGCGGTATAGGGGTGACGCGGCTGTTGGAACAGCCCGACCGTATCCTGCATTTCAACCTGTTGCCCGGCATATTGGACCACGACCCGCTGGGCGGTTTCGGCCACCACGCCCATATCATGGGTGATCAACACCAGACCCATGCCATTGTCGCGCTGGATCGACATCAGCAAATCCAGAATCTGCGCCTGAATGGTCACGTCGAGCGCGGTAGTCGGCTCGTCGGCAATCAGCAATTTGGGCTTGGAGGCCAGAGCCATCGCAATCATCACGCGCTGGCTCATCCCGCCCGAAAGCTGATGCGGAAAGGCGCTCAATCGCCGTTCTGGATCGGTAATGCCGACCGCTTCCAGCAATTCGATGGAGCGGCGGCGGCAAGCGGCGCGGTCCAGTCCCAAATGGGTTTTCAGGCTCTCGCCAATCTGGAACCCGACAGTGAAACAGGGGTTCAAGCTGGTCATCGGTTCCTGAAAGATCATCGCAATATCGCGGCGCACGGTGCGGCGGCGCTCGCGGTCCGACAGGGTGAGCAGATCCAGCCCTTCAAACCGCATGACATCGGCAGTAATGGTTGCCGTCCACGGCAACAGGCCCATCACCGCCAGCATGGCCACCGATTTGCCCGAACCCGACTCCCCGACAATCGACACGACCTCGTTGCGGTCCACCGTCAGATTGACGCCATCAACCGCCAGAAACGGACCCGAACGGGTGTTGAACGACACCGTCAGATTGCGAATTTCCAATAAACTCTTCTGGAGCGTGCTCATCGGGTCAGCTCCTCTTCAATTTCGGATCAAGCGCATCGCGCAATCCGTCACCGAACAGATTGATCGATATCACCGTGACCAGAATGGCCAGACCCGGCAATGTCACAATCCACGGATTGGAGCGGATGAATTCGCGGCTATCGGCCAGCATCGCGCCCCATTCGGCCACAGGCGGTTGCGCGCCAAGACCGAGAAAGCCCAAAGCCGCCGCTTCCAGAATCGCCTCGGATACACCCAGCGCCGCTTGCACGATCAAGGGTGCCAGACAATTCGGCAACACCGTCAGCACCATCAAACGCAAGGGGCCGGCCCCTGCCACCCGCGCCGAGGTGACGTAATCGCGGCCCAATTCACTCAGTGCGGAAGCCCGTACGAGACGGACGTAACGGGGCAGAAACACCGCCGTCACCGCCACAATCGTATTGGTCAGGCTCGGACCCATCACCGCCACGATCAAAATTGCCAGAACCAGACCCGGTACCGACAGGATCAGGTCCATCACCCGCATGATCATGACATCGACAATGCCACCCAAAGCGGCGGCCGCCAGACCGAGTGCCACGCCGAGGATGACCGACACCACCATCACCGTCAGGCCGATAAACAGCGAGACCCGTGCGCCGAAAATCAGCCGTGTCAGCGTATCGCGGCCCAGAGCATCGGTGCCCAACAGATAATGCCAATTGCCGCCCTCGACCCAGACCGGCGGCAATTTGGTGAAATCACGGAACTGTTCGACCGGCGAATAAGGTGAAACCCATTCGGCAAACACCGCGACAAATATGATCAGGCTCAGCAAGGCCAGGCCCATCACCGCGCCACGGTTTTCGCAAAACGAGGCCCAGAAGGCGGCCAAAGGCGAAGGCGGAGCCTGAACTGCTTCGACCGCGCCGGCTTGAACTTGCGGATCACTGGCCATGACGGATCCTCGGATTGATAAAACCATACAGCATGTCGACCGTGAGATTGACGACGATCACAATCGACGAGATCAGCAGAATACCGCCCTGCAAGGCCGGATAATCGCGGCGGCCGATCGATTCAATCAGCCATTTGCCGACACCGGGCCACGAGAAAATCGTCTCGGTCAGCACCGCACCCGCCATGAGGGAGCCGACCTGCAAACCGATAATGGTGACCACCGGTATCAGCGCATTGCGCAACGCATGCATCCCGATCACCCGAAACGGCGACAGGCCCTTGGCATAGGCGGTGCGGACATAATCCTCGCTCAGCACTTCCAGCATGGAAGAACGGGTCATCCGCGCCAAAGTCGCCAGCGGTACAGTGCCCAACACGATCATCGGCAACATCAGATGGTGGAAGGCCGATTTGAACGCCCCCGCCTGATCCGACAACAGCGCGTCGATCAGCATGAAGCCCGTCACGGGTTCGAAATAGAATTTGATGAGATCGATGCGACCCGACACCGGCGTCCAGCCCAAGCGTTCGGACACCAGCATGATCAGCAACAGACCCCACCAGAAAATCGGCATCGAAAAGCCGGTCAGCGACAGGCCCATCAGGGTTTGATCGAAAATCGATCCGCGCTTGAGCGCCGCAATCACCCCTGCCGGAATCCCGATCAGGATCGCAAACACCATCGCGAAAAAGGCCAGCTCCAGCGTGGCGGGAAAGAGTTGCACAAATTCGGTCAACACACGCTCGTTGGTTACCACCGACGTGCCGAAATCGCCGTGCAACAGGCCCCAGGCATAATCGGTGAACTGTTTCCAGACCGGCTGGTCCAGACCCAGTTCGTGACGGAACTGCGCCAGACGCTCGGGCGAAATGCCGCGCTCGCCGGTGCGGACCTCGACCGGATCCCCCGGAACCATACGGATCGCCACGAAGGTCACAAACATCAGGGCCACAAAAGTGGGAATTGTCAGCGCCAGACGTTTCAGCAGAAAACGCAGCATGTGTGTCCTAAAAATTGAAAGATGATCAGCTTGATAAAACGAAAGGCAAAAACCGGAAAGCCTTTGAAGCCTTCCGGTTTTCAATGCAACCGTCAAACGGTGTTATTTGATATCGACACCGATGAATTTATGGCCGCCGAGCGGGCTCTGCTTATAGCCTTCGACTTCCTTGCGCATCACTTCGAACACGATGGAATGC
>CANGOE010000119.1 GCA_947455455.1 Hyphomicrobiales bacterium
AAACCCTGAATGAAGAACGCATGGGGCTTGGGATGCTCGTAGGACGATTTCGAAATGACCAGCTTGCCGGTCTGGAAATCGACGTAATAGTGGCCCTGCGACGGACCATCGATACCATAGGCCCAATGCAGGCCGGTGTTGAACCATTGCGGGGAATTGGGCGCGCACATCTGCATCGCCAGCATGAAACGGTGCTCGTCGTAGAAAGCCTGCGCGTCTTCCTCGGACGTGAAATAGCCGCCTTTCCAGCCCCAATAGGTCCAGCAACCCGCCAGGCGGTCAAATACCTGCTTGGCGCTCATTTCCGAACCGTAACGCTCGCCTTCGGGCAATTTGGCCAAAGCCTTTTCATCAGGCTCGGAACGCCACAGCCACGACGGCACGCTGTTCTCTTCGACCTTCTTCAGGCGGGCGGGGACACCGGCCTTGCGGAAGTATTTCTGGGCCAGCACGTCGGCGGCCACCTGGCTCCACTGTTCGGGAACCTCGATGTTTTCAAGACGGAACACGATGGAACCGTCAGGATTCTTGATCTCGCTCGTCGCCGGACGGAAAGTGATTGCGTCGTAAGGTGAATGTCCGCTGGCAGTGTAGCGACGGTCGATACGCATGTGTGTCCCCTAACGTTGGGCGGAAAACCGCCCCGGCCGGAAGCCGGCCCCATGAAAGTTGCAGTGCCATTGTCCGTCACAGATGTGAGGACGACACCAAAGTCATGACCATGGCCAAAACCACAGCCCCCCAACCCGATCCCGTTTCTTGCGCGCCAATTCCAAGCAAAAACATGCCAAAGCATGCCGTTCACCAAGATTGACACCTCAAACCGTCTCCTTGGCGGTGAAACCTTGGACCAGTTGACGCGTCTACGGGTTATGTCGGGTCTGCACTGGTCCATATCCGCCGCGCATTTTGACTGGTACCGCGCCGGTGTTTGGACCGTTGATCAGGATTCGGACGCTAACGATGAGACCCTGCATCGTCAAGGTCTAGTGTGTCGATTATTCAAATTCACTACATGTAGGGGGTGGGCCTGTGAATAATGGGTACAAGCCGGACCCTCATCCAAGTATTTAGAAAATCGAAGAAATTTTGGATCACACACGGAAAAAGTCACCCCGTACCGGAGCACAGGATGAGACATGACGCGTGGACGGCTTGGGGCATGACATGCATACCAAGCACAAACGAATCGTAATCTGGCATGTCGCAACGGCTGTCCATAGTCCGAAAATCGGCTTCTCCACAGCGAATCATGACATCAAAACCAATGTTGGACTGGACAGAGCGCGCAGGTCTCGCCATAGTCCGGCGCAAATCGGGCTTTCGATTCAACCAGTTCTGAATGGCCAAAGGGATAGTGATGAAACAGGTCCTGCTTCGTATTTTCACATGGTGGAATGGCGCCACCGTCGGCACCTTGTTCCATACATGGCGCAAAGGCGAGCGTGTGGGTGAAGACCAGTTCGGCAATGTCTATTACCAGACCCGTGGCGGCAAGGTTGATCCGGCTTTGGGCATTGTGCGCCGCTGGGTGATTTATAACGGCGAAGCCGATGCCACCACCATTCCGCCCGGCTGGTATGGCTGGATGCATCACAAGCTCGATGTCCTTCCTTCACAGGAAGGCTATGTGGAGCGCGAATGGGAACAGCCCCATCAGCCCAACCACACGGGTTCGGCTTTGGCCTATCGTCCGCAAGGCTCGATATTGAAAGGCCAGCAGGCTCCGGCCAAGGGCAAAGATTACCAGCCCTGGACACCGGCCTGAGCGGTCAAATCGGCGCGGCCCGATCCATTCGGGCCTTTTTTTCCGGTATTTGATTCCCTTTTGCGGCTCTCCTTGATTTTGCCGCCTTTTGAAGCGAGAGCTAACAGATCATTTCTGGCGGATCGAACGTGATACGGACCCAATTTAGCCCTTGTTTGCAAAGCGCCCTGCGTTCGACGTTGCGGACGGCGCTTGTGTGTGGGGTATTGGGCCTGTTCTGCGCGCCGGTGCGGGCCGAACGCATTGTGAATTCTTTTGCCGACTTTGCCGGTCTCGATAAAATCACCGGTCGGATCATCACCTTTTCGGTGTCGATTGATGAAATGGTGCAATTCGGCACATTGCGGTTGAAAGCACGGGCCTGCTATACGCGCCCGATCACCGAAGCACCGCAGACCGACGCCTTTGTCGAGGTCGACGAGGTGAAACTCAACAACCAGATCGAACGCATATTTTCCGGTTGGATGTTTGCCGCAAGTCCCGGCCTGCACGGGGTCGAGCACCCGATTTATGATATCTGGCTGACTGGTTGCCATGACACTGTGGCTCCGGTGCGCGAAGCGCCCGTAACGCCAGCCAAACCGGCTACACCCGCCAAGCCTGCCACACCGGCCAAGCCTGCGGCTCCGGCCAAACCGGCCGCTCCAGCACCTGCCAAATCTTCAACCCCTGCCAAACCGGCCCCCAAACCACCCGTCGAGTAAGGGTCTGGTTAGCGTTGCCGGGCGTGCTGGATGATTCGGATCGCATCCTCAGGCGATGGGTCTGTCTCCCGTCCCAAAGCATGGAAATCCGCGTCTTGATCGAGCGCTTGGCGTAACACGCCGCGATACAGGATCCGGTCCATCTCGATTGCCCCCAGACTACGTAAATGCGGGGTCACAAATTGGGTGTCGAGCAGGCTATAGCCACCATAGATCAGGCGGGCGACCAGAAAGGCGAGGGCGGCTTTGGAGGCATCGGTGACTGTATGGAACATGCTTTCGCCAAAAAACACACTGCCGATCGACAGGCCGTAAAGACCGCCGACCAATTGTCCATTCTGGCGGCATTCGACGGTATGGACCATGCCGCGTTCAAACAACTCGCTGAACAGGGTCCGGATGCGCGGATTGATCCATGTGTCCTTGCGCGTGGAGGCACAAGCCCCGATCACCGCGTCAAAATCAACATCGATCCCAATCTCGAATGTGCCCGCGCGCAGGGTCTGGCGCAGGCTTTTGCTCATATGAAAACCGTGAAGAGGGATTAACCCGCGCCGTTGTGGCTCAACCCAGAACAGCGAGGGATCATCGGCTGATTCAGACATAGGAAACAGGCCCATGCTATAGGCCTGCAACACAATATCTGCGGTAATCGGATCAGGATCGTCATTGTGGGACATGGCCGAATGATCCGTTACAGTGCCCCCGAATGAAGAGGCGATCAGGAGGCTTTGTCGTCCATCCCGCCGGAATTGAGGAATTTCTCCAGCCAGTGGATGTCATATTGGCCGTTCTGGACATCGGCATTGCGCACCAGAGCCCGAAACAGCGGCAAGGTGCTGTCGATGCCTTCCACCACAAATTCATCGAGTGCGCGGCGCAACCGCATCAGACACTCGTTACGGGTGCGGCCATGCACAATCAGCTTGCCGATCAGCGAGTCATAATAGGAAGGAATCCGGTAGCCCTGATAGGCCGCCGAATCGACACGCACCCCCAAACCGCCGGGCGGGTGGAAATACTGTATCAATCCCGGTGACGGGCGGAATGTGACAGGATGTTCAGCATTGATCCGACATTCGATGGCGTGGCCGTTGATGCGCACATCCTCCTGCTTGAAGGACAGCGAGGCTCCGGCGGCCAGTCTGATCTGTTCATTGACCAGATCAATCCCCGTGATCATTTCCGTCACCGGATGCTCGACCTGAATACGGGTGTTCATCTCGATGAAATAGAAATTGCCGTCCTCGTAGAGAAATTCGATTGTGCCTGCGCCAAGATAGGCCAGTTTTTGCATGGCCTCGGCGCAGATTGTGCCGATTTTCTCGCGCTCTTCGGCATTGAGGGCCGGCGAGGTCGCTTCTTCCCACACTTTTTGATGACGGCGCTGGAGCGAGCAGTCACGCTCGCCCAGATGCACGGCATTGCCTTTGCCATCGCCCAACACCTGTATTTCGATGTGGCGGGGCTTTTCGAGATATTTTTCCAGATAGACGGCATCATCCCCGAATGCCGCCTTGGCTTCGGTGCGTGCGGTTTGCAAAGCGTTGACCAGATCGCTCTCGCTCCGCGCCACTTTCATGCCGCGTCCGCCGCCGCCCGCCGCGGCTTTGACAATGACCGGATAACCGATGTCACCCGCAATTTTCAGAGCCTCGGCATCTTCCGTCACTCCACCCTCGGAGCCGGGAACGCAAGGAATACCGAGCCGCAACGCGGTGCGCTTGGCTTCGATCTTGTCGCCCATGATGCGGATATGTTCGGCTTTGGGGCCGATAAAATGGATATTGTGACTTTCGAGAATCTCGGCAAAGCGGGCGTTCTCGGACAGGAAGCCGTAGCCCGGATGCACGGCATCGGCCCCTGTGATCTCGCAGGCGGCCAACAGCGCGGGAATGTTGAGATAGCTGTCGGTGGCCGGAGCCGGACCGATACAGACACTCTCGTCGGCGAGCTTGACATGCATGGCATCGGCATCGGCTGTGGAATGGACGGCCACAGTGGCAATGCCGAGTTCCTTACAGGCGCGCAGAATGCGCAACGCAATCTCTCCGCGATTGGCAATGAGGATCTTGTCAAACATGGGGCGTTTACTCGATGCTCATCAGGATTTGGCCGAATTCGACCGGCTGTTTGTCGTCGACAAAAATCGCCGTCACGGTGCCGCCATG
>CANGOE010000120.1 GCA_947455455.1 Hyphomicrobiales bacterium
CGAGGCTTTCGACAAAGCCGACCAGAAAGGCATTGGCCAGTCCGGGCCTTAACAGGGGAAAGGTGATGGTGCGGAAAGTGGTCCAGCGGTTGGCCCGCAAGGTCTGCGCCGCCTCTTCCATTGACGGGCTGATGCCTTGCACCACGCCGAGCAGGATCATGAAAGCAATCGGGGTAAAGGCCAGCAATTGGGCCAGCGTGACTCCGTAAACCCCGTAGATCCAGCGCGAGCGTGGAATGTCGAACCAATCGGACAACAGGCCTGTAAAAAAGCCGGAACGGCCGAACAGCAGGATCAGCGCCAACCCGATCACGAAAGGCGGTGTGATGATGGGGAGCACCGACAACAGCCGGATGACCGGCTTGAACGGCCATTGCGAGCGTCCGGCGATCAGCGCGAAAGCCAGCCCCAGCAGGGTACTGCCCGCTCCGACAACCACACCCAGAAACAGCGTGTTCCAGACCACGCCGCAATTGCGCGTCGAAGACAGGCAGGCCAGCCCCCAAATGCTCGGATCATCGAGCTTGTGCAGTGCCGCACCAAAGGCCCATACCGTGCCGCCGCTTGTGCCATCGGGCACCAGAACCGACTGGATCAGCACGCGGCTGACAGGGAAAAACACGAACAAAGTGATCAGCCCGAAGGACAATGTAATCGAGGAGACGATAAAGGCATCGCCCCGGCACAGGCCGAACCGGGCCAGTCCCTGCGACATCAGCATCAAACCCGCCAGCAGATAGGCATAGCCGCCAAAGCCGAGCCCTTGCTGGATCGGGTTGGTCCCGAACAGTTGTATGCCGCCCATCCGGCCCAACCATGGCCAGTCCCAGCCCTTCAAGCCGATGGCAAAGCCCTGGCACAGCACCATGACGACGGCCAGCAAGCCACCCGCCGTCAAAAGAGTGGCCACTTGCCTCGGGGTCAGCGCCGGCCAAGCCACCAGCGATAGAACGAGCAGAGGCACCAGCAGGCCCGACAGCCACAGGCTCTTGCCTTGCGCCATCAAGGAGAAGGCGGCAAGCGAGCCGTTGATGGCGCCAAGGTCAAGACTGGTCAGCCAATACCATGGCAGAACCAGCACCGAGGCCCATGCCAGAACAAGCCATGCCAAGACACTGCGCGGGAGGTGGGATATCATCGGCCGTCCGTTTATTTTGCCGCGTTTCGGACTTCGGCATCCCAGCGGGCCAGCAGGCGCTTGCGTTCAACCGAGGAGCCATATTTGGCGAAATCGAAGTCGATCAGTTTCATCTCTTCCATCTTGGGAGCCTGTGGAGGCACAGGTGTCGCCTTGTTGGACTGGATTTGATAGGACTTGGCCGGGGCGGCCAGCGCCTGCGCTTTCGGGGTCAGAGCCCAGTCATACCATTTCTTGGCGGCGTCAAGATTTTTGGCTCCCTTCACAATCGACATCGAGCCGATTTCATAACCGGTGCCCTCGCAGGGTGCGACGATCTTGACCGGCGCGCCTTCCACGGCAGTGGCAACATAATCATGCAGGAAGCCGATGCCGATGGTGGTTTCGCCCAGACTGGTCGCCTTGGACGGTGCCGCGCCCGATTTTGTGTATTGGTTGATGTTCTTGTGCAGGGCTTTCATATAGTCGAAGGCTTTGTCCTCGCCCATGATCTGCACCATGGTGGCAATCAGCGTGTAGGAGGTGCCCGAAGAGCTCGGATCAGCGACCTGCACCTCGTCCTTCAATTTCGGATTGACCAGATCGGCCCAGCATTTGGGCTCCGACAGGTTCCTTTGGGCGAGAGCCTTGGTGTTGTAGCCGAAGCCGAGGGCGCCCGAATAGATGCCGATGGTGCGGCCATTCGACTGCTTCCAGATCTTGGCCGACCAGTCGTGCATCTGCGACAACATCGGTGATTCATAGGCTTCGGTCAGCCCGTCCTCGGCCGCCTGCATATGCGGGTCACCCGTGCCGCCCCACCAGATATCCACTTTGGGGTTGCTGGCTTCCGCCTTCAACTGCGCATAGGTTTCACCGGTGCTTTTGCGGGTCATCAGCACCTTGATGCCGGTTTCCTTTTCAAACTGCTCGGCCATGGGCCGGCACCATTCCTCCTGCACCGAACAGATCAGGGTCAGCGATTGCTGGGCCGAGGCGGGAGAGGCAAAAGCCGCAAGACCCAATACCAGGCCTGCCACTGTGCCGAACTGCTTGAAACCATGCCGCATTGCCGCTTCCCCAATTTCGCGTCTCGTGTCCGATGACCGGTTTTTTCCCGCTTTTCGGCCTCTCGCGCCTGACAAAGATCGGGATTTTGCCGTATCATGCACTTTTGTGGCATGATCACAACAGGATAATCCGGGTACGTGGCGTTGG
This sequence comes from Hyphomicrobiales bacterium, assembly GCA_947455455.1. Classification (GTDB taxonomy): domain Bacteria; phylum Pseudomonadota; class Alphaproteobacteria; order Rhizobiales; family Beijerinckiaceae; genus CAIYZJ01. The sequence goes on from CANGOE010000120.1 coordinate 2,336, forward strand.
AACTGGGGACAGGCATGATCAAAGACAGCAAGCAGGCAACAGGCTTTGCGTTTCTTTCAGGGGCATTGGTGTGGGCCGGACTGGTGGCGGGCGCGGGGTCTGCGATGGCGCAATCCGCCAATCCACCGGCTGTGAACAACGAGGTCACCATCTATTGCAGTGCCGTGGCTGAATGGTGCGAGAAGATGAAGCAGTCTTTCGAGAGCAAAACCGGCATCAAAACGCTGATGACCGCCAAAAGCGCTGGCGAGACTTTGGCCCAGTTGAAGGCCGAGGCGACAAATCCCAAGGCCGATATCTGGTGGGCCGGCGGGGGCGACCAGCATTTGCAGGCGGCAGAATTGGGGCTCACGCAGGATTACCGCTCGCCGATGCTGGCCAAACTGCACCCTTGGGCGGTCAAACAGGCCGAACAGGCCCAATGGCGCACAGTCGGTATTTATGCGGGCACGCTCGGTATCATCTGGAATACCGAACAACTGGCCAAGCGCAAATTGCCGGCCCCCAAATGCTGGGCCGATTTGCTGAAGCCCGAATATAAAGACGAGGTGCAAATGTCCAATGCGCAATCGTCGGGCACCTCCTATGCCTTTATCGCCACGCTGGTGCAATTGATGGGCGAGGAACCGGCCTTTGCCTATCTCAAAACCCTGCATCGTTCGGTCAACCAATATCCGCGCTCCGGTGCCGCCCCGATGCAGAATGTCGCACGCGGGGAATCCACCCTTGCCATTACCTGGATGTTTGCCGCAGTGGCCGAAGCCGAAGCGGGTTTTCCTGTCACCAACATCGCCCCTTGCGAAGGCACGGGCTATGAAATCGGCTCGATGTCGATCATCAAAGGGGCCAAAAACTTCGAAAACGCCAAACGCTTTTACGATTACGCCCTGACGCCCGAGGCACAGGCCACGGGCGCGACGGCCAAATCCTACCAGATCCCGTCCAATGTCGAAGCGCCACTGCCGCCCAAGACCCCGTTGCTGAACGAGGTCAAGCTGATCAATTACGATTTTGCAACCTACGGGTCGGATGCCGTGCGGACCCGACTGATCAAGCGGTGGGAAACCGAGGTGCTCAACAGCCCGAAATAGCGCCAGCGCTCAGATCAAGCGCGCCCTGATGCTGGTGGTGATCATTTCAACGATGATCACCACAACAAAAATGACCGCCATGATCAAGCCGACCTGATCCCAATAGAGATTGCTCAGCGCATTATCGAGCGCCACGCCGATCCCGCCCGCGCCAACCAGCCCGAGCACGGCCGATTCGCGGATATTGATATCCCAGCGCAACAAGGCCACCGACCAGAATGACGGCTCCACCTGCGGCCAGATGCCCTTGGCCTGCACCACCATATGCGGCGCACCCGTGGCGACCAGCGCATCGACCGGCCCCTTCTGTGCCTCCTCGAGGGCCTCGCCGAACAGTTTGCCGATGAAGCCGATCGAGCGGAAGGCAATCGACATCACGCCCGCCAAGGCTCCGGGGCCGAAAATCGCCACGAACAGCAAGGCCCAGATCAGGGAATTGACCGAGCGCGATGACACGAACAGCACCTGTGCCAGCCAGTTCAACACCGGCGAGCGGGTGATGTTGCGCGCCGACAGAAAGGCCAAAGGCATGGCCAGCACCAGCGCCAGCAGGGTGCCCAGCGTGGCAATATGGAAGGTCTCGATCAGGGCGGCATGAACCGCTTTGGGATAGAAGGCCCAATCGAACGGCCACATCCGCACAAACAGATCAGCGGCCTGTTCGGGCGCGTCATAGAGAAATTCGGGAATGATCTCGATGGTTTTGAACGACCAGACCAGTGCCGTAAAGCCGATGATCATGACCATCGACCGGACAATGCGCTGGACCGGCGTGAATCTTTGCCATTGGGGATGGGACTGCGGCCTGCTCATTGGGTCACCAAACGGATCCGGCTGGAGGCGACCTCGCACAGGATGATCAGCGCGATGATGATCAGCAAAATCGTCAGCACCACATCATAATCGAACCGCTGATAGGCGGTAAACAAAGCCGCACCGATGCCGCCGCCGCCGACAATGCCCACCATGGTGGAATTACGCAGATTGGAATCGAATTGATACACCGACAGGCCGA
>CANGOE010000121.1 GCA_947455455.1 Hyphomicrobiales bacterium
AAAGCCAGCGAGGATTTGCCCGAGCCCGACAGGCCGGTAAACACCACCAGCTTGTCCCGAGGGATCACCAGATCGACATTTTTGAGGTTGTGCTCGCGCGCGCCGCGAATGGCGATGACCCGCTGGTCGGCAGCGGCTTTGCGGGAACGGTCAAACAGCTCGTCAACGGACGCCATAGCGCATCCCTTTATGTAAAAATCCGGTGATCGGGGTGAAACAGCCAGAACGACTGCCTCCCTCTAGATAGAGCGTAATCCGCAGATAAACAGCCCAGATCTGTTGATTAGCGGGAACTCGGCCTGTTCTTTAACAGGAATTCCCCACAAGCGGCACGGGATGCCGTGCAAACAAGGGTAAAATCTCCTTGCGCCTGTGGATAACAACGCAGGCTGACACATGGCTTGGCGAAGGCTGGCGCTTGATTTTTTCCTGTATTCGGGTGATAGCGATAGTCCTAAAGTTGAAAAATCGAGGCAGGAGGGGGTGATCGCAAGGTCAATCTTGCTTCCATGGGGGACGAACAATGACCACACATCATAGTGGCGCATCGGATGATGCCAAAAAGCCGTTTTACAAGTTGCTTTATGTTCAAGTGTTGTTCGCAATTGTGCTTGGTGGTCTGGTGGGAACCTTTTTCCCGACATTTGCTACCAATGACTGGATCAAGGCGATGGGCGATGGCTTCGTCAAATTGATCAAGATGGTGATCGCACCGATCATCTTCTTCACCGTGGTTTCGGGTATCGCGCATATTCAGGATGCCAAAAAGGTCGGTCGCGTCGGGATCAAGGCACTGATCTATTTCGAGATCGTGTCCACCTTTGCCCTCGTGATCGGTCTGGTGGTCGGCAATCTGTTCCCGGTAGGCAACGGCCTGAACGCCAAAGGCAATGCGGATGCGGTGGCGGGCTTTGTCAAACAGGCCCAGGCGCAGAAATCGGTCGATTTCGTTCTCAACATCATTCCGGACAGCGTTGTCGGGGCTTTTGCCCGTGGCGATATCTTGCAGGTTCTGCTGTTCTCCATCCTGTTCGGCTTTGCGCTGATGGCGATGGGCGAGCGCGGCAAGACCATGCGCAGTTTCATCGATGATGCCGCCCATGGCGTGTTCGGCGTGATCGCCATCATCATGAAAGCCGCTCCTGTCGGTGCTTTCGGGGCCATGGCCTATACCATCGGCAAGTTCGGTCCGAGTGCCTTGACCAATCTGGCCGGATTGATCGGCCTGTTCTATCTGACCGCCTTCTTGTTTGTGGTGGTGGTATTGGGACTGATTGCCAAGATGGTGGGCTTCAGCATTTTCAAATTCATCCGCTATATCCGCGATGAATTGCTGATCGTGCTGGGCACCAGCTCTTCGGAAAGCGCCTTGCCGCAATTGATGGAGAAGCTGGAACGGCTCGGTTGCTCCAAATCCGTGGTGGGTTTGGTGGTGCCGACAGGCTATTCCTTCAATCTCGACGGCACCAATATCTATATGACACTGGCGACGCTGTTCATTGCGCAGGCGATGGGCATTGATCTGAGCTTCTCGGATCAGCTGGTGATTTTGGGCGTTGCGATGCTGACCTCCAAAGGCGCAAGCGGCATTACCGGTGCAGGCTTCATCACGCTGGCGGCAACGCTGGCGGTGGTCAATCCCGCTCTGGTACCGGGTATGGCGATTGTGTTCTCGATCGACAAGTTCATGAGCGAGTGCCGCGCCTTGACCAACCTGACCGGCAACGGCATTGCCTGCGTGGTCGTGTCCTGGTGGGAAGGCGAGTTGGACCGTGACAAGCTCAACAAAGGGCTTGACCGTCTGATCGACCCCTCCGATGTGGAAACGGCGATCACCACCGGTTGATCGGTTGATTGGCTGATCTTGGAGATATTTGAAAGGCGGGAGCAATCCCGCCTTTTTTCTTGGGTTTATCATCAAATCGGACTTGACAAAAAAGAACAAAATAGGAACATTATAGCGCAGAGTTCAGCGAGTGTTGCGGGTGGTGTGTCGTGCAGTCGGGCGGGACGGGCGACAAGTCATTGTTGATAAGTCGGGATGACGCATTTTCGGGTGCGCTTTGCGGTGGCGGGATCAGGTATGGTCCGCACATGATTCAGAGACAGTTTTGAGCGAGACAAGAGGGAACGAGATGTCGGGAAGCGTGAACAAAGTCATTCTGGTGGGCAATGTCGGACGGGATCCGGAAGTGCGCCGCCTCAATTCGGGCGAGCCGGTGGCGAGCTTTTCGGTGGCGACCTCCGAGACATGGCGCGACAAGGCTTCGGGCGAGCGCAAAGAGCGGACCGAATGGCACAATGTGGTGATTTTCAACGAAAACCTCGCCAAAATCGCCGAACAATATCTGAAAAAAGGCACCAAGGTCTATCTCGAAGGCCAGTTGCAGACCCGCAAATATACCGACAAGAACGGTGCCGAGCGCCAGACCACGGAAGTGGTGTTGCAACGCTATCGCGGTGAATTGACCCTGCTGGATTCGCGCGGTGGCGGTGGCGGCGGTGCGTCGGGCGGCGGTGATTTCGGTGCCGAGGATCGCGGCGGCGGCTCGGTCGGTTATGGCGGGGGCGGGATGTCGGGAGGGGCTTCGTCCGGCGGCGGCGCGCGGTCTCCTGCACCGGCTGGCGGCGGTCACCTCGACGACGATATTCCTTTCTAGGATCTGATCGCGGGAGCAGGCTATCCCTGTTCCCGCTTTACAATTACGGGTGCCCCTTCCATCAGGCTGAACGCACAAGGGGCGTGCCTGTGATGGGGGGAGTAAAACAAGTGACTTTGCCCCTGTGCCAGTTGGATTGAGCCGATGAGCGAGCGTTATGATGCCGAGCAAATGGTCAAGGCCATTTGTGACTGGGTGAGCATTGAAAGCCACACGGCGGATCGCGATGGCGTGAATGCCATGCTCGATCATATCGCGGCAACCGCGCATCCCTCTTTGACGCAGGAGCGGCTGGCCGGGCAGGACGGCTTGGGCGATGTGCTGATCTTTCGGGCGGGCCCGCAAAGCAACGAGAAGCAAATTCTGGTGCTCAGCCATGTCGACACCGTACATCCCAAAGGCACGCTGGCCCATGATCTGCCAATCCGGCGCGAGGGCGACAAGCTCTACGGTCCGGGCATTTACGACATGAAGGGCGGCGCCTATCTGGCGTTTCAGGCTTTCACACAGGTGGCGCTGGCCAATACGGCCAAACGGCCGATGTGCTTTATTTTCACGCCGGACGAGGAAATCGGTTCGCCGACCACCCGTGCCTTGATCGAGGCCGAAGGGCTCAAGTCCGTGGCCGTGCTGGTGACCGAGCCGGGCCGCGATGGCGGCAAGGTGGTCACGGCCCGCAAAGGCGTCGGCCGTTTCGATGTCGAGATCGAGGGGCGTCCGGCCCATTCCGGCACCAGCCACCAGAAAGGCCGTTCGGCCATTCGCGAAGCCGCCAGGCAGATTGTCGCCATCGAGGGGATGACCGACTATTCACGCGGGGTCACCACCTCGGTCGGGATGATGGAGGGCGGCACTGCGGCCAATACGATCCCGCAATTCGCCCGTTTCTGCATTGATCTGCGCGTCACCAATGCCGCAGACGGCGAAGCGATCTGCCAGACCATTCTGGCGCTCAAACCGTTTGATCCCGATGTTGCGGTGCGGGTCACAGGCGGCATGAACCGCCCGCCTTACGAGAAAAACGAGGCGATGACCGGCCTTTACGAGCAGGCCCGTGCATTGGCGCATGAATTGGGGCAGGACTTGCTCGATGTGCCGATGACAGGCGGCGGCGCGGACGGCAATTTCACCGCGGCGCTGGGCATTCCCACGCTCGACGGTCTCGGCATTGACGGCGACGGCGCCCATACTTTGCACGAATATGCGCTGGTCTCCTCCATCGTCCCGCGCGCCAAACTGATGCAAAAACTGCTCGAGACGCTGTAAGGGCTGGCCGGTTCGACGGTGGCTGTCTGGCCCGCTTGTAGGCGGGCGGGAGATCATTTTGCCTTAGAAGCCTAAAAGGCTCTGCCGTAAAAGGGCCAGAACTCCGTGTTTCCAGCCCATGATCCCGTTTTCTGACTAACAGTTTGAAAACAATTGCGGATTTGCCGGTTGATGGTGCGCGTTTTGATTGGCTCTGGCGCGGGGAATCGGCTAGAAGAAGGGGTCATTAATGATTCTGCGGATGGTAAGTTTTGGCCGACGACGACAAGAAGCCGCTCAGCGGCGGCGATCAACAGGACATTCGTCCTGTTTCCATCACGGATGAGATGAAGCGCAGCTATCTTGATTACGCGATGAGCGTGATCGTGGCGCGTGCGCTTCCCGATGTGCGCGACGGCTTGAAGC
>CANGOE010000122.1 GCA_947455455.1 Hyphomicrobiales bacterium
CATCATGCAGGACACGCCGAAACTCGGTATTCTGCAAAGTCTGGTGGTGGGTGCGCCAAGCGACAGCGCATTTGCCCGTATTTTCCAGTTCGGCATGCGCCACGGCATGCGGTCCTATACGATGGGGCAGGCCTGGTGGGCGGCTGATTGCGGACCCTTCTGGGGCCATAATGCGGTGTTGCGGACGGCGCCCTTTATGGACCATTGCGGTCTGCCGGTGTTGAGCGGCAAACCGCCGTTCGGCGGGCCGATCCTGTCGCATGATCAGGTCGAAGCGGTGCTGATGCGCAAAGCGGGTTTTGAGGTGCGTGTTCTGCCTGTCGAGGTTGGCTCTTACGAGGACAATCCGCCGACTGTGCTGGAATTCACCCGCCGCGATTTGCGCTGGTGTCAGGGCAATCTGCAATATCTGCGTCTGCTGAATTGGCCCGGCCTGTATCCGACCAGCCGTTTCCAACTCGTCTGGGCCATTTTGATGTTTATCGGTCTGCCCGGCTTTGTCGCAACCATTGCATTGATTGCCTATAAAGCCCTGCAATTCGACCCCGATCTGGCTTTCAACAGTGCCGGAGCGTGGGGCTTCTACATCGTCTTTCTGCTGGCAAGTCTGGCCCCAAAATGGGCAGGGCTGATCGATATCGCCTTGCAACCGCGCGAGCTTGCCCGTTATGGCGGGGCCAAGTCATTCTGGCTCGGTGGTGCGGGTGAGACCCTTTTCGGCTTTTTGCTCGGCGGTATTACCACGGTCGGCACCAGCCTGTTCATGCTGGGTCTGTTGTTCGGCCGCTCGGTGATCTGGAGCGGGCAGTTGCGCGATGCGCATCACCTGTCCTGGAAAACAGCCATACTGGGCCTGTGGCCGCAAACGCTGTTCGGCCTTGCTGTGACAGGCATGCTGGCTGTTTCGAACCTGACACTTCTGCTGGCCTCTTTGCCGTTGACTGCGGGCTATCTGCTGGCCATTCCTTTTGCCGTGGTGACGGCGCGTCCGGCTTTCGGGCTATGGCTGAAACAGCGGGGCTTGTTTGCCATTCCGGAGGAGCGTGACCAGCCCGAAATTCTGCGCGAATTGGATGGATTGCTGAACCGACGGTGTTGAGCAGGACAGGCGTAAAAGGGGCTTATGTTTTGCGCAAAAGCCACTATAAATAATCTGATTGAACGCTGATTTTCATGAGGGATTGGATGACCATGTTTCGGGCAATGCTTGCGGGTGTGTTGGTTGCGGGTGCGTTGACCGCTTTTTCGGGAGGCGCAATGGCCGCCGACCAGAGCAAGGAATTGTCTGTCGAGGTCAAGAACAAGAGCGAGCGGGAAATCTGCGCAGAAAAGGACAATGTCGCGCTTGAACTGTCCTCGCCCGTTGTCAAACATATGACCGTACAAGCGGTGCATCCCTCCTATATCGGGATGATCGTGGCCGATCGTTATGCGCCCGATTTCACCAGTTGCGACATGAATACCGATCCGGTCTTTGGCACCGATGCCAAGCGCGTCACCTTTTTTGAAACCCCTGAAATGTGGTTGACAGGCTATGCCTATCCCTCTTTCTGGCGTCCCGGTACGGTGCCGGTCAAAGTCGGCAATCGGGTCGAAACGGGGTTGCACTTCGTCCAGTTCTGGATCCGCCACAAGGAACGCGCCGAAGAGGTGCTGGTGTTCTATCCACCCGATGGCTATTGGCGCGCCCGTCCTCTGCCGCCTGCTCATTTGAACTGGTCGGCCTATGGCTCGTCCTTCCTGATCGGTCCGGTGGAAACCCAGATCCGTCCGATTGTCGATTTGAAAGAGATCAGCTTCGATCCGGATAAAAAGCTGTTCACGCTGTCGTTCAAACGCGGTGGTTCGGCCACCATTGCGATCAAGATCATCGATCAGGACCGCATCGTGCTGGATGTCGATTACAAGGACATTCCGAAAAACTATCCACTGGCCGCCTTGCGCTCGATGTATGTCACCCAAACCAACAATGATATGGCGGAAGTGGCATGGCGCACTAAGGATGGCACGCAGTGGAAGGAAGCGCCGATCTTTTCCTTTACCGATGCGGCTGTGACCGAATTGTGGGCCGGACGGCTCGTTCCCTCGCGCCACAATCTCAGCGCGCCAGACATGGTGTTCGGCAACTTCAGATAGTATCAAGCCTGTTGCGCACGGCCTGAAACACGGCGTGGAACATCTCGGCCGTCAGCACGCCGGTATTGGTGTTGTAGCGCGAGCAGTGATAGCTGTCGAACAGGGTGAGGTTCTGTCCCGCCATACTTGCGAGATCATGGCTGGCCCCGTGTTTGAAGGGGGCGGCTTTCAGCGGCAGGCCCAAAGCGCGCACCACACTGTCATGCGAAATCCGGCCCAGCGCGACAATAGCGCGTAAATCCGGCATGGCGGCGATGGTGGCCTCCAGATAGCTCCGGCACAGACGGATTTCTTCCGGTGTCGGCTTGTTTTCGGGAGGCACACAGCGCACCGCATTGGTAATCAGACAATCATCGAGCCTCAGGCCGTCATCGGGACGTGCCCGAAATTGTCCGGTTGAAAACCCGAACCGATCCAGCGTGCTGTAGAGCAGATCGCCCGCATAATCACCGGTAAACGGCCTGCCGGTGCGGTTGGCCCCCTGCAGGCCCGGGGCAAGCCCGACAATCAGCAACCGTCCGTTCTGATCACCGAACGAGGGGACAGGCGCATTGTGCCAGTCGGCTTGGGTCTTTCGATGGGCATTGCGGAAGGTGCTCAGGCGCGGGCAGAGCGGGCAATCTCTGGGCGCATCGGGAAAGTGTTGGCGCGGTTGTGATACAAAAAAGGGATCATCAGAATGTGTCATGATGATCCCTCAATTCTTGTCATAGTTTCGTCCGGCCCGATCCAATCAGGCGTTGTCGCTGTCATCCTCGACGGGGCGGCGTTCACGCGGGGTGCGCTCCTGCCGTTCACTGCCGCCGTCGCGACCGACGCGGTTCGTCAGATTGACGATGTCGATGAACTCGTCGGCTTGGCGGCGCAATTCATCTGCCACCATCGGAGGCTGTGACGTGATGGTGGACACAACCGATACGCGGACCCCGCGACGTTGCATGGCTTCCACCAGCGAGCGGAAATCGCCATCGCCGGAAAACAGCACCATGTGGTCGATGTAGGGGGCCAGCTCAAGCGCGTCGATGGCCAGCTCGATGTCCATATTGCCCTTGACCTTGCGGCGGCCGAGCGAATCGACAAATTCCTTGGTCGGTTTGGTCACGACCCGATAGCCGTTATAGTCGAGCCAGTCGATCAGCGGACGGATCGACGAATATTCCTGATCTTCGATCAGAGCGGTATAATAAAAGGCCCGCACAAGCTGGCCCTGGCCCTGAAATTCTTTCAGCAATCTTTTATAATCAATGTCGAAACCAAGAGCTTTGGCAGTCGCATATAAATTGGCACCATCAATGAAGAGGGCAGTTCTTTCGGCACGCGGCATGGGATAACCTTAAAATGAACTATGGATTAAGTCTGATCCAGAAAATCTGGGTTGCCAGAGGGTTTGTGTTGAATGACAGCACCATATTCAGCCAAAAACACACGATAAATCATATCTCTGAAACACCGAAATAAATGATAGAAATACCGCGCATATTCCACCTTAGGTTGAATTTGTTCATTGAAAGAACAAATTGTCAAGCGCACCGCTGGAACTGAATAAAACGATGAAAAACTCTAATGCGACAATCAATCAGCGTTTTTAGCATAGACCCCTTGGTTTTTTCAATGGTTTTTTGGACTTTTAAAGTCAAAAAGCCAACGAATCTCTAACAAAATACACGCAAAAGTTTGTGAAAATCTAATGGATAAACCACTGAGTTCGGTTTTGCTGTAAGTTTAAATTGGCAGGTCTTCTTCCCGGACTTTTGAGGGCGGACAATGTGGCGTTGAACAGATTGTTGCAAGAAAGATCGAAAAATCTGCTAAAACATTGCACGAAGATGCAAAAGCGTGTATCAGCACCGTTCATGTCCCGAAACCACTAACTTAACGGAGCGCGCATGGCTCGCGTGACGGTCGAAGACTGTATCGAAAAAGTTGATAATCGC
>CANGOE010000123.1 GCA_947455455.1 Hyphomicrobiales bacterium
CCACCGCGCCAAGCTCGACAGCAATGACGAGTTGAAGCGCTTTGCCGACACGCTCGAAAAGGTCTGTGTCGACACGGTCGAAGCCGGTTTCATGACCAAGGATCTGGCCCTGCTGGTCGGCGCCGACCAGAAGTGGCTGTCGACCACCGGCTTCCTCGACAAGATCGACGCCAATCTGCGGATTGAAATGGGCCACTAAGGCCGGCGTTTTCTGAAGGTTTCAGCCCCGATGCAGGTGACTGCTTCGGGGCTTTTTTTGTGGGCGATTAAGACTGAAGCGCTTGGAAGACAACACCCGCTCACATTTTGGCGGGGTTGCATTGGGCTTGGTCTTTATTGGCTTAGGTCACCCAAACCACAACATCCGGACACAAATTGTAAAAAGTCGTGGATGCCCGCCACAAGGGCGGGCATGACAGGGGTGGTTTTTGAGGCGGTGATCACAATCAAACCGTCATGGCCGGGCTTGTCCCGGCCATCCACGACTTCTGTGGATGACAGAAGAGAATGATCCAGAAAACTGAACCGGTTCAGCAGGCCTTGGAGCGGAAATAACCCATCAGAAGCGTCATGGCCGGGCTTGTCCCGGCCATCCACGACTTGCTTCGATCACGACATCCAGCTCAAAAATCCGAACAGAAGGGGTCAACGCAAACAGCGCCGCCCCTCCACTCACTCTTACAGCCGCGCCTTGACTGCATCCAGAGCCGCCTGGGCCTTTTCGCCATCCGGGCCGCCGGCTTGGGCCATGTCGGGGCGGCCGCCGCCGCCTTTGCCGCCAAGAGTTTCAGACAGCACACGGACCAGATCGACCGCGTTGAAACGGTCGGTCAGATCGGCCGTCACACCGACCACGGCACCGGCCTTGCCATCCTCGGCCACTGCGACAATGGCCACGATGCCGGAGCCGACTTGCGCCTTGCCCTCGTCCACCAGAGCTTTGAGGTCTTTCATCTCGACACCGGTGACCAGACGCGCCATCAGCTTGATGCCGTTGATCTCGACAATGTCGGAACCCGCGCCGCCACTGCCGCCGCCCATTGCCAGCTTCTTGCGGGCATCGGACAGATCGCGCTCGAGCTTGCGCCGCTCCTCGATCAAAGCGCTCAGCCGTTCGGCCGCATCCTGTGACGGCACTTTGAGCAAAGAGGACAGATCACGCAACCGGCGCGATTCCTCGGCACGGTAAAGGCGCGCCGCTTCGCCCGTCATCGCCTCCAACCGGCGGACACCGGCCGCCACCGCGCCCTCGGACACGATGGTCACCAGACCGATATCCCCGGTGCGATTGGCATGGGTCCCGCCGCACAATTCGACCGAGAAAGCATGGTTGGAATCCCCGGACGGCAGGCCCATCGAGACCACGCGGACCTCCTCGCCGTATTTTTCACCGAACAAAGCGCGCGCACCTTGCGCAATGGCTTCATCCACGCCCATCAGGCGCGTGACGACCGCGTCATTTTGCAAAACAATCCTGTTGGCAATCGTCTCGACCTGCTCCAACTCAGCCTCGGAAATCGGCTTGGGATGGGAAAAATCGAACCGCAAACGATCTGGCGAGACCATCGAGCCCTTTTGCGCCACATGGTCCCCCAGCACCAGCCGCAGGGCCTCGTGCAACAAATGGGTGGCCGAATGGTTGGCGCGGATGGAGGAGCGGCGGGAATGGTCGACCTGCAGTTCCAGTGCCATGCCGCGCTTGAGGGTGCCAAGCTCGACCTGCACCTCGTGAACGAACAGATCGCCCAGTTTCTTCTGCGTATTGCGCACCACGGCCTTGAAGCCAGCGGCAAACAACACGCCGGTATCACCGACCTGACCGCCGGATTCGCCATAGAACGGGGTCTGGTTCAACACAACCCAGGCATTTCCACCCGCCTCGACCTCGGCCACTTCCGCGCCGTCAGCGACAATGGCGGCGACAACGCCTTCGGCTTTCTCTGTGTCATAGCCCAGAAACTCGGTGGCCCCGCAGGTTTCGCGCAAGCCGAACCAGACCTTTTCGGTGGCCGCATCGCCCGAGCCGGACCACGCCGCACGCGCCTTTTCACGTTGCCGTTCCATCGCGGTGTTGAAGCCGTCGACATCCACGCCCATGCCGCGCGCACGCAAGGCATCCTGCGTCAGATCGAGCGGGAAACCATAGGTATCATACAGCGTAAAAGCGGTTTCACCCGACAGTTTCGCCCCTTGGGTCAATGTGCGGGTCTCGTCATCCAGAATGGTCAAGCCGCGCTCGAGCGTTTTGCGGAACCGGCTTTCCTCGAGGCGAAGGGTTTCCTCGATCAGCGATTGGGCGCGGATCAGCTCGGGATAGGCCTGTCCCATTTCACGCGCCAGCGCCGCCACCAGCTTGTACATCACCGGCTCGCGCGAGCCGAGCAATTGCAAATGCCGCATGGCGCGGCGCATGATCCGGCGCAACACATAGCCGCGCCCCTCATTGGAGGGCAACACGCCATCGGCGATCAGGAAGGAGGTCGCGCGCAAGTGATCGGACACGACGCGGTGGCTGACCTGCCCTTCGGGATCAACGCCCGTCACATCGGCAACCGCACGGATCAGCGCGCGCATCAGGTCGGTCGAGTAATTGTCATGGGTGCCCTGCAACACCGCCGAAATCCGCTCCAGACCCATGCCGGTATCGATCGACGGCTTGGGCAGGGAAATCCGCTCGCTCAGCGAGACCTGCTCATATTGCATGAACACCAGATTCCAGATCTCGATGAAACGGTCGCCATCCTCGTCGGGAGAACCGGGAGGGCCGCCCGGAATATGATCGCCATGGTCATAGAAAATTTCAGAGCACGGACCGCAAGGACCGGTATCGCCCATTGCCCAGAAGTTATCGGAGGTCGGAATACGGATGATCCGGTCATCCGAGAAACCGGCAATCTTTTTCCACAGTGCGTGGGCCTCGTTGTCCTCGGAATAGACCGTGACCAGCAATTTGTCCTTGGGCAGGCCGTATTCCTTGGTGATCAGATTCCATGCCAGTTCGATCGCATCGGGCTTGAAATAGTCGCCGAACGAGAAATTGCCGAGCATTTCGAAAAATGTGTGGTGGCGGGCGGTATAGCCGACATTGTCGAGATCGTTATGCTTGCCGCCGGCCCGCACGCATTTTTGCGAGGTGGTGGCGCGCTGGGTGGCGCGCTTTTCCATGCCGGTAAACACATTCTTGAATTGCACCATGCCCGCATTGGTGAACATCAAGGTCGGATCATTGCGCGGCACCAGAGGCGAAGAAGGGACAATCTCGTGCCCATGCTTGCCGAAATAATCAAGAAAGGTCGCCCGGATTTCATTCACGCCGCTCATTGCATCAGACCCTATGCTTCATCGTCACGACAAATCGGGACAAAGTGCCCCATTCACTCCCTTTGTTCATAGTGCCAAAGCCCCGCCCCTGTCGAGAGCACGCCAGTGCGATCAGCATAACATCTGTGAGCAAAGCGGATAAAAAGACCCCGGAACAAGTAAAAGGGCACGAAACCGTGCCCTTTTACCTTACTACCCACGCCACACGCCGTGGTTACAGCCCGAAGCAGTTGCAACCACGAACCCGCGCCGCCGGATGATCCGGCAAACGGAATAAGGGTTATGCAGTGCCCTCGTCCAGATCTTCGGCGGTCGGATCGGCCTGTTCGAGAATCCGTTCGGCAATCAGACCCGAATTCTGGCGGATCTGGGATTCGATCTTGGCCGCGACATCGGGATGTTCTTTCAGGAAGGTTTTGGCATTCTCGCGCCCCTGCCCCAGACGCACGCTGTCATAGGAGAACCACGCACCGGACTTTTCGACAATCCCCGCTTTCACGCCGAGATCGACCAACTCGCCCATCTTGGACACGCCCTCGCCATACATGATGTCGAATTCCACCTGCTTGAAGGGCGGCGCCACCTTGTTTTTGACGACCTTGACGCGGGTGGTGTTGCCGATCACCTCTTCCTTGTCCTTGATCGAGCCGATGCGGCGGATATCGAGACGCACCGAGGCATAGAATTTCAACGCATTGCCGCCCGTGGTGGTTTCGGGAGACCCATACATCACGCCGA
>CANGOE010000124.1 GCA_947455455.1 Hyphomicrobiales bacterium
ATCCGCGAGGATCACACGGTTGAAAACGGTCTGGCCTTCTGGTGCGTGTCCGACAATCTGCGCAAGGGCGCGGCATTGAACGCCATCCAGATCGCCGAAGCCTGCATCAACCGCAAGCTGATCAAGGCCAAAAAGGCCTGAGTGAATTGATAAAAACCGGTCATCAAAGCCCGATGGTTAACCATCGGGCTTTTTTGTTGATCAGACCGCTTCGGCGCGAAACAGCGAGACCCTTGCCCGTGCTTCGGGTTCGGCGGGGGTGAACAGGCCGGTATGCGGATCGCGGATCGCCAGTACTCCTGTCGTCACATCGAAATAGGCCCCGTGCAGTTGCAGTTTGCCGCGTGAGACCAGCGTGCTGACGCAGGGAAATGTCATCAGATTGTCAAGGCTCTGGGCAATCGAGATCAGTGCGAGCTTTTCGACATAATCACCGAGCGGGGTTTGCCCGCGGGGTCCGGCACGCTCGGCGGCCGGTTTGATCAGCGTCATCCATTGGCCGATGAAATCACCGGGCGACAGTGGCGCGGAATCATCGGCAAAGGCCCGTACACCGCCGCAACGGCCATGGCCAAGCACCACGATATGTTTGACACGCAAGGCCTGCACCGCAAATTCAAGCGCGGCCGATGTGCCGTGGAATACCCCTTGGGTTTCAAACGGCGGCACCATATTGGCGACATTGCGGACCACGAACACTTCGCCCGGACGCGCATCGAAAATGACTTCGGGCGACACGCGGCTGTCGCAACAGCCGATCACCATCACTTCGGGCGATTGGCCCGATCCCGATAATTCTTCGAAACGGTGTTGTTCTTGCGGAAAGCGCCCCGACATGAAGGCCTTGTAGCCATCGCGAAGCCGTGGGGGAAACACATAACCAGAGGAAACGTCCTGATGATCGGTCATCCTGTTCACTCCTGTAATGTTAAGCCTGCATCGAGGTAGTGGAGACAGGGATTTTTATCAACCCTGCATTTTGTTCATTGCGCCGATGCGGGCCGTTCGTCGGAGCGGGTATAGATGGCGGCACTGCCCAGCAGGATCAATCCGAACAGCATAAACAGTTTTGAATAAGCCGCCGCAGGCGAGGTGCCGAGATCAAGCGTGGCCTGCACCAGTTGACCCGAACCATACTGGATCACGCCGGCTCCTGCGATGAACAGGAAATTGAGCAGGGTAATCCCGCGTCCCAGCACATCGGCGGGAATGAACAGTTTGGCATGGCTCATCAAAATGCCGTAGGTCAGTCCGGCTCCGCCCACAATCGCCAGACAGGCCAGCGAGGTGACAAAGCTCTCAGGCCCGAATAGGCCCATGATGATGAAGCTGATCCCGGTGACCAGACTGCCCCATAACGTGGTGCGGCGCGGGGAACCGCTCCAGCGCTCGACCGGGCCATAGGCCAGCGCCCCGATGGTCATCGTTACGCTCATCATCAGCGCTACCAGACCCAGTTCCTGCAGATCGGAGCCGTGCACATCCCTGAAAAACGGTGTGATCCATAGACTGCGCGTGGCCACAATCACCGCATAGCTGATCACGGTCAGCGGCATCAGCGGCCAGAGGGCCTTGATACCGGCAATCCGGCAAATGCCCTGCCAAAGCCCGCTGGAGGGCTCGGAGGAGGCAATCACCGGCGGGTCTTTCAGCATCGCAAGAATGAAAGTCGCACTCAAGCCGGTCAGCAGGACTATGAAGCCGAGGCTCCAGCGCCAGCCGACATGCGCGACACCCCAGGCCAGCGGGCTCGAGCTGATCAGATTGCCGAACGATCCCAAGCCGATCATCAGCGAGGCCATCATGGCAAAGCGGTCGGCCGGATAGGAGCGGCCAAACACGAACAGGGATCCCATCAGCACCGGCGAACAGCCGATCCCGATCAAAGCCATGCCCAATAGACAATCGGTATAGGTGCGGGCCAAAGCAAACCAGATCCCGCCAAGCACGGCCACCATCAGCAAGCCGCCCACCGTGCGGCGCGGGCCGAAGCGGTCGAGCAGAAATCCCACGGGAAATTGCGCCAGGGCAAAAGTCGCAAACCAGATCGCCGATACCGCACCCAGATCGGCGGCATTCAGCCCCAATTCACGGGTCAGATCGACCGCAATCACGCTGAGAAAAACGCGGAAAAACTGGCTCAGAATATAGGCAGATAAAAGGGAGATAAAAATCAAGGCTTTGATCCGGTTATGTGCCGCTGATGCAGGCATATTGCCGTTATCGCGACGCAAAGCAAAGCGGTGATTATCTTTTGAGCAGATCCGGCCGTCTGGTCTGCGTGAGGTGCAAGGCTTGGGCATGCCGCCATTCGGCAATTTTCTTGTGGTCACCCGACAGCAGAATATCGGGAATCACCCGCCCTTCCCATTCACGCGGGCGGGTATAGTGGGGGTATTCAAGCAGGCCGTGTTCGAAACTCTCGTCCTCGCCGGAGGCCTCTTTGCCCATCACGCCGGGGATCAGCCGCACACAGGCATCCAGCAACACCATGGCCGCCATTTCACCGCCCGACAGAATATAATCGCCGATCGAGACCTCTTCGAGCTGGCGCGCGCCGATCACCCGCTCGTCCACCCCCTCGAAACGCCCGCAGACGATGACCGCGCCCGGTCCGGCGGCAAGATCACGCACGCGGGCCTGGGTGAGGGGCTTGCCGCGCGGCGACATCAGCAGGCGCGGACGCGGATCCCCGGCAGGACTTGCGGCATCAATGGCTTGGGCGAGAATATCGGCCCGCAACACCATGCCAGCGCCACCTCCGGCCGTTGTATCATCGACGATGCGGTGACGGCCCTGTCCGTGCTGGCGGATGTCGTAAGCATCCAGCGACCACAGGCCCTGTTGCAAGGCGGTACCGGCCAGCGAGTGGCCGAGCGGTCCGGGAAACATGTCGGGATAAAGTGTCAGAACAGTGCAGGAAAAGCGGAATCCGGCAGGGTCTGCCTGTGCGAGGGCTTGGGTGCCGCTCATGCCTTGTCGCGTCCGCTCTGTTTCGGTTTGCCTTCGCTTTGTCCGGCTGGCGGCGGCGTGTCCACGCCGAAATCGGCGGGCGGGCGGGCATGGATCACCTTCTGGGCCAGATCGATGGTCGGCACAAAAGCCTTGGTAAAGGGCAAAAGAGCGGTCGGACCGGGGCGGTTGAGTTTGATGTCGAGCATGTCGCCCGCGCCGAAATTCATGAGACCGACCACCTGTCCGATGGTTGCGCCGGTCTCGTCCATCACAGACAGCCCGACCAGATCGGCATGGTAGAATTCATCATCGTCTTCGACCGGCGGCAATTGGCCGCGCGCCACCGACAGGATGAGATTGGTTATGGCTTCGGCGGCGGTGCGATCGGCCACACTGTCAAGCCGTGCAATAATGATATCGTCCTTGACCGGACGCAGGGCCTTGATGCGGTAGGATTTGCCATCGGCTCCCAACAGCGGGCCATAATCGCCGACCGCCATCGGATCTTCGGTGTAGGATTTGACCCGCACCTCGCCGCGCAGGCCGTGGGGAGCCCCCACAACCGCAATCACGACATGATCCGCCGGCCTCACGAAACGTGGCTCCGCACCCGCCTTGGCGGCAGGGGTGCGGGACACGTGATCGGCAGGCCGACGAGCCATGGAGTCTCTCTATGTTTCAGACAGCCGGATTATTCGGCAGCTGGCGCTTCGGCAGGAGCCGCAGCAGCGGCAACAGCTGCTTCGGCAGCGGCCGCATTGGCGGCGGCGCGTTCCACGGCCTTCTTCTTGGGCTGTGCCTTTTCAGGATTGTTGCGTGCCTTGCGCTTCAACAGGCCCATGGCATCGAGAAAACGCTCGACGCGGTCGGTCGGCTGTGCGCCTTTTGCCAGCCAATCCTTGGCCTTTTCGGCATCGAGCTTGACGCGCTCGGCATTGTCCTTGGCCAGCATCGGGTTGAACGTGCCGATCTTTTCGATGAAGCGGCCATCGCGTGGGTAGCGGCTGTCGGCCACAACGATCGAATAATGGGGACGCTTCTTGGCACC
>CANGOE010000125.1 GCA_947455455.1 Hyphomicrobiales bacterium
AATCGCCGACATTGTCGCCGACATTGTCGGCAATGGTGGCAGGATTGCGGGGATCATCTTCTGGAATACCCGCTTCGACCTTGCCCACCAGATCGGCGCCCACATCGGCGCCCTTGGTGAAGATCCCGCCGCCCAGACGGGCAAAGATCGAGATCAGCGACGCGCCGAAGCCGAGAGCAACCAGAGAATCGATGACAATGCGGTCGGATGGCTTCAGGCCCATCGGTCCGGTCAGCACGGCGTAATAGACCGCCACACCGAGCAGAGCGAGACCCGCCACCAGCATCCCGGTCACGGCACCGGCTTTGAACGCCACATCCAGACCGGCCGCCAGCGACTTGGAGGCCGCCTGCGCCGTGCGCACATTGGCGCGTACCGACACGTTCATGCCGATATAGCCCGCCGCCCCCGACAGCACCGCGCCGATGGCAAAGCCGATCGCCACAGGCAAGCCCAGCAACCAGGCCAGCAGGGCAAACAGGGCCACACCGACATAGGAAATCGTTGTATATTGGCGGTTGAGATAGGCTTGCGCGCCTTCAGCAATCGCCGCGGCAATTTCTTGCATACGGGCATTTCCCGCATCCTGCTTCATGACATCGGCAATCGCCCACATGCCATAGACGAGCGCAAGAAGCCCGCCGAAGATAATCAGTCCCATTGTCATTGTGCCGTCCTTCTTGTTTCAATTCCGGACAGGTCAAACAGCGTCTACGCAATGCGTCACATACGTGATGATCAACTGTGAGCCCTGCTCTTACTCCCTGATGGTATGTCGTCTTTTTATTGATGACGCATGAATCGCAAAAATACAGATCCGAACAAACATCATCGGACAGTTTTTACCCCTTCGCCCGTTTGGTCAAGCACAGGTTTGGGAGAAAAAACCGTCAGAACACAGCAGTGCGAGGTCAGGCATGCACCGTTTTGCGCCGTTGTGCCAGCCAGACCAGCGCGACCAGACCGATCACAACAGGCGGAAACACGACATGATTGACAGAATCCCAGCCGAAATCGGTCAAAATTTTGCCCGAAGAGAAGGATCCGATCGCCATCGTGCCGAAGATTAGGAAATCGTTGAACGCCTGCACCTTGTTGCGCTCGGAGGGATGATGCGTTTCGGCGACCATGGCCGTGGCCCCGACAAAGCCGAAATTCCAGCCGACACCAAGCAAAATCAGCCCCAGCCAGAAATGGGCCACATCATTGCCCGACACATCGACAAAAGCCGCCGCGGCCAGCAAGGCCAAACCGGCACTGATGATTTTGGGTGCGCCGAAACGGCTGATCAGCGATCCGGTAAAGAAGCTCGGCCCATACATCGCCATCACATGCCATTGGATCGCCAGATTGGAATCACGCACCGCATGGCCGCACATCTGCATGGCCAGAGGGGCCGAGGTCATCACCAGATTCATGAGCCCGTAAGAGACCACACCGCAAATCGCGGCAAGCACAAAACGCGGCTGGCGGGTAATTTCCGCCAAAGGCCGCGCCTTCAACTCGTCCACCACCGAGACGGGCGGGCCGGCCTTGACCTGCATCAGCACCACCAGTGCAACAAATGCAACAACGGCCTGCGCCAGATAGCTGGCGGCAAACAGATGCGGTTCCCACAATGTCATGGTCATCGACACCAGTTGCGGGCCAAGCACGCCGGCAAACACACCGCCTGCCATCACCCATGAAATCGCCTTGGGACGGAATTTTGGGGTTGCCGTATCCGCCGCCGCAAAGCGGAATGACTGGGCCACAGAGCCGTAAAGCCCGCCAAAAAACGTCGCCAGACAATAAAGCGCAAAGGAATTGTTGATCACCGCCGCGCAGGCAATCAGCCCCATCAACATGCCGCAACAGGTCCCGAGGGCAAAAGTGGCTTTGCGGCCATAACGGCGCGCGATATAGCCGACCGGCAAAGTGCCGCAGGCCATCCCCACCACAAAAATCGAGACGGGCGCTGTGGCATAGGCGGGATCGGGGGCCATCCGCGCACCGGTAATGGCACCGGTTGCAAAAATCACCGAGGCATTGGCCCCTGCCAGCGCGGTTGCCGCCGCCAGAAACAACGCATTGCGCCGGGCCAGACGATTGTCATCATGCTGGACAGCCGGTTGATGAGAGGATTGAACCATTGCCTTGAAGTCCTTCCCAAGACTCGTTTTTATGATGTGATGATGGTCGAAAAAACCGTATCCGCATAGAGCGGCCAAACGCGCCCGACCGCAAGAGGGCAGACCCGTCCGCTCGCGCCAGCATCCGAAGCCTTTGATGCTGAGAGATGACTCAATCTCCCAACAAACCGCCACCAACCCCTTGATAGTCAATCAAAAATGCTGGAACGAGCCATGCGCGAAGCTCATATCACCCCCTTGATGGGTGAACAGCACATCCGGCCCGCCGGTCACGCGCCCGATCAGGTGCACCGGCACGCCGCATTCTGCCGCTACGGCCTGCAGGGCCTTGAACTGCGGCTCTGGCGCGCACAGCACAATCTCGTAATCATCGCCACCGGTCACCGCCCGCCTGAACAGATCGGGGGCCGCCGTGACGGCCTCACGGACAGCATCGGACAATGGCACATCATCCAGACAGACCACGCCGCCACAGCCGGAGGCTTGCAACAGCTTGCGGCAATCGCCCACCAATCCGTCCGACACATCCATGGCCGCACTGGCATGCGCCCGCAAGGCTCGGGCGAGAGCATGTCTGGGGCGGGGATGGCGGTAGCGATCGAGCAAGAATGCCTGGCCGTCCGCCCCCAACTGCGCCAATCCTTCCGCGGCTTTGGTTTGCTGGAGCACCAGACCCAGCGCGGCATCGCCGATTGTGCCGGTCACGGCAATGACATCACCGGCCTTTGCGGTTGTCCGCCGCACCATCTGTCCATGGGGGACCGAGCCGATCGCCGTCAACGACAGGGCCAGCGGACCATCGATACGGGTGGTATCACCGCCGATCAGCGGACAACCGCTGTCTTGCGCGGCCTTGGCCAGACCATCGATAAAGGACTTGATCCAGTCATTGGTGAGCGCGTCGGGCAACATCATCGCCAACAGGAATCCGACCGGATCAGCCCCCTTGGCCGCCAGATCGGACAGATTGACCCCGAGGAGCTTGCGCGCAATCGAGGCTGGCGGATCATCGGGGAAAAAATGGATGCCAGCCACCAGCGCATCCACCGTCATCACCAGCTCGCACCCCGCAGGCGGGGTCAACAGGGCGGCATCGTCACGCAACCCCAGTCCGGCAGGACCGGCCATCGGGGCCAGCCATTGGGCAATCAGTTGATCTTCGGACAGACGACCCATTGTGACCTCCAGCACCGTCACGATTGTATCTCGCGCCCGAAATCCGGCCTAACTGCGTTTTGGTCCCAATTCATCGGCACGCAGATCACGCGCCACATGGTCGAGCACGGCATTGACCATGCCCGGCTCGTCGCCGGCATAAAAGGCATGGGTCACATCGACATATTCCGAAATGCTGACCTTGGGCGGCACATCCCTGCGCTGGCTGATCTCGTAGACCCCTGCCCGCATGATCGAACGCAACACAACCTCGATCCGCACCAATGGCCAGCCTTTGGCCAGCGCATTGTCGATGGTCTTGTCGATCTCGCTCTGGTGGGTGATCACCCCGCCGATAATATCCTTGAAGAACGAGAGTTCCGCCTCGCGCATTTCCAGATCGTCATCAACCTGCTGACCGATCCAATGGGCCTCGAATTCCGCACAAACGTCGATCATCCCTTTCTGGGTGATGTCCATTTCATAC
>CANGOE010000126.1 GCA_947455455.1 Hyphomicrobiales bacterium
ACAGGCGCGCGCGCATTGATTATGACCCTTGGCGTGAACAGGCGTGGAGAGCGATCATGAACAACGCAGCCGGTCAATTGGTGACAGTGTTTGGCGGGTCCGGTTTTGTCGGACGGCATGTGGTCAGGGCTTTGGCCCGGCGTGGCTACCGGATCCGTGTGGCGGTGCGCCGTCCCGATCTGGCGCATTTTCTCCAGCCTCTGGGTTCGGCAGGGCAAATCCATGCCGTGCAGGCCAATTTGCGCTTTCCCGATTCGGTCGCCCATGCGGTGGCAGGCTCCGATGCGGTGATCAATCTGGTCGGCTTGCTGGCCGAAGGCGGCAAACAGCGTTTTGCCACGGTGCAGGCCAAGGGTGCGAAAGTAATTGCCGAAGCGGCCAAGGCCGCCGGTGTCGGCCGTATCGTGCATCTGTCTGCCATCGGGGCGGACGAGGCCTCGGCTTCGGCCTATGCCCGTTCGAAGGCCGAAGGCGAAGCCTATATGCGCGCCGCCCGCAAGGATGTGATCGTCTTGCGCCCGTCGATTGTGTTTGGTCCCGAAGACCAGTTTTTCAACCGCTTTGCCGATCTGGCAACGATGTTGCCGTTTCTGCCTCTGATCGGCGGCGGCAAGACCCTGTTCCAGCCCGTCTATGTCGGCGATGTCGCCGAAGTGGTGGCGCGTGCGGTGGATGGCGAGCTGAAAGCCGGTGCGACCTATGAGCTGGGGGGCCGCGAGGTCCGCAGTTTCGAGGAGTTGGTGCGTTTCATCCTGAAAACCATCGATCGTGATCCGGCACTGGTGCCACTGCCGTTCAAACTGGCGCGGATTCAGGCGGGTCTGCTGGAATTTGCCAAATATGCGACCTTCGGCATGTTGCCTGAAGAGTTTCTGATCACCCGCGATCAGGTGGCTTTGCTCGAGCATGACAATGTCGTGTCCGCCAAGGCCATCAAGGATGGCCGCACGCTCGAAGGGTTGGGCATTGTGCCCGAAACCATCGAGGCGGTGGTGCCCAATTATCTCTGGCGGTTCCGCAAGGGCGGCCAGTTCGCGTCCGGCCGCTACGCCTGATTGCCGTTACGCGCCATTCCTGCGCAGATCACGATGGTGCAGGGCTTTGTGCACATGCACCATCATGGCGGTGGCAAACAGCGGCGTGAACAGGTTGAGAAGCGGGACCATCAAAAATCCCGCCAGCACCAGCCCGCAGAGGTTGACGGTCATCGAATGGTCGCGCCGCATGGTTCGGGCTGTGTCGCTGTCCTTGAAGCGTCCGGCCGCCAGCCCGAAATATTCCCGCCCCAGTAACAGCGCATTGGCGAAGAAAAACACCAGCACATTGATGCCCGGCAACAGCAACAGCATCAGCGCGGCCAGATTGACCCCCAGCGCCAGCAGGCCGAAGCGCACCCCTTCTTTCAGCGACCGCCCCGTCGTCATCGGCACGCCGACCGGCTCTTCGGCATAATTCAGCCGCTCGATTTTTTCGGCCACCTCGTCGACGAAAAAGCTGGAGACCAGCATGGAAATGCTCGGCAGCAGATAGAACGAGAAAAACAACAGCCCCAGGCTGGCCGTCACGCTCAGTGCCGTGGCCAGCCAAGAATGTTCGTTGGCCAAGGTGAGTTGCTGGATCCACCAGTCGATCAGGAAGGTCAGGCCCAGCTTGGCCACAACCAGCAAGACAATGGTCAGGCCAAGGCATCGCCACATCAGCGAGCGGAAATGTGTTGAAAAAATCTGCCTGAAGGCTGTCAGCGCCGCATGCACAATCATGATCGATCAGCGTCCCGCATCTTCGGCGATCATGATGGCGGCCTTTTCGGCAATCACCATGGTGGGGGCGGCGGTATTGCCCGAGGTGATAAACGGCATCACGGAGGCATCGACCACCCGCAATCCGTCAATCCCGCGCACCCGCAGGCGGTCATCCAGCACCGCCATCGGATCGGATTCCACGCCCATCTTGGCAGTGCCGACCGGATGGAAAATGGTGGAGGCAACCGCTCCCGCCCCAATGGCCAGATCCTCGTCCGAGGTCAGATGCGCGCCGGGGCGGTATTCCTCCGGTTTGAAAGCGGCCAAAGCCGGCTGGCTGATCACCTTGCGGATCACCCGCAAGGCATCGGCGGCAACCTGACGGTCCTCATCGGTGGACAGATAGTTGGGGGCGATTTTGGGTTGTTTTGCCGGATCGGATCCGTCCAGCGTGATGGTGCCGCGACTGCTGGGCCGCAAATTGCACACGCTGGCGGTAAACGCGGGGAAGGTGTGTAGGGGATCGCCGAATTTATCAAGCGACAGCGGCTGGATATGGAATTGCAGATTGGGCCGGTCATAGGCGGGCGACGAGGTGGTGAACGCCCCCAATTGTGACGGTGCCATGGTCAGCGCGCCGGTGCGCTTGAACAGATATTCCAGCCCCATCACGGCGCGGTTGAACAGGGATTGATAGTCGCTATTCATGGTTTTCACGCCCGACACCTTATAGATGGGCCGGATTTGCAGATGATCCTGCAAGTTCGCGCCGACACCGGGCTTGTCGAGCACGACCTCGACGCCGTTGTCACGCAACATCTGCGCCGGACCGATGCCCGACAATTGCAACAGATGCGGCGTGCCGACGGCCCCCGTTGATACAATCACCTCGGCTCCGGCTTTGGCACCGAGCACCTGACCGGACGGGTGGCGGTAGCGCACGCCGGTGGCGCGGCCTTTTTCGATGGTGATCTTTTCAACCAGAACCCCGGTCTGCACGACAAGGTTGGGGCGGTTGAGGACCGGTTTCAGAAACCCGCGTGCCGCGCTGTAGCGGCGGCCGTTTTTCTGGTTCACCTGAAAATAGGCGCAACCATGGTTGTTGCCGGTGTTGAAATCCTCGATGCGGGGGATACCGGCCTGTTCGGCGGCATCGATGAAACGGTCGAGCAAATCCCATTGCACGCGCGGCGGTTCGATGCGCCATTCGCCACCCGCCTGATGGAACCGGCCATCGGGCTTGAAGTGGTCTTCCTGCTTTTTATAAAGCGGCAACAAATCGTCCCATCCCCAGCCATTGAGGCCGAGATCGCGCCAGCGGTCGTAATCCTGCGCCTGACCGCGCATATAGATCATGGCATTGATGGCCGAACAGCCACCCAGCACTTTGCCGCGCGGATAGGCGATGGAACGGCCGCCCAAACCGGCTTCCGGTTCGGTTTTGAACATCCAGTCGGCACGCGGATTGCCGATCGCAAACAGATAGCCGACAGGAATATGGAACCAGATCCAGTTGTCATTGCCGCCCGCTTCGAGGAGCAGGACACGGTTGCGCGGATCGGCCGACAGGCGATTGGCAAGGACGCATCCGGCAGAGCCCGCGCCCACGATAATATAGTCGAATTGATCGCCGTCGAATAATGGCCGTTCCGTCATCGTTCCCCCTGTTTGTTCGCCTGATTTGTCTAAGGTAGCCATTGGACGCTTTGATGCAAGACCATGAGGCCGGATCATTTGACAAGAATCTGTCGAATTTTGAACGGAAGCCGTTGCATTTGCTAAGTTGTGCCCCTATAAAGCGCACTTCCGATCCGACCGGCTGATTAGGGCTGCCGTGGCGGATCGTTTTCGCTCATGACGAGTCGAAACGGTGTCGCAAGACATCGCCAAGCATTGATGACGATGGTGCAAGCCATCACTACGGAGAGCAAAATGCCCAAGATTAAGACGAAATCGAG
>CANGOE010000127.1 GCA_947455455.1 Hyphomicrobiales bacterium
ACCAATCCCTTGGACACGGTTTGCTTGAGCATCAGCAAAGAGGCCAGCCCCGCATCAACCGAGGACAGCGAGCTGACATCCAGAGGCTTGGAGACCGCCGCGGCCACCAAGGTCGGGTTGGCCGTCAAATTTGCTTCGGCGCTTGCCACCAATCCCTTGGACACGGTTTGCTTGAGCATCAGCAAAGAGGCCAGCCCCGCATCAACCGAGGACAGCGAGCTGACATCCAGAGGCTTGGAGACCGCCGCGGCCACCAAGGTCGGGTTGGCCGTCAAAGCGGCCACAGCAAGAGCGGCAGGAGGAGTGTCGGTTGCAGGCACACCGGACAGTTCGGCATTGGCCGAAACGGTGTCGAGCAAGCCGGTCAGATCGAACAGCGAGCCGGTTCCGGTCGATGACGGTGCAGACGCGGCATCGCTCACAGTGGTATCCACCGCCGCCGCTACACCCTGTCCTGTTACGCTCTGAACCACGAAACACCCCACAACAAAAACACACAATTTGCAATTATATTGCAATTTTTGTGCCATACTCGATACCGATCACGGCAAGCGATTTGCCGCCGCAATTTCAATGCCCTGCCCCATCGGACCCCTTAGCGGGGGCGTGGCGCAGGCATCATTTTATCCGCCATTTCCTGCTTTTCCTCACGTTCCTGCATGGCCATCGTTTTGGCCTGATCTTCCAGTTTCTCAACCTCGCGCTTTTTGCTGATCACGATGCCGGTCAGGCGCGCCCGCTCGGTTTCCAGCATGTCATAACGGGCCTGATCGAGCCGTCTGCGTTCCGACAGGCGGTGGAAGATATCGATGATCGTCATATATTCGGTCGCGCTCATTTCCGGCATGGCCAATTGCTGTTTGTAGCCGGCTTCAAGTTCCGCGACCTGCTCGATGCGCTTGTTCAAACGGTCAAGCTCGCTTTTGAGCTGGTCGGCCTCGCGGCGGAAACCCAGCAATTCGATGTTTTTCTTGATCGAATACAATTTGACGCGGCGCGAATTCATTCAGCCCTCCTCACGGGAACAGGGCTTGCAAACGCGCTTCGCTTTCGACAAGCCCGCTGCGTTCATGCATGGATTGGGTAATAAAGCTCAACAATTGCGGATAGAGCGCAAAGGCCTGATCGAGTTCGGGATCCTGTCCGGTCTGGTAGCCCCCCAACAGTACAAGATCACGGTTCTGTTCCCACAGACTGAGCAAGCGGCGGAATTTGCGGGCGCGGGTCATCTGTCCGGGAGAAACGCAATCGGTCATGGTGCGGCTGATCGAAGCCCCCAGATCAATGGCGGGATAGATGCCCTGCTCGGCCTGACGACGCGACAAGACGATATGGCCATCCAGAATAGCGCGCGATGTATCCACGACTGGATCATTGGTCGTGTCGTCGCCATCGGCCAGAACCGTATAAATGGCGGTCACACTGCCACCGGTATCCCCGTCCAGACCGGCACGCTCCAGCAGACTGCCGATCAGTGAAATCACCGAAGGCGGATAGCCTTTCGCCGTCGGATGTTCGCCCAAAGCCAGCCCCAATTCACGCTGGGCATGGGCCACGCGGGTGAGACTGTCAATCATCAGCAAGGTATTTTTGCCGCGTGCGCGGAAATATTCGGCATAGGCCGTGGCGCGATAGACCCCGCGAATACGCAAGACCGGCGATTGATCAGCCGGCACAGCCACCATGATTGTATGGGCGAAGGACGGCGATTGCTGTAATTCCTCGACAAAACCCGACACTTCCCGTCCTCGCTCGCCGATCAACCCGATCACCACCACTTCGGCGGTCGTGTAGCGGGCAATGGTGGACAAGAGCGAGGATTTACCGACCCCCGAGCCTGCGATAATCCCGATACGCTGGCCGACACCCACGGTCAGCAAGGCATTCATTGCCCGCACGCCGGTATCCAGCGCCTGCTTGACCGGACGACGGCGCAGGGGATTGACCCGCTCGCCGCGCAACGGCCATTTCTCGCGCAGAACAGGGGCTTCCATGCCGTCGAGCGCATTGCCTGCACCATCAAAGACACGGCCCAGCAAGGCATCACCGCAAGGGACCAGATCAACCCGTTTGACGGTCTCGACGCGCGCACCGGCGACAATCGCGCCTTTGCCGCCCGTCAAAACCAGAACGGTATATTCATCAAGAAAACCAATGACTTCAGCTTCGGCCCACGAGCCGTCATCCAGATAGATCCGGCATTCCTGCCCCACCGAGGCCGGAAAGGCGCTGGCATGGATGATCTGCCCGTCAAACCGCTTCACGCGACCAACGGCATGGATCACCCGCTCGGAACGGATGGCCGACAGTGAACGTTCCAGATGCTTGATGGCCTCGGTCATCCCTATTCCTCTTCCCCGCCCTCGATCAGCGGGGTGTCCTCGACTTCGAGATCACGGGAAGACAGGCGGAAGGCTCCGCGCATCAGATCGGGATCCGCAATCA
This sequence comes from Hyphomicrobiales bacterium, assembly GCA_947455455.1. Lineage (GTDB taxonomy): Bacteria > Pseudomonadota > Alphaproteobacteria > Rhizobiales > Beijerinckiaceae > CAIYZJ01. Next base: position 2,446 of record CANGOE010000127.1, read on the forward strand.
CGCGGATCGACGCAAACACTTCGTCACCAGCCAGAGCGTCGGTCAAAGCCTTGGCATCGTGACGGGAAATCGAGATGGTGAATTCGGTATTGGCGCGGATGAACAGATCGGCGGCACGACGGATCCGCTCGATAAATTCCTGCGGAATTTCGGCAAAAACGGTGCCGGCAAGATCCTGCGCGATGCGGCGGACATGCTGGGCCATCATATTGGCGGCCTGCTGGCGGGCTTCGTCTGCCTGAAACACAAGCTCGGATTCCATGGAGCGCAAAGCCAGCACGGCTTCGCTCAATTCCTGACGGGCGGCGGCAATGCCCTGGGCATAGCCATTGGCGCGGCCTTCCTCGCGGGCCGCTTCGATCGCCGCCAGAATTTCATCGGCAGAGGGAGCTGGATCCTGTTCGACAGGCGGCGGCGGGGGTGGAGGCGGCGGAGCGGCGGCAGCGGCTTCGGCGGCCGCAAGCATTGCGGCTTCTTTGGCCGCCTGCTCGGCTTGCGCCTCCTCAGAGATCTGTTCGGATTCGCCTGCCTGCTCGGGCTCGGAAGGCGGGGGCAGTTCGGGGACAACCTCGCGGAAATTGGCGCGACCCCACGGCACGAAATTGCCGTCCTTCTGGCGACCGCCATGGCTTGTTTCGACGAAGGCGCCATCCCGTTTGAACAGGCCAGACACTTCGTCGATACGAACCCGGCGTGTCGACTGATCAGACATAGTCGTCGCCTCGGCCTGCTAGGACCATCTGACCCGCATCCGACAGAC